>NZ_JBITZP010000040.1:0-72740 GCF_044546945.1 Kitasatospora sp. NPDC053057 | reverse complement strand
TTCCTTCGGACCGCCTTCCAGCGGGCCCTCCGGGCGCTTCGTTCTTTCGTGTTTCCAGCTTATCAGATGTTTTCCGCTCCGTTTTCCGGAGTTTCTTTCATCCGATTTGGCTTTCGCCTTTCGGCGCTCCCGAACTCTATCAGAGTTTCTCGGTCCGTTTTCCCGGCCGTTCTCGAATTCGCATTCGAGGACTTCCTTGGGGCTCGTCCCGTGGGGCAACCCGGAGAACATTACGCACCGGGTCGCCCCACGTCAAACCAGCCTCAGCAGGGCCGGACGAGGGTCGGAGACGGGGCTCAGACCTCGACGACGACCGGCAGGATCATCGGCCGGCGGCGGTAGTTGTCCGCGACCCACTTGCCGATGGTCCGGCGGACGAGCTGCTGTACCTGGCGGGGCTCCAGCACGCCGTCGCTCGCCGAGCGGTCCAGGGCCTCCTGGAGCTTGGCCACGACCGGCACGAAGGCGTTGTCGTCGATGCCGGAGCCGCGGGCCTGGATGGTCGGGCCACCGACCATCTTGCCGTTGGTCGAGTCGACCGCGACGAAGACCGAGATGAAGCCCTCCTCGCCGAGGATCTTGCGGTCCTTGAGCGAGGCCTCGGTGATGTCACCGACCGAGGCGCCGTCCACGTAGACGTAGCCGGCCTGCACCTTGCCGACGATCCGGGCGACGCCCTTCTCCAGGTCGACGCAGACGCCGTCCTCGGCGATGACCACGCGGTTGCGCGGCACGCCGGTCGCGATGCCCAGCTCGGCGGCGGCCCGCAGGTGGCGCCACTCGCCGTGGACCGGCATCAGGTTGCGCGGCTTGCAGATGTTGAAGAAGTACAGCAGCTCGCCGGCCGAGGCATGGCCGGAGACGTGCACCTTGGCGTTGCCCTTGTGCACGACCTTGGCGCCCCAGCGGGTCAGGCCGTTGATCACCCGGTAGACGGCGTTCTCGTTACCCGGGATGAGCGAGGACGCCAGGACGACGGTGTCGCCCTCGACGATGCGGATCTGGTGGTCGCGGTTGGCCATCCGGGACAGCGCCGCCATCGGCTCGCCCTGAGAGCCGGTGCAGATCAGCACGACCTCCTTGTCCGGCAGGTCGTCGAGCTGCTTGACGTCGACGACCATGTTGCCGGGGACCTTCAGGTACCCGAGGTCGCGGGCGATGCCCATGTTGCGGACCATCGAGCGGCCGACGAAGGCGACCTTGCGCTTGTACTCGTGCGCGGCGTCCAGCACCTGCTGGATGCGGTGCACGTGGCTGGCGAAGGAGGCGACGATGATGCGCTTGTCGGCGTTGGCGAAGACGTTCCGCAGGGCCGCCGAGATGTCCCGCTCGTGCGGGATGAAGCCGGGGACCTCGGCGTTGGTGGAGTCCACCAGCAGCAGGTCCATGCCCTCCTCCGCCAGCTTGGCGAAGGTCGGCAGGTCGGTGAGGCGACCGTCCAGCGGCAGCTGGTCCATCTTGAAGTCGCCGGTGGCCACGACCATGCCGGCGGGGGTGCGGACGGCCACGGCGAGGGCGTCCGGGATGGAGTGGTTGACCGCGATGAACTCGCAGTCGAAGGGGCCGATCCGCTCGCGCTGGCCCTCCTTCACCTCCAGCACGTACGGCCGGATGCGGTGCTCGGCGAGCTTGGCCTCGATCAGGGCGAGGGTCAGCTTCGAACCGATCAGCGGGATGTCCGGGTTCTCCCGGAGGAGGAAGGGGACGGCCCCGATGTGGTCCTCGTGCCCGTGGGTGAGGACGATGCCGTCGACCTTGTCGAGGCGGTCCCGGATGTAGCTGAAGTCCGGGAGGATCAGGTCCACGCCGGGCTGCTCGTCCTCGGGGAAGAGGACGCCGCAGTCGACGATCAGGATGCGGTCCCCGTACTCGAGGACCGTCATGTTGCGGCCGATCTCACCGAGGCCGCCGAGCGGAGTGATGCGGAGGGCGCCCTCCTTCAGGGCCGGGGGCGCGCCGAGCTCGGGATGCGGGTGGCTCAAAAGACTCTCCTCACGGCGCACGCCATATGCCCGGGGTCCTCCCCCTGGAGACATATGGCGTGCGTACTCAGTGTCGTTTTCCTACTGGGTCGGTGCTCTCGCGCCTTCGGTCCGGTCCAGCGGCGGACCCGGGCGGGTCCGGCGAGCCGGGGCGCGCACGTCTGTGTCTGCTACAGGTGTACCCCGCCGGCGGCGAGATCCTGCTTCAATCGGTCGATCTCCTCGGGCGTCGCCTCGACCAGCGGCAGCCGCAGCGGCCCGGCCGGCAGGCCCTGGAGGTCCAGCGCGGCCTTGGTGAGGATCACGCCCTGGGTGCGGAACATACCGGTGAACACCGGCAGGAGACCCTGGTGGATCGCGGTGGCCTTGGCCACATCGCCGCCCAGGTAGGCCTCGATCATCGACTTCAGCTCACCGGCCACCACGTGCCCGACGACGCTGACCACGCCGACGGCTCCGACGGACAGCAGCGGCAGGTTGAGGATGTCGTCGCCGGAGTACCAGGCGAGGTCGGAGCGGGCGATCGCCCAGGCCGCGGCGCCCAGGTCGCCCTTGGCGTCCTTGTTGGCGACGATCCGCGGGTGCTCGCCCAGGCGGACCAGGGTGTCATGGCTCAGCGCGACCCCGCTGCGGCCCGGGATGTCGTACGCCATGACCGGCAGGCCGGTCGCGTCGGCGACCTGCGTGAAGTGCCGGTACAGGCCCTCCTGCGGGGGCTTGTTGTAGTACGGCGTGACGACCAGCAGCCCGTGCGCCCCGGCGGCCTCCGCCTGCCGGGCCAGCTCGACGCTGTGGTGGGTGTCGTTGGTGCCGACCCCGGCCACCACGTGGGCGCGATCCCCGACCGCCTCCACCACGGCGCGGACGAGCTGGGCCTTCTCGGCGTCGCTGGTGGTCGGGGACTCACCGGTGGTGCCGTTGACGACGAGGCCGTCGTTCCCGGAGTCGACGAGGTGCGTGGCGAGGCGCTGGGCGCCGTCGAGGTCGAGTGCGCCGTCGGCGGTGAACGGGGTGACCATCGCGGTCAGCACCCGGCCGAACGGCGTCTGGGGGGTGGAGGTCGGAGCCATGCGTCCAAAGCTACTCGTAGGCGGTGGGACGGTACCCATGCCGGTCCATGGTTCGGACAGGTGGAGCAGGCCGGGGGTGGGGAAATGGGATTCCGGTGCTGCCCGCTCGGGGGTTCAGGCAGCACCGGAATCCGTGGTCACGAATGTAGGGAGCGGCTAGAAAAGCCGCAATCCAGACATGCCAGACACACTGCCCATATGCCTGTCGTCCCAGGTCAGGGGGCGACTCGGCCGTGCTTCTCGAAGGCCGCATGGGTGAGCGGCATGAGCTGCGCCCACTGCTCCTCCATCTGCTCGGCGACCATCTCGATCTCGCGCTGCGGGAAGGACGGCACCGCCGAGTTCTCCCGCCGGGTGCGCAGCGAGAGGAAGTGCATCAGCGAGCGCGCGTTGCAGGTCGCGTACATCGAGGAGAACAGGCCGACCGGCAGCACCGCGCGGGCCACCTCGCGGGCCACGCCGGCCGCCAGCATCTCCTGGTAGCGGGCGTAGGACTCGCGGTACGCGGCCTCCATCGCCTCGGTGGTGGTCTTGTGCTGCTCGGGGGTGCCCTGGTGGAACTCGTACTTGCCCGGGCGGCCCTGCTGGACCAGCTTGCGGTCCTCGGACGGGACGTAGAAGACCGGCTCCAGCTCGCGGTAGCGGCCGGACTCCTCGTTGTACGACCAGCCGCTGCGGTGCCGGTGGAACTCGCGGAACACGAAGATCGGCGCGCTGATGAAGAAGGTCATCGAGTTGTGCTCGAAGGGCGTGCCGTGCCGGTCCCGCATCAGGAAGTTGATCAGGCCCTTGGACTTCTCCGGGTCCTGCTGGAGCGCCTCCAGGGACTGCTCCCCCGCGGTCGACACCCGGGCCGACCAGATGACGTCCGAGTCCGCGGCGGCGCTGCGGACCAGCTCCACCGTCACGTCGCTCCGGAAGCTGGGGGCCGTCGGTTCGTCGCTCACGCGTTACTCCTTGCGGGTTCGGTGCTGTGCAGCTTGATGGCGTGCTGCATGGTCTTGCGGGCGCGCGGGGTGTCGCCGGCGTCGGCGTAGGCCACGGCGAGGCGGAACCAGACCCGCCAGTCGCCCGGCGCGGCCTCCGCCTCGGTCTGGCGGCGGGCGAACACCGCGTCGGCCGAGGCCCGGTCGATCCGCCCGCCGGTGGTGCGCTTCAACTCGTCCACCGGCAGTCCGCCCTCGGCCTCCAGCTCCCGGGCGAGCTGCTCGCTGGCCCGGCCGAAGCGGACGGTCTGGCGCAGGAACCAGACGCCGATCAGCGGGATCACGAAGGCGCACAGGCCGATGCCGATGCCGAGCGGCTTGCCGGTGGCGATCAGCTGGACGCCCTCCCCCACGCAGAGCAGGGCGACCAGCAGCAGCACGCCGGACAGGACGAAGAAACCGGTACGGGAGGTCATTGCACTCTTCCAGGAATCAGCACGGTCACAGGTCCAGGAAGTGTTCGAGGCCGAAGGTCAGCCCCGGGGTCTCGACGACCTTGCGCACGCCCAGCAGGATGCCCGGCATGAAGCTGCTGTGATGCAGCGAGTCGTGCCGGATGGTGAGCGTCTCGCCGGTGTCGCCGAACATCACCTGCTGGTGGGCGAGCAGGCCGCGCAGCCGTACGGCGTGCACCGGCACCCCGTCCACGTCGGCGCCGCGCGCGCCGGGCAGGCTGTGGGTGGTCGGGTCCTGCTGCTTCGGGCGGCCGGCCTCGGCGCGGGCGGCGGCGATCAGCTGGGCGGTGCGGGTGGCGGTGCCGCTGGGGGCGTCGGCCTTGCGGTCGTGGTGCAGCTCGACCACCTCGACCGACTCGAAGTACTTCGCCGCGATCTGGGAGAACTTCATGCCGAGGATCGCGCCGATGGAGAAGTTCGGCGCGATCAGCAGGCCGAGGTCCGGGGCGTCCGCCAGCCAGCCGCGGACGGTGGCGAGCCGCTCGTCCGTCCAGCCGGTGGTGCCGGTGACCACGTGGATGCCGTGGTGCAGGCAGTGGTCGAGGTTGCCCATCACCGAGTCCGGGTGGGTCAGCTCGACGACGACCTGGGCCCCGGCCTCGGTCAGCTCCTCCAGCTTCGAGCCGCGCCCGAGGGCGGCGACCAGCTCCAGGTCAGGCGCGGCCTCGACGGCCTTGACGGCCTCGGAGCCGATCCGTCCCTTGGCGCCGATCACGGCGACACGCAGCGTCATAGCGAAGTTCCTCTCACACCAGCCGGTCTCAGACCAGCAGATCGGCGAGCTTGGCGGCCCGCTTGTCGTTGACCGGACCGATCAGCGCCAGCGACGGCCGGTACGCGCCCAGCACATCACGGGCCACCGCCTGGACGTCCTCCAGGGTCACCGCCGCGATCCGCTCCAGCATGTCGTCCACCGACAGGTGGTGCCCGTAGCTGAGCTCGGCCTTGCCGATCCGGTTCATCAGCGATCCGGTGTCCTCCATGCCGAGCACGGTGGAGCCGGAGATCTGCCCGATCGCGCGGTGCAGCTCCTCCTCGGTGATGCCCTCGGCGACCACCTTGGCCAGCTCCTCGCGGCAGATCCGCAGCACCTCCTCGACCCGCTTGGGCTGGCAGCCGGCGTAGATGCCGAACAGGCCGCTGTCCGCGTAGGAGGAGGAGTACGAGTAGACCGAGTACGCCAGGCCGCGCTTCTCCCGGACCTCCTGGAACAGCCGGGAGCTCATCCCGCCGCCCAGGGCCGCGTTCAGCACGCCCATCGCCCAGCGGCGCTCGTCGTGCCGGGGCACCCCGGGCACGCCCATCACCAGGTGGGCCTGCTCGGTGGAGCGGTTGAGCACCTCGACCCGGCCGGCCGTGCGCAGCGCCTTGACGCCGCGCCGGGCCTCGGCGGGCGCCGCGGTGGAGCGGGCCAGCACCGGGGCGAAGGCCCGCTCGACCTGCTTGACCACCTTGCGGTGGTCGAGGTTGCCGGCCGCGGCGACGACCAGGTTCTCCGGGCGGTAGCGGCGGTGGTAGAAGCCGGCGATCTGGTCCCGGGTGAGCGCCTTGATGGTCTCCTGGGTGCCGAGGATCGGGCGGCCGAGCGGGCCGCTGCCGTAGATCACCTTGGCGAACAGGTCGTGGACCACGTCGCCCGGGTCGTCCTCGGCCATCGCCATCTCCTCGAGGATGACGCCGCGCTCGGCGTCGACGTCCTCGGGGCGGATCAGCGAGCCGGTGAGCATGTCGCAGACCACGTCGATGGCCAGCGGCAGGTCGGTGTCCAGGACCCGGGCGTAGTAGCAGGTGTTCTCCTTCGCGGTGAAGGCGTTCATCTCGCCGCCGACCGCGTCCAGGGCCGCCGAGATGTCCAGCGCGCTGCGCCGCTCGGTGCCCTTGAAGAGCAGGTGCTCCAGGTAGTGGGTCGCGCCGTTGAGCTGCGGGGTCTCGTCCCGCGAGCCGACGCCGACCCAGATGCCGAAGGTCGCGGAGCGCACTGTCGGCAGGGTCTCGGTGACGACCCGCAGGCCGCCGGGCAGGACGGAGCGGCGCACCGTGCCGACGCCGTCGACGCCCTTGAGCAGGGTCCGGGTGCTGCCGGGACGCTGCTTTACCGCCGGGGCCTGGGCCACGGGGGGTACCTCCAGAGGAAACGCACGTGGCATGGCACGTACGGACGAACGCGTGGACAACAGGGTGCGGCCCGCACGCCGGGAGGGCGTACGGGCCGCAAGGGTCAGCTAGCGGCGCTTCACTCGGAAGCGGCCTCGCCGGCTTCCTCGCCCTCGATGACGGGGATCAGGGAGAGCTTGCCGCGCGGGTCGATCTCGGCGATCTCGACCTGCACCTTGGCGCCGACGCCGAGGACGTCCTCGACGTTCTCCACGCGCTTGCCGCCGGCCAGCTTGCGGATCTGCGAGATGTGCAGCAGACCGTCCTTGCCCGGCATGAGCGAGACGAACGCGCCGAACGTCGTGGTCTTGACCACGGTGCCCAGGTAGCGCTCGCCGACCTCCGGCATGGTCGGGTTGGCGATCTGGTTGATCGTGGTGCGGGCGGCCTCGGCGGCCGGGCCGTCGGCGGCACCGATGTAGATGGTGCCGTCGTCCTCGATCGTGATCTCGGCGCCGGTGTCCTCCTGGATCTGGTTGATCATCTTGCCCTTGGGGCCGATGACCTCACCGATCTTGTCCACCGGGATCTTGATGGTGATGATGCGCGGCGCGTTCGGGGACATCTCGTCGGGCGAGTCGATGGCCTCGTTCATCACGTCGAGGATGTGCAGGCGGGCGTCGCGGGCCTGCTTCAGAGCGGCGGCCAGCACGGAGGCCGGGATGCCGTTCAGCTTGGTGTCCAGCTGCAGCGCGGTGATGAAGTTGCGGGTACCGGCGACCTTGAAGTCCATGTCGCCGTACGCGTCCTCGGCGCCCAGGATGTCGGTCAGCGCGACGTAGTGGGTCTCACCGTCGATCTCCTGCGAGATCAGGCCCATGGCGATGCCGGCGACGGCGGCCTTCAGCGGCACACCGGCGTTCAGCAGCGACATGGTCGAGGCGCAGACCGAGCCCATCGAGGTGGAGCCGTTGGAGCCGAGCGCCTCGGAGACCTGGCGGATGGCGTACGGGAACTCCTCGCGGGTCGGCAGGACCGGCAGGATGGCGCGCTCGGCCAGGGCGCCGTGGCCGATCTCGCGGCGCTTGGGCGAGCCCACGCGGCCGGTCTCGCCGACCGAGTACGGCGGGAAGTTGTAGTTGTGCATGTAGCGGCGACGCGTCTCCGGGGAGAGCGTGTCGAGCTGCTGCTCCATCCGGAGCATGTTCAGCGTGGTGACACCCAGGATCTGGGTCTCGCCGCGCTCGAACAGCGCCGAGCCGTGGACGCGCGGGATGGCCTCGACCTCGGCGGCCAGGGTGCGGATGTCGGTGACGCCGCGGCCGTCGATGCGGACCTTGTCCTTGATGACGCGCTCGCGGACGATCTTCTTGGTCAGCGCGTTGTAGGCGGCGCTGATCTCCTTCTCGCGACCCTCGAACTCGGGGAGCAGCTTCTCGGCCGCGACGGCCTTGACGCGGTCCAGCTCGTTGTTGCGCTCCTGCTTGCCCGGGATGGTGAGGGCCTGGGCCAGCTCGTCCTTGACGGCGGTGGTCAGCGCGGCGAGGACGTCGTCCTGGTAGTCCAGGAAGACCGGGAACTCACCGGTGGGCTTGGCGGCCTGGGCGGCCAGCTGGGCCTGCGCGGCGCACAGCACCTTGATGAACGGCTTGGCGGCGTCGAGACCGGAGGCCACGACCTCCTCGGTCGGCGCGTCGGCGCCGCCCTCGACCAGCTTGATGGTCTTGTCGGTGGCCTCGGCCTCGACCATCATGATCGCGACGTCGCCGTCCGGCAGGACGCGACCGGCGACGACCATGTCGAAGACGGCCGACTCCAGCTCGCTGTGGGTCGGGAAGGCCACCCACTGGCCCTTGATCAGCGCGACGCGGACGCCGCCGATCGGGCCGGAGAACGGCAGGCCCGCCAGCTGGGTGGAGGCGGAGGCGGCGTTGATCGCGACCACGTCGTACAGGTGGTCGGGGTTGAGCGCCATCACGGTGACGACGACCTGGACCTCGTTGCGCAGGCCCTTGACGAAGGACGGGCGCAGCGGGCGGTCGATCAGGCGGCAGGTGAGGATCGCGTCCTCGGAGGGCCGGCCCTCGCGACGGAAGAACGAGCCGGGGATGCGGCCGGCGGCGTACATCCGCTCCTCGACGTCCACGGTCAGCGGGAAGAAGTCGAAGTGCTCCTTCGGCTGCTTGGACGCGCTGGTGGCCGACAGCACCATGGTGTCGTCGTCCAGGTAGGCCACGGCGGAGCCGGCGGCCTGACGGGCCAGACGGCCGGTCTCGAAGCGGATGGTACGGGTGCCGAAGGAACCGTTGTCGATCACGGCCTCGGCGTAGAACACGTTCTCTTCCACCTGGAAGATCTCCTCTTTCGTACGTCTCCGGGAGAGCGTCCCCGCGCACTGCCTGCTGTTGGCCCCGGGACCCTCCCACCAGGGAGGGCGGCAGTCGGGCCGGTCTTCGATCGAAGCCTCCGGGGTGCCCCGCTCTGCTGCGGGGGTTCCGGGGGCCACTACCGAGGACCGGCGCCTCACGGCTGCCGGGCCGGGACGGGCGGTCCGCGTCTGGACGCTCTCTCGGATGCGGGCGGCTTCCGTTTGAAGCCTTCGTCCCGCGGGGGTTCGGGCTGGCTGCCCGGGTGGCGCGCTGCTGCGCCATCACCCGGCATGCCCACAACCCTACGGTGCAATCCTCGGCCACCTGGGGAGGTGCGCGCGAGTTGTTATGCCAGGGTGCCGCGGTCGAACCGCCGCGGCATACGCGCGAGGGGCGGCTCCCCGGTGTGGGGAGCCGCCCCGAGCGGCGGTCTTAGCGGGCGCCGCCGGCGGCACCGCGGCGGATGCCCAGGCGGTCGACGAGCGTACGGAAGCGCTCGATGTCCTTCTTGGCCAGGTACTGCAGGAGGCGGCGGCGCTGGCCGACCAGGATCAGCAGGCCACGGCGCGAGTGGTGGTCGTGCTTGTGGAACTTGAGGTGCTCGGTCAGGTCCGAGATGCGGCGGGAGAGCATGGCGACCTGGACCTCGGGGGAGCCGGTGTCGCCCTCCTTCTGGCCGAACTCGGCGATGATCTGCTTCTTGACGTCAGAGGCGAGAGCCACTGCAACTCCTTCAAGGTCTACCGAGCGGTCCTGGTCGACAGCACAGGACTCTGCGAGAACTCGGCATCGTGAGCACGGTCTGTGGTCTGCGACCCACGGGGGGCGGACACATGGCTGCGCTCGGAGGCCAAGCGTACCAGCGCCGCCCACCCGGCCGGTCGGCGGGTGGGCGGCGGCCGGTCCGGGGGTCAGCCGGTGGCGCCGCGGACCAGCCGGTAGATGTTCAGGACGGCGAGCGCCAGCGGGACCAGCGAGATCAGGGTGAGGCTGTCGACCAGGTCCAGGATGCGCCCCCAGAACGGGGAGACGCCGAGCCGGGGCACCACCAGGGCGATCGCGGTGAGCAGCGCGGCGCCGAAGGCGATGGAGGCGGCCAGCCAGATGGTGCGCAGGTCCAGGTCGGTGCTGGACCCGGCCGCGCGCAGCACGAACTGCGGGGTGTGCAGGGACAGCCCGACGATCAGCAGGCACAGGCCGAGCAGGCCGGCCACGGTGAGGCTGAGGACCTGCGCGGTGTAGCGGAACAGCCGGGCGCGCAGCATGGTGGCGATGCCCAGGGCGAGCGCGAGCAGCTCGGGGAACGTCCGGTCGGTGAAGGAGAGGACGGCGCAGGCGCCGACCACGACCGCGGCGCAGCCGCCGACCAGGCCGACCAGCACCTCGTGGCCGCGGCGGGCCTGGTGGGCGATCCGCTCGTACTGGACGGCCTCGGCGCGCTCGGCCTCCTCGTCGTAGTCGCGGCTGCGGGTGCGGGTCTGGCCGGGGGCGCTGAAGCCGACCGGCAGCCGGGCGAAGCGGGCGGAGAGGCTGGGCAGGAAGCCGACCGCGGCGACGGCGGCGACACCGGTGACGGCGGCGATGTTCCCGGCCGGGGTGTCCGGCATCAGGACGGCCGCGAAGGTGGCGAGCGCGCCGGCGACGGCGACGAAGGCGGCGGCGACGAACACCGCGTCCTTCTCCGGCAGCAGTCCGGCGAGCAGTACGGCGATCACCAGGACGGTGACGCAGCCGGTCAGGAACTGCAGCCGGCCGGGGCCGTCCCACTTGTGGGCGACGGCGATGATGCCGCTGCCGGCGATCATGGCGTGCGGCAGGGCGCCGAGGCCGAGCGCGACTGCGGCGGGGGCGTCCCCGTAGACCCGGGCGCGGACCCCGGCGAGCGCGGTGAGCACGACGGCGGCGACGCCGGCCAGCACGCCGGGCAGGCTGTGCATGTCGTGGCGCAGGTCGGAGAACCAGAGCGCGAAGCCGAGCAGGGCGAGCAGAACCCCGGTGCCGATCAGGCCGAAGCCGCGCATGAGGTCGACGGTCCAGAACCGGCGGTCGGCCTCGACGGCGCTGGCGATGGCGTCGGCGACGTCGTCGTAGACGGCCGGCGGCAGGGACTCGGCGAAGGGGCGCAGCGCCAGCAGGTCGCCGTCGCGGACCTGCTGGGCGGCCAGCGACAGGCTGCTGTCGAGCACGGTGCCGTCGCGGCGGACCAGGTGGAAGCCGGTGGGGGTGCCGTCGGGCTGGCTCTGGTTGGCCAGGCGCAGCACCTCGGGGTAGACGTCGGCGAGTGCGACGTCCTCGGGCAGGGCGACGTCGATCCGGCGGTCCGGGGCGACGACGGTCACCCGGCAGTAGCCCGTGGCGGCGGTAGAGCTCATGCCCCCACCTCGATCATTCGACGCACTGGGCGCTCCCCCTGGGTTGACGGTGCCGCGGCCCGGTGGCGCGCGGTCTGGCTGTGGAACCGGCCCGGCCGGGCCGCGAGTTGGCGCGGCGTTACCCTACCCGCTCGGTTCGTGCCCGGCGTCGCTGCGGGGGCGGGGCCTCGCGGGCAGTGCGGGGGCGACGGGGCCGGACCCGCCGCTATGTAGGATCGGCGCCTGCGCACGGTGGTACGGGGGCTGCGCTGTGTGGGGCGTCCTCAGTCTCGGGAACCCGTACCGGAGCGGGCGCAGTCGCGTGAGGGCTGATGCCGAAGTGATCGATCGACGCCGCGGGGTGGATGACGCATGGGTGTGATCATGGTCAAGCGACCGGCCAGGGCGTACCCGCCGACGGTGCCGGACGAGCCGGTGGAGCTGGTCAGTCCGCCCGAGCTGCCCCGGCACGGCGGCGAGGACTGGCTGATGAGCATCCTGCCGATGCTCGGCATGGGCGGTTCGGCGGTGTTCTTCTTCTCGCCGGGCGCGGCCGCCCCGATGAAGATCATGGGCGGTCTGATGGTCGCCTCGACGGTCGGCATGGTGCTGGCCCAGATCGTGCGGGCCCGCAAGGGCGGTTCGACCGCGATGGCGGACGAGCGGCGCGACTACCTCAAGTACCTGCAGCAGACCCGCCGCCAGGTGCGCCGCACGGCGGAGAGCCAGCGCGGCGCGCTGCTGTTCCTGAACCCGGCGCCGGACCAGCTGTGGTCGATCGTCGAGGACGGCCGGCGGCTGTGGGAGCGGCGGACGGCGGACGGCGACTTCGCGCAGATCCGGGTGGGCCTCGGGCCGGTGCAGCTGTCCACCCCGCTGGTGGCGCCGCAGACCGCGCCGATGGACGAGCTGGAGCCGCTGTCGGCGGCCGCGATGCACTCCTTCCTGAAGGCCCACGGCACCCTGCAGGACCTGCCGTTGGCGGTCTCGCTGCGGGCGTTCTACCACATCACGGTGTGCGGGGACCCGGACTCGGTGTACGGCAACGTGCGCGCGATGATCGCCCAACTGACCACCCTGCACTCGCCGGACGACCTGCTGGTCGCGGTCGCCGCGGCGCCCGGCGCGGCCGAGGAGTGGGACTGGACCAAGTGGTTGCCGCACAACCAGCACCGCAAGGAGGCGGACGGCGCGGGCTCGCGCCGGCTGAGCGCCCATGACCTGGGCGAGCTGGAATACCTGCTGCAGGACGAGCTGTCCGGCCGTCAGCGCTTCGTCCGGGACGCGGCGCCCGCGGCGGACCAGCCGCACCTGGTGGTCATCATGGACGGCGCCGGGGTGCCGCACGACTCGGTGCTGGCCGGTGCCGAGGGCGTGCAGGGGGTGACCGTCATCGAGGTCGTCCCGGGTGAGGTGGACGAGCCGAGCGGGCACCTGATGGTGACGGTCAACCCGCAGGAGCTGGTGCTGCGTTCGGCCTCCGGGGCGACGTACGCCGGCAAGCCGGACCTGCTCTCGCTGTGGCAGTCCGAGGCGCTGGCGCGGCAGTTGGCGCCGTACCGGGCCTCGGCCGGCGGGGACGACGAGCCGCTGCTGTCCAACCTGGACTTCACCGACATGATGGGCTCGGGCGACCCGGGCTCCTTCGACGTGGCCCGCAGCTGGCGCCCGCGCGCCCAGCACGAGCGGATGCGGGTGCCGATCGGCGTCGGCGCGAACGGCGAGCACGTCTACCTGGACATCAAGGAGGCCGCGCTGGAGGGCATGGGCCCGCACGGCCTGTGCGTGGGCGCGACCGGTTCCGGCAAGTCGGAGCTGCTGCGCACGCTGGTGCTGGCGCTGGCGATGACCCACTCCTCGGAGACGCTGAACTTCGTGCTCGCCGACTTCAAGGGCGGCGCGACCTTCCTCGGCATGGCGGACATGCCGCACACCTCCGCGGTGATCACCAACCTGGAGGGCGAGCTCACCCTGGTCGACCGCATGCGCGACGCGATCGAGGGCGAGCTGCACCGCCGCCAGGAGCTGCTGCACCGCTCCGGCAACTACGCCAACATCCACGAGTACGAGCGGGCCCGGGCGGCCGGCGCGGCGCTGGACCCGCTGCCCTCGCTGGTGCTGATCATCGACGAGTTCTCCGAGCTCCTCACCGCCAAGCCCGACTTCATCGAGATGTTCATCCAGATCGGCCGGATCGGCCGCTCCCTGGGCGTGCACCTGCTGCTGGCCTCGCAGCGCCTGGAGGAGGGCAAGCTGCGCGGTCTGGACACCTACCTCTCGTACCGGATCGGTCTGCGCACCTTCTCGGCGGCCGAGTCGCGGGCGGCGATCGGCGTGCCGGACGCCTACCACCTGCCGCCGGTGCCGGGCGTCGGCTACCTGAAGTTCGGCGAGGACGTGATGGACCGGTTCAAGGCCGCGTACGTCTCGGGGCCGTACCGGGCGCCGGGGCAGCAGCGGTCGACCGGCGGGCGGCGGGTGAACACCCGGCCGGTGGAGTTCACCTCGGCCTTCGTCGAGCTGCCGCCGGAGCCGGTGGAGGAGGAGGTGCCGCAGGCACCGGAGCAGGACGACGCGCTGGTGGACACCGTGCTGGACGTGTTCGTCCAGCGGATGGCCGGCCAGGGCCCGGCGGCGCACCAGGTGTGGCTGCCGCCGCTGGACGAGGCGCCGAGCATCGACCACCTGCTGCCGCCGCTGCAGGTCGTCCCGGAGCGCGGGCTGACCGCGCCGGGCTACCCGGGCGGCCGGCTGCGGGCGCCGATCGGCATCGTGGACAAGCCGCGCGAGCAGAAGACCGACATCCTGGAGGTCGACTTCTCCGGGGCGGCCGGCCACGGCCTGATCGTGGGCGGCCCGCGCTCGGGCAAGTCGACCGTGCTGCGCACCATGACGGCCGCCTTCGGGCTCACCCACACCCCGCGCGAGGTGCAGTTCTACCTGCTGGACTTCGGCGCGGGCAGCTTCCAGTCGCTGACCGGCCTGCCGCACGTCGGCGGGGTGGCCGGGCGCCTGGACGTGGACAAGGTGCGCCGGATGGTCTCCGAGGTGCACGGGGTGATGAACCGGCGCGAGGAGCTGTTCCGGGCGACCGGCATCGACACCATCGCGACGTACCGCGCCCGCCGGGCGGCCGGACAGCTGCCGGACGAGGCGTTCGGCGACGTGTTCCTGATGATCGACGGCTGGAACACCTTCAAGCAGGAGTTCGAGGGGCTGGAGCCGGTGATCGCCGACATCGCCCAGCGCGGCCTCGGCTACGGCGTCCACCTGGTGATCACCGCGGCCCGGTACGCGGAGGTGCGCCCGGCGCTGAAGGACCTGCTGCAGAACCGCGTCGAGCTGAAGCTCGGTGACGCGATGGAGTCCGAGGTGGACCGCCGGGTGGCGCAGAACGTCCCGCCGCTGGCCGGGCGCGGCATCACCGCGGAGCGGCTGCACTTCCTGGGCGGCCTGCCGCGGCTGGACGGCTCCTCCTCGGTGGAGGACCTGCAGGACGGCGTGGCCGGGCTGGTCGGCGCGGTCGACGGGGCCTGGACCGGCCCGCGCGCCCCGCAGGTGCGGATGCTGCCGGCCGTCCTGGACGGGAACTCGCTGCCGAAGGGCTTCGAGCACCCGGAGCGCGGTGTGTCCTTCGGCGTGGACGAGGCCGAGCTGGCGCCGGTGTTCGTCAACTTCGAGACCGACCCGCTGTTCATCGTGTTCGGTGACACCGAGTCCGGGAAGTCGGCGCTGCTGCGCATGCTGGTCAAGCAGATCACCGAGCGCTACACCCCGGACCAGGCGGGCATCGTGGTCGGCGACTACCGGCGCGCGCTGCTGGGCACCGTGCCGCAGGAGTACCTGGTGGAGTACGCGGCCGCGCAGCCGGCCATGGCGGCCATCGTGGACATGCTGCGCGGGGCCTGCGCCCGCCGCCTGCCCGGCCCGGACGTGACCGCCGAGCAGCTGCGCAACCGCAGCTGGTACAGCGGCAAGGACATGTTCGTGATCGTCGACGACTACGAGCTGGTCGCGACCAGCTCGGGCAACCCGCTGGCGCCGCTGGCCGAGTTCCTGCCGTTCGCCCGGGACATCGGCCTGCGGGTGATCGTGGCCCGCAGCGCGGGCGGCGCCGGGCGCTCGATGTACGAGCCGGTGATGCAGCGGATGCGCGAGCTGGGCGGGCAGGGCGTCATCCTGTCCGGCAACCGGGACGAGGGCGCGCTGCTGGGGACGGTCAAGCCGCAGGCGCTGCCGCCGGGCCGCGGGATCTACGTGTCCCGCCGGGCGACCCACGGGCAGATGGTCCAGACGGGCTGGCTGCCGGTGCAGTGACGACGGCCGTTGGCCGGGCCGTTGGCCGGGCCGTCCGCTACGGACGGTGATCGAAGGGGTCGGACTCATGGAGTCCGACCCCTTCGGCGTCCCAGGTGCTGAAACGTTACCTAGATCTTTCCGGGCCGGGGCTGCGGTTCCCGCACCCGGCCGGGGAGTTGCGGTGCCGCTCGGAGCCGCCTGGGCGTATTGCCGTCCAACCGGAGCGCCGCCTTTGAATGATGGGCCGCAACGCGCAGTTCACCTTTGATTCATGCTTCTTGTGGCCAAAGTAACAAGTCGGACAAACAGCGTGATGACCGTAAGTGATCATCGGATCGCATGTTTATGCCATTCCCCGCAACGGATTCCGAAGCAGTTCCGGCGTTGACGCGATCAATACGCCCAAGGTTCCATTGCGGCCCGGGAGCGACCGGCACAGACCCGAGCAACCAGCCAGCGGAGGCGATACCGCTCCCGTCCCAGGACCGCACAGAGCCGATCGGAATCCACATGACCGACACGCTTCGCCCGCCACAGACCGTAGCCGCCACGGCGGACGGGGCCGCGCCCCAGCAGCTCAAGCGCTCGATCGGCGTCGTGGGCGGCACCCTGCTCACGCTGTCCTGCGTCACCCCGGCCTCGACACTCTTCGTGATCGTGCCGCAGCTGTTCTCCAGCATCGGCAGCGCCACCGCCCTGGCCATCGCCATCGGCTCGGTGCTCTGCATCGCGGTCGCGTTCTGCTACTCCGAGCTCGGCACCCTGATCCCCAGCGCCGGCGGCGAGTACGCGATGGTCGGCACCCTGGCCGGGCGGCTCGCGGGCTGGCTGGTCTTCATCCAGTCGCTCATCGTGGTGATGATCGTCCCCTCGGTCATCGCCCTCGGCACCGCCGACTACCTGGCGCCCGTCCTGCACGTCGACAAGCCGATCGCCGGCGCCGCCGTGATGCTGGCCGCCACCCTGGCCGGCCTGCTCGACCTGCGCGCCAACGCCTGGATCACCGGCATCTTCCTGGTCCTGGAGGTCATCGCGGCCGGCGTGGTCTCGGTGCTCGGCTTCGCCCACACCAACGCCCACCACCCGAGCCTGCTGCACGGCCTGGTCTCCACCGACGGCGGCGCCGCCAGCCCGGTCGGCATCGGCGCCATCATCGGCGCGCTCGGCATCGCCCTGTTCGCCACCCAGGGCTTCTCCACCGCCGTCTACCTCTCCGAGGAGCTGGAGAATCCCCGCCGCACCGTCTCCCGCACCGTGCTGTGGACCCTCGGCCTCTCCAGCGCCATCATCCTGGTCCCGGTCGCCGCCATCACCATGGGCGCCCCCGACCTGCAGAGCCTGACCTCCGGCGACATCTCCGGCATGGTCACCGCCTGGAGCAACTCCGCGGTCGGCACCTTCATCAGCCTCTGCATCGCGCTGGCCATCATCAACGCCGGCATCGTCATGGTCATCCAGAACTCCCGGGTGCTGTTCGCCTCCGCCCGTGACAAGGCCTGGCCCGAGCCGGTCAACAAGGCCTTCGGCACCCTCGGCCGCTTCGGCTCCCCCTGGATCGCCACCCTGGCCGTCGGCCTGCCCGGCGCCGCGCTCTGCTTCGTCAAGGGCGAGCTGCTCAGCAACATCACCGGCGTCGCCGTCACCGCGATGTACCTGCTGGTCGCCATCGCCTCGCTGCTCTCCCGCCGCGGCCACCACAAGCACGCCGCCGCCTGGCGGATGCCGCTGTGGCCGGTCGTCCCGGTGCTGCTGATCGTCGTCCTGGTCTACGTCATGACCCAGCTGGACGCCGAGCCGCTGCTGTGGACCGGCGGCATCACCGCCGTCGCTACCCTCTACTGGCTGTTCTACCTGCGCCCCCGGCAGGCCACCCGCTGGGTGATCAGCCTCCCCGAGGACCAGCGGGACTGACCGCCACTCCCCCACCCCCTCCCCCACACGGCGGTGCCCCGGGCTCTCCCCCAAGCCCGGGGCACCGCCACATCCGTGACCGCTACTTCTTGGCCTTCCACTCCGGGCTGGTGGCGATCGCCTTCAGCTGGTCCAGGCTGAGCAGCGGCTTGCCGGTCGGCGGCTCCCCGACCTGGACGAGGACGTCGTCCCGCACCACCTCGGCCATCGGCGCCGCCTTCGGGCTGGACGTCCCCGGGCCGTAGAGCTTGAGCTGACCGCCCTCGGGCAGCGTGGTCGCGCCCTGGGACATGTCCTTCGTCTCGCCCTGCTGCCCCGTCAGCTTCTGCATCCGCACGACCAGCGATCCGGTGCTGCCCCCCTGGGTGAGCTGGACGTTCATGGCGACCTCGTTGCCGTCGACCTTGGTGGCGGTCACCCCGGCGGGCAGCAGGCCGGTGAGGATCGCCTGCCGGTCCTGCAGGGACACCCCGGTGCTCAGGGCCGCGTAGTCGACGCCGTCGGGCTTGACCGCCGCGACGATCCGGTCCCAGGACTTGTCGGTGACGATCGCCCTGAGCTGGTCCAGGGTGAGCGGCGGGTTGGCACGGCTGTCCGGCGCGCCCTTCTCCTGCGGCGAGTTCCACTCGCTGAGGGAGATCTCCCGGCCGTCTGGCCCGGTCAGCGACGCCATCCACTCCTTGGTGGTGGCGCGGTGGTCCGGGTACTCGTAGCCCTCGCTGAGGTACAGCTTGGAGCCGTCCGCCAGGGTGGTGACCGAGCACGCGTCGAGCTGGCCGGGCTTGAGCTCCGGGCAGGACCGGTCCTGGCTCTGGCCCGGGCGGTGCTTCTGGACACCGACCATGAGGAGCGACTTGCCGGCGCCGTCGTCGAACACCAGCTGGGCGCCCGCGAAGGTGCCCTTGAGCGCGGGGTCGTCGGTGCCGCGGCCGCTGGCCCCGGTGATCTGGCCCTTGGGCAGCAGCGCCTTGAAGGTGGACAGCACCTCGTCACCGGTGACCGCCGCGGCGGCCGTGGGGGTGGGGGTGCCCGCGCCGGCGGAGGCCGGGGTCAGGGCGGCGCCGGTGGAGGCTGCGGGGGCCGCGGCCACCGTGCTCGCGCCGGACGGGGAGGCGGAACCGGTCAGGTACACCGCCCCGGTGCCCACCAGGGCCAGCGCGGCGGCACCGCCCACCACCGCGGCGGTCGAGCGGCGGCGCCAGCGGCGGCGGCCGAGCTGGTACCCGCCCGAGACCAGCCCGGCCTGGTCGGCCTGGTCGGGGCGGAAGCCCTCACCGGTGCGGGTG
This sequence comes from Kitasatospora sp. NPDC053057, assembly GCF_044546945.1. NCBI lineage: Bacteria > Bacillati > Actinomycetota > Actinomycetes > Kitasatosporales > Streptomycetaceae > Kitasatospora > Kitasatospora sp. NPDC053057. The sequence goes on along the minus strand of NZ_JBITZP010000040.1, from coordinate 53,937 downwards.
AGGGCGTAGAGAAGATCGTCTTCGAACTTGTCCTGCTCGGACATGGCGGATCACCGTCTCCTTGCGTCGCGGAAGTGCCGGAAGTGGCCAGCTCGTGGTGCGGAGCGTCAGCTCCTGGTGCGGGGGACGTCAGCGGGGTGCGGAGGACGTCAGCGGGCGGCGAGTTCGGCCAGCGAGTCGCCGAGCAGGGTGCGCAGCCGGGCCAGCGCCCGGGTGGTCCTGGTCCGGACCGCGCCGGAGGACAGCCGCAGCACCTCGGCGGTCTCCTCGACGCTGCGGTCCTCCCAGTAGCGCAGCACCAGCACGGCCCGGTCCTTGGCCGACATCCGCCCGAGGGCGTCGAGCAGGGTCAGCCGCAGACTGCTGTCCGCGTCGTGCCCCTCCCGCTCCGGCAGGGTCTCGGTCGGGCGCTCGCCGCTGGAACGGCGGCGCTGCTGGGCGATGAAGGTGCGCACCATGACCGTGTGGGTGTAGGCCGCCGGGTTCTCGATCCGGTTCCGGCCGCCCGTGAAGGCGCTGCGCCGCCAGAGCACGTACATCCGGCTGAGGGCCTCCTGCACGAGGTCCTCGGCGTAGTGGGTGTCGCCGCTGGTGAGCAGACAGGCCGAGCGGTACAGGTGGCCGGTGCGGCTGGAGACGAGTTCCAGGAACTCGGCGTCCTTGGCCTCGCGGCCGCCTCTCATCCACCCCATCGCCCGTCGCTCCCCCGCGTCCGTGTGCCCCTGACACCTGATGGATGCGGTGAGCGGGCGCCGGTGTTACAGGCGTTCCGCAGGTTTTTCAGTCGGCGGACTTGCGGCGGTGGTCGCGCAGCACGACGCCCCCGCCGACCAGCAGGGCGACCAGCAGCGCACCGACGCCGACCACGTACGTGGCGGTGCGGCCGTCGCGGTCGGCCTGGGTCTCGCCGAGGCCGACCGGCGCCGGCACGATCGGGGCGGCGGCCAGCTGCACCGGGGCGTCCGGGGCGGCGGCGGACGGCGGGTTATCGGGCGCCTTGGTGACGGCCTTCACCGGATCCACCACGCCCCAGCCGATGAACTGGTTGGGGCCGGGCTCGGTGCGCTGGGCGGTCTGCTCGATCCAGGCCCGCACCTGGGCCGGCGTCCAGCCCGGGTGCGCGCCGACCAGCAGCGCGGCCAGCCCGGCGACGTACGGGGCGGCGAAGCTGGTGCCGTTGTCCACGCACTGGCCGCCGCCGGGCACCGTGGAGAGCATTTCGACGCCGGGCGCGGCGACCTTCACGAAGGAGCCGTACTGGGAGAACGGCGCGCGTTCGTTGTTGCGGTCGGAGGCGCCCACGGACAGCACGGTCGGGAAGGCGCCCGGGTAGGTGTCGCCCTCCTTGCCGTCGTTGCCGCTGGAGGCGACCACCACGACCTTCTTCTGTTCGGCCCGCTCGATGGCGGCCTTGAGGTCCGCGTAGCCGCCGAACTGGGCGTCGCCCGCACCGCGCACGTCCTGCGAGATGTTGATGACCCTGGCGTGGTCGGCCGCCTCGTTGATGGCCTTGGCCAGGGTGGAGACGTCGCCGTTGCCCTCACTGTCGTTCTGCCGGATCGCGTAGATCCGGGCGTCGGGGGCCAGTCCGACGAAACCGGTCTTGTCGCTGCGGCTCGCGGCGATGATGCCGGCCACCTTGGTGCCGTGGCCGACGGTGTCGTTCTTGGAGTTGCCGTCGGCCGGCTTGTTGTTCTGCTTGTCGAACAGCAGGCTGGTGCCGACATCCACCTTGCCGGCCAGCTGCGGGTTGTTGTCGTCCACCCCGGTGTCGATGACGGCGACCGTCACGCCGCTGCCGGTGGTCTTCCCGCCCTGCCACAGCTCGTTCAGCAGCAGCCGCTGCAGCGACCACGGCACGGTCTGCACGTCGGGCGCGGGCTTGGGGCAGTCACCGGCGGAGGCCAGCCCGGGCCCGTCCGCGTACGCCGGGGCGGTCAGTGGGCCGCCCAGCACCACGAGCGCGGCCAGCGCCGCGGCCGTCCTACGGAACCCGCGTCCGGACACCCTGCCACCCCTCATGTTCTCCACCCCGTGCCGCGTCACGCGCCGAAGGGCGGGTGCCCGGAACTCCGGGTACCCGCCCCTGTCGTTCCCGTCCGGGAACGGTCGATCAGCCCTGCCAGAGACCGGCGTTCTTCTTCTCGGTCGCGTGGTAGCTCTGCGCGGCGCTCTCCAGCGAGCCGGAGATCTTGGCGCAGGTGTCCTTCAGGTTCTGCGCGGCGGAGTCCCACTTGGCCTGCTGGGCGTTGTAGCCCTGCTGGGCCTGGCCCTGCCAGCCGTGGGAGATCTTGACGACCTCCTTGCGCAGGTCGGACAGCATGCTCTCGATCTTGTTGGCCGAGTTCTGCACGTCCTGCGACGCCTGGTGCAGGGTCTGGAAGTTGACGAGAATGTGGTCGGACACAATGTCTCCTTGACGAGGATGCGGAGCACCCGGCGCTCAGCCGCGGGCGCCCCGGCGGGCGGACGGTCGGAACAGAGTGGTGATCAGCTCGACGATCAGCCCTGCGGGCCGAACAGCGCCTTCTGCTCCTCTTCGGCACTCGCGTAGTGCTTGGTGGTCAGCTCGATCGCGTGCTTGATCGCCGTCAGCGATTCCTTCAGCTTCTTGACGTCCTCGTTGACCTGCGTCTGCAGGGACTTGTAGGCGTCCGCCGCCTGGCCCTTCCAGCCGCCGGTGATGTTGTCGACCGTCGTCTGGAGTGCAGAGCGCTCCTGCTCGATCTGGCCGATCGCCGTCTCGATCTTCCCGGCGAAGTCCATCATCTCCTGCGCGGTCACCGTGAACTGGCCGTCACTCATGCTCCACCATCCCCCATGAGACAAACATTGTGTGTACGGAGGGCCCCCAGGACCCTGCCGCCGCATCACCCGTGTGATGCCGAGCAGCACTGTAGTCGGCACACGCAACTCACCCAACATCGAGACCTGAGTAGTTACCAGACCATGACACTGGGGCCAATTCCGTTGCCGCACCCGGCCGGTCAGGCGTTCTGCGGCTGCGCGGCGCTCTTCGCGGTCAGCGGCGGACCGGCCGGGACCAGGTTCGACCACTCCTTCGGTACCGGCAGCGGCTGGACGTTCTGGTAACCCAATCGTGCCTGGTTGCCGCCGGGTTGGTCGTCCGGGTTCGGGGTCTGCTGACTCCCGGAACCGGGGTTCGGGGTGCTCTGCTGCGGTGCCGGCGTCTTCGCGGCGCCGCTCGCACCCGGCGACGGGCTCGGGCCGTGGCCGCCGTCGCCGTTGGCCGGGACGGAGTAGCGCAGGCCGGTCTCGGTGATCAGGAAGTCGGTGCCGGAGCCGTCGGGCGCACCGGCGTTGGCACCGGCGGCGTTGGCACCGGCCGGGTTGGCGCCCGGCTGGTTGCCGCCGCCCGCGTTGTCCACCGCCCGGTAGAACAGGCCGTGGCCGGGCGTCACGTACGCCGCCCCCGCGCCGTTGTTGTACGGCGCCGGGTAGGACGTCCCCGCCCAGACGCTGCGCTTGGGCGTGCGCCCGTCCTCGGACATGCCGTCGAAGGTGCTGCAGACGACCAGCCGGGCGTCCTGGCGGTCCTGCCAGTTGTTCACCGGCGCACCGGACTTCAGCGGCCAGTCGTCCGGGGTCTTCGGCAGCTTCACGTCGGTGTTGAACTTCGACTGGTCGTCCGGGGTCATGTCGTCGCTGCGCGGCCGCTTGTCCTGGTCGTACTTGTAGAGCACCTGGTAGGCCGGGTTCTGCCGGATCAGCTCCGCCTGGAACGGCGTGATCAGGAAGAGGCCGTCCTTGCCGACCACGTAGTTGCGGTCCTGGTAGTGCACCAGCCGGCCGATCCGGCGGTCCGCCGCGTTGCCCAGGTTCACACTGGAGTTGGCGCCCTGGGTGTCGGTCATCCCCTTGACGTCCGGGAAGGTGATCGGGCTGGCGGTCATCAGGGTGTCCAGCCACTCCCGCTTGACCCGCTGCGGCACCGCGTTGGGCCCGAAGACCGCGGTGATCAGCGCCTTGCGCTCCTTGTCGTCCGACTCCGGTCCGATCGCGTGCTTGCGGCCCTGAGCGTCGACCAGGAACACCATCGCGGCGCCCGGGCCCGAGGCGGTCGAGGAGACCTGCTGCTCGTCCGCCTGCTGCACCAGCATCAGCTGGTCCGGGCCGAGCATCCGGTCCTTCGCGGACAGCGCCGCCGCGTCCGGGCCGGCCGCCACGAACACCGCCTGATTGACGGTCTCCTGCTTGTCGTCCGAGCCCGGCCGGTCGCAGACCGCCCACTTCATCGGCTGGTTCGCGTTGTCCTTGCCCGGCAACTTGTCCGGGGCGTACGGGATCCCGATGGTCGGACCGTGGTTGGGGTAGCGGTCCAGCACCCCGTCGTCCACCACCACGACCTTGGCGTCCGCCGGCAGCACCAGCCGTGCCGAGGACATGTTGAGCACCTGGTGCAGCCGCTTGGTCTTGCCGTCCGGATCGGTCAGCACCACGTAGCGGGTGGTCGACTGCTTGCCCTGGATGATGTTCTTGCCGCTGTCCCACTGCAGCGGAGCGGCGGGCTTGAACACCCCCCAGAGGCCGAACCCGGCCACCACCACCGCCCCGACCAGCACGCTCGGCAGCACCGCCTTCACCGGGCGCGGCGCGTCCTCGTCGCTGCCGCCGCCGGAGGGCAGCAGGAACGCCCCCACCGTGCGTTTGCGCGCGAAGGTGTACGCGTTCAGCTCGTCCCGGCGCGATGCCATCCTCGTCGTCCCCCTCTGTCAGACGTGTGCCAGACGTGGTCGGCCTTCCGTCGGCCCGACCGGCCCCGTGGTCCGCACCCGCCGGGCGGGATCCGGCCCGAACCCTCTACGATGCGGCAGCAGACGGTGAGTACGGTACGGGTACGGTCCGCGAACCAGCCAGCCGGGCCGCGACAACGGATCAGAGAGGGCCACCGGGGGATGCCAAGCCAGACCGCTCCAGAACGCCGCGGCACCGCGGGCGGCGGAAGGTCGCGCCGGTCCGGACGGGCCCGACGCGGCGGCCCGCCCGCCGAGGCCGCGGCCGTCCGACCGCCGACGACGGGCAGCGCCGGCGGCGCCGTCCAGGTGCGCGTCAACCCCCGACCCGGGCTGCTCGGCGGCCGGTTGAAGCTCCAACAGCTCGTCCTGGTCGAGGTCGCGGCCGCCCTGGTCGCGGTCGGCTGGACGATCAGCCGCCCGGTCGCGGCCGGCTTCGGCGCGGTCTCGCTGGTCCTGCTCGTGCTGGCGGTCGTCCCGCTGCGCGGCCGCACCATCCCGGAGCTGCTGCGGGTGCGCTCCGCCCTCAAGTCCCGCCGCAAGCAGGCGAAGTCGCTGCTGCCGCCGCCCGGCACCGACCCGGCCCTGGCGCCCGCGCTGGAGCTCGAACCCGGGCTGCGCACCTGCACCCACGCCACCGAGGCCGACTTCGGCGGCCGCCCGGTCCGCCGGGAGACCGGCATGGTCGGCGACGGCACCTTCCTCAGCTCGGTGCTGCTCGTCCAGGCCAAGGACCAGCCGCTGCGCCCGGTGCGCACCGCGCTGCCGCTGCCGCTGGACGTCATCTGCTCGGCGCTCACCGTGGACGACATCACCCTGGAGTCGGTGCAGCTGGTCCAGCACACCCAGCCCGCCCCGGCCCCGCACCTGCCCGAGCAGTCGCTGGCCGCCCGCGCCTACCGCGAGCTGCCGGACGGCACCTCCACCCCCGGACTGCGGCTGACCTGGGTCGCCCTCAAGCTCGACCCGGAGCGCGCGGCCACCGCCGTCCGGGCCCGCGGCGGCGGCGAGGAGGGCGCCCGCAAGGCGCTCCAGCGGGTGACCGACCAGCTCGCCGGGCGGCTCAACAGCGCCGGGTTCAACGCCACCGTGCTGGACGAGCGCGAGCTGATCGCCGCCCTGGCCATCGCCACCTGCGCCAACCCGATCGCGGTGGCCGGGCGCCAGGGCACCGGCAGCGGCGGCGGCACCACCCGCCGCACCCAGGAGGGCAACCGCTTCTGGCGGATCGACGACCGCTGGCACAGCACCTACTGGATCTCCCGCTGGCCGCAGCTCAGCCGCCCCGGCGGCGCCCCCGGCCGGATCGGCGCACCGGACCTGGTCAACCTGATCACCGGCTCCCCCGCGCTGGCCAGCACCTTCAGCCTCACCGCCGGGCACGGCACCGGCGGCTCGGTGACCGTCAGCGGGCACCTGCGGGTGACCGGGCGCAGCGAGAGCGAGGTCGGCCAGGTCGGCCGCCAGGTGGAGGCCCGGGCGCAGAGCACCGGCCTCGGCCTGGTCCGGCTCGACCTCGAACACGCCCCCGGCATGCTCGCCACCCTGCCGCTGGGAGGAGCGTCCTGATGCCATACCAGACCTATCCGACCCCCGGCCCGCAGCCCGGCGCCGAGCAGCGGCGGACCCGGCCGCGGGTCCTGCCCGGCTTCGGACTGCGCGGACCGCGCTGGGAGAAGCACGTGCTGGAGGCCGCCGACCTCGGCGCGCTGGCCTTCCCGGTCGGCGACGACGGCGTGGTGATCGGCGTAGACCCCCAGGGCCTGCCCGCGGTGCTCGGCCTGTTCCGCCCCAGCTCGTACGACCTGGTGCTGGTCGGCGGCATCTGGACGGCGCAGATCATCGCGCTGCGGGCTGCCGCGATCGGCGCCCGGGTCGCGGTGGAGACCGCCCGCGCACAGCTCTGGGGCCCGATGGCGCAGGCCGCCGGCGGCGGTCAGCCGTGCGTGACGATCCACCAGGTCGGGCGGCTCGGCCCGCAGGGCGCCTCGGTGGCCTCGCCGGTCCTGGTGGTGCGCGACCTAGGCGCCCGCCCGCCGCGCAGCCGGCTCTCCGCCGCGCCCTGGCAGACCACCCTGACCCTGCTGCCCTACCTGGGGCCGAACGCCTCCCGGGTGCTCAACGCGGCCGATCTGGTCGGCGTGCAGCGGATCTCCCCGCAGGAGGCGGAGCTGACCGGCCGGGTGCTGTCCCTCCCGCCGGAGGACGTGGCCGCGCTGCCCACCCTCGGCGACGACCTCACCCTGTGGGCCACCCGGATGCGGCGTCAGTACGTCCGGGCGGTGGCCGGGCAGGCCGAACAGCAGGTGCTCGGAGGCCCGCGCCGGATGGACTGAGGGGCGCTTCCGGGCCGGTCGATCCCGGTCCGGAACCGAAGCCGCCTTCAACAGGGGCAGCCGAACGGCCTAGTCTTTGTTGCGGCAACGGCACCGCTGAACAAGCGGCGGCGAACACGAGGGAGCCCTAGTGAGCAGCGATCGGGACGGCGTCTACGTCGGCGACAACGCGGCGGAGGACGACGACGACTGGTCCGACGCGCCCGATTACACTCCCCCGTCCTGGTACGTGCAGTCGGGTCCGGCGGCGCCGCCCGCTGCCGGGCAGGCTCCGGCGGCCGAGCCTGCCGTTCCGGGGGCCGTCCCGGCGCAGGCTCCTGTTCCCGCTCCGGCTCCGGCTCCGGCTCCGGCTCCGGCTCCGGCGACCGAGCAGGCGTCCGAGCCCGTGGCCCAGCCGCAGGCTCCGGTTCCCGCGCAGGCCCCGGCCCAGGTTCCTGCCCCGGCCCCTGCCCCTGCTCCGGTGGCCGAGCCGGGCCCGGCGCCCGCCCCGGTTTCGCCGGTCCCGCCCGTCCAGGCCGAGGCGCAGCACGTTCCGTTCCCGATGGCGGCCGCGGCCCCTGCCCCGGGCCCTGGCGTGACGCCGGAGCAGCCGCACGCCCCCGCTGCCGCGGCCTGGCCGCCGGCGGCGGAGGCACCGGCGCAGCCGAGCGCGCCGCAGCCGCAGCCCTACCCGGCGCACATGGCGGCACCGGCGCCCGCCCCGGTGCCGCAGCCGGTGCAGCCTGTACCGCCGCAGAACTTCGCGCAGCCGCCGGCCCAGCCGGTGCCGGGCCAGCCGGTGCCGGGTCCGCAGGCGCCGCACGACCCGCAGCCCGGGTGGGATCCGCAGGCCGCCTGGGCCGCCCAGCCGCAGCCCGGCCAGCCGGGTCAGCCGGCGCAGCCCGTCCAGCCGCACCCTCAGCCACAGCCCGCGCCGCCGCTCCAGCCGCAGCCCGGCCCGGTGGACCCGCGCCAGGGCGGCTGGCCGCAGCCCGGCGCCTACCCGCCGCCGGCCGCGCCCCAGCCCGTGCAGCCGGCCCAGCCGCAGCAGCCAGGCCCCGCGCAGCCCTGGCCGCCGCAGGGCGCCGCCACGCCGCAGCCCGCCGCGTTCCAGCAGGCCGCCGCCCCGCAGCAGACCGCGCACGGCGCCCCGCTCGGCTACACCGCCGCCGTCGAGCTGTCCTCGGACCGGCTGCTGCGCAGCCAGCCCAAGCAGCAGCGCCAGCAGCCGCGGTTCCAGTTCGGCGGCAAGGCCGCGGCGGCCGAGAAGGCCCGCAAGCTGGAGATCATCCGCACTCCGGTGCTGAGCTGCTACCGGATCGCCGTGATCAGCCTCAAGGGCGGCGTCGGCAAGACCACGACCACCACCGCGCTCGGCGCGACCCTGGCCAGCGAGCGCCAGGACAAGGTGATCGCGATCGACGCCAACCCGGACGCCGGCACGCTGGGCCGCCGGGTCAAGCGCCAGACCGGCGCGACCATCCGCGACCTGGTGACGGCGATCCCGCACCTGCGCAGCTACATGGACATCCGTCAGTTCACCTCGCAGGACCTGAACTCGGGCCTGGAGATCCTGGCGAACGACGTCGACCCGGCGGTCTCGACCACCTTCAACGACTCGGACTACCGCCAGGTCATCGAGGTACTGGGCCGCCAGTACCCGATCATCCTGACCGACTCCGGCACCGGCCTGCTGTACAGCGCGATGCGCGGGGTGCTGGACCTCGCCGACCAGCTGATCATCGTCTCCACCCCGAGCGTGGACGGTGCCTCCAGCGCCTCGACCACGCTGGACTGGCTCTCCGCGCACGGCTACGCCGACCTGGTGCAGCGCAGCATCACGGTGGTCTCCGGGGTGCGCGAGACCAGCAAGATGATCAAGATCGAGGACATCGTCGCGCACTTCCAGACCCGCTGCCGCGGCGTCATCGTGGTGCCCTTCGACGAGAGCCTGGCGGCCGGTGCCGAGGTCAACCTCGACATGATGCGGCCCAAGGTCCGCGAGGCGTACTTCGAGCTGGCCACCCTGGTCGGCGAGGACATCATCCGGGCCCAGCAGGCGGCCGCCCAGCAGGCCGGCTGGCAGCAGCAGGCACAGGCCGCCCACCAGCAGCAGCCCGGCCAGCCCCAGCCGTACGCCGACCCGCAGCAGGCCCCCCAGCCCGCGCCCGGCGCGCCGTGGGGGGCGCAGCCCGGCCAGCCCGCGCCCCCGTCCGGCTACGGCTGGCCGCAGCAGCAGGGCACCCCGCGGCCCGGCTACGACTACGACTGCCTGCCGCCCGGCGGCCCGGGCCAGCCCCAGCCGTACGCCGACCCCCAGCAGCAGGCCCCCCAGCCCCCGCCGCCGCCCGGCTACGGTTACCCGCCCCAGCAGCAACCGCCGGGCTACGGTTACCCGCCCCAGCAGCCGCCCCAGCAGTAGGACGACGAGGGCCCGCCGACCGGGAGTCGGCGGGCCCTCGGCCGCGGTGCCGGACGAAAGCCGGCCCCGAACGTCAGTCGGCGTCGGTCAGCTCACGCGCGCGCTTGACGTCGTCGGCCATCCGGTCGAGCAGCGCCTCGATGGAGTCGAACTTCTCCATCCCGCGCAGGTAGGCCAGGAAGTCCACGGCCACGTGCAGGCCGTACAGGTCCAGGCCGACCCGGTCGATGGCGTACGCCTCGACGGTGCGGGCGGTGCCGTCGAAGGTCGGGTTGGTGCCGACCGAGATCGCCGCCGGCATCCGCTCGCCCTGGGCGGTCAGCCAGCCCGCGTACACGCCGTCGGCCGGGACGGCGCTGTGCGGCACGGTCTCCACGTTGGCGGTCGGGTAGCCGAGCTCGCGGCCGCGCTGCGCGCCGCGCACCACGACGCCCTCGACCCGGTGCGGGCGGCCGAGCACCTCGTTGGCGCCGGTCATGTCCCCGGTCTCGACCAGTCGGCGGGTCAGGCTGGAGGAGAACGGCTCGCCGTCCCCGGCGCTGCCGCACACCTGCAGGTCCACCACCTCGACCTGGAAGTCGTCCGCCCGGCCCAGCTCGGTGAGCAGCGCGACGTCCCCGGCCGCCTTGTGCCCGAAGCGGAAGTTGGGGCCCTCGATGACGACCCGGGCGCGCAGCGCGTCCACCAGCACCTGCCGGACGAAGGTCTCCGGGGACTCCTTGGAGAACTCGGTGGTGAACGGCAGCACCAGCACCGCGTCCACGCCGAGTTCGGCGATCAGCTCGGCCCGGCGCGGGTGCGGCGCGAGCAGCGGCGGGTGGCTGCCCGGACGGATCACCTCGCGCGGGTGCGGGTCGAAGGTCACCACGACCGAGGGCAGGCCGAGTTCGCGGGCCCGCTCGACCGCCTGCCCGATGATCAACTGGTGCCCGCGGTGCACCCCGTCGAACGAGCCGATGGTGACGACGCTGCGTCCCCAGTCAGCGGGGATCTCCTCCAGGCCACGCCAGCGCTGCACCCGACTGCTCCTCGTTCCGTACGGTGCGTACCCTCGGTACGCTCAAACGCTCAAAACCCGAACCCCTATAGCGTGCCATGCGTCTGCCCCGGCTCAGGCACCGGAATGGGGGTTGAGCGCACCGGTGCGCGAAGGGCCCGCGCCGGGGCGGTCCGCTCGGCCTCGGCGGCGGCGTACTGCGGGTCCCGTCCGGCGGCCACCAGGGCCCGCATCCGGGCCAACCGGGGGCCGTCGGGGGCGGTCGGGGCGGCGTCGCGCGGCCACTGGGCGAGCAGTTGGGCGAAGGCCGCCGAGCGCCCGGCGCAGCGCACCAGCAGGTCGTCCGCGTCGGCCAGCCCCGGGGTCGCCCGGGCCAGCACGGCACGGGCCCGGGCGGGATTCTCGGCCGCGCAGTGCTCGGCGAGGCGTTCCACGGCGGCGGTGAGCACCGCCCGGTCGGTCTCGGTGGCGAGCAGGGCGTCCAGCAGCTCGCAGCGCAGAGCGTCCGCCGCCGGGTCGGCCACCGGGCAGGACAGCACCTCGGCGAACGGCCCGCGGACCGCCGCCGTCCGGGCGGCCAGCGCGGCGCCGAGCAGCACCCGCAGCTCCAGCCGGGCGGTCGGCCCGTCGATCGCGGCGTGCCGCAGACGTCGGCCGAGGTAGTCGACGGCGACCGGCCCGGCCAGCTCCGGCTGCTGGCGCAGCAGCCGGGCGGCCAGTTCGGCGCTCCGCCGGACGGCGACCGGGGCGCGGGCGTCGGCGAGCACCCGCAGGGTCTCGGCGGGGGCCGCGCCGGGGGCCGCCAGCCGGTCGGCGAGCGCGGCCAGGACGGGCTCCGGGTCGCTCTCCAGGGCCGGGGCCAGCGCGTACGGGGTGAGGAAGGCGTCGCCGCCCGCCCGGTGCAGGGCGAGGGCGGCGTCCAGGTGCTCGGCCCGGGTCGCCGGGTCGCCGACCAGCAGGGCCAGGGCGGCGCCGTGCAGACCCGGTTCGTCCTCGCGGGCGAGCAGGGTCAGCGCGCTGAAGCGCAGCAGTTCGGCCCCGGCCCCGGCGGCGTACGGCGCGGTCCGCAGCGCGTGCACGGCGGCCGCGACGTGCCGTTCGGGCCGCCGGTCGTGGCTCCAGCGGTCGACCGCGCGGCAGAGCGCGGACGGCTCCTCGGCGGCGAGCACGGTGAGCAGCGCGTCCGCCCTCGGGTGCGCGGTGTCGGCCAGCGCGTCGGCCAACTCGTCCAGGGCCAGCCACCGGTGGGCGTACAGCAGGTCCTGGGCGAGGTCCGCGACCCCCACCCCGGTACGGCCGGGGAGTGCGCCCGGGTCGTCGAACCAGGCGCAGAGCAGCGGGAAGACCGTGACCGGGTCGGCGCGCAGCCGCTCCGCGACCGCGCCGAGGAAGCGCTGTTCGGTGCCGTCGGCGGCCACCAGGCGGCGCAGCAGGGCGAGTTCGGCCTCGGCGGGCAGGCCGAGGCCGGTCCAGAACTCCGGGCCGAAGCGGCCCAGCCCGTCGAGCGCCTCCGCACTGCCCGCGACGGCGGCCCGTTCGGCGATCCGGCGGGCCAACTGGTCGAGCAGCGCCCGGTGTTCGACCGGGTCGGGGCTGGCGGCGAGTCCGGCGGTGAGCAGCCGGGCCGCCCACCAGGCGGGTTCGCTGCCCGGCGGGCGCAGGTCCAGCGCGCGCCAGATCCGGTGCAGCCACGGGTCCAGGGCGGGCGCGCCCCAGGTCTCGGCGACCCGGCGCAGCGCGGCCGCGACCGGGCCGATCCGGTGCCGGGGGACGGCCGGGCCGGAGCCCTCCGACCCGGGAGGGGTGTCCTCGGCCTCGCCGAGCAGCATCCGCAGCGCCGCGTCCAGGTCCAGGTGCCGGCCCTGCAGCCAGTCGGCGAACTCCCCGTGGGCGAAGCGGAATCCGGGCCCGGCGGGGACGAACAGCCCCTCGGCGAGCACCGCCGTGGCCCAGCCGCCGTCGACCGGGAACAGCTCCTCGAAGGCCTCCCGGCCCAGCGCGCCCGGCTCCTCGCCGAGCATCCGCCGGGCCGCCTCGTGCACCCGCCCGGCCACCGCCGCCGCGAGCCGGCGCACCCGCCGCTGGCGCGGGCCGACGAGCCGGGCGGCGCCCCGGCGGTGCGCGCCGGGGCGGCGCGGCCGGCCGTCCTCGGCCAGCCGCTGGGCCACCCGCAGGCAGCGCAGGTCCAGGTGGGCGTCGAACAGCTCGCCGCGCCGCGCCGGTCCCTCGTGCAGGCCCTGCGCCCACAGCTCCCCGGCCAGCCGGACGGCCAGCGGGTGCCGGGCGTCCTCGGCGGCGGTCGGGCGGCCCGGCGGCAGCCCGTAGCGGCGGCGCACCCGCTCGGCCGCATCGGCGGGCAGCGGGCCGAGCCGCTGCCCGGCCAGGGTCGGCGCGCCGGGGCCGGCGCCGTCCATCCGGACGGTGGGGGCGCTGGCCAGGTCGCCGTCCGGTGCCGGGTCCGCCGGGCGGGGGGCGTCGTGGGCGCCGCTGCCCCACGGCTCGGCCGCCAGCCGCTCCCAGACCTCCTCGCCGCAGGCGGTCAGCAGCCGTGCCCCGCAGCCGGTCAGCCACTGCCCGGCGCCGCGCAGCCAGCGCGGGTCCAGTTCGGCCGGGGCCTCCTCGGGGCCGTCCAGGAGCACCAGCAGCGGCCGCCCGGCCGCCGCGCACAGGGCCGCCACCGGTTCCGGCGCGGGTGCCGGGACGCCGAGTTCGGCCGCGGTGGCGGCCAGCGCCCGTTCCACCGGTTCGGCGAGCGAGCGGTCCTCGGCGCGCAGGTCGGCGCCGCGCAGCCAGAGGGTGGGCAGCGGCCGGGTGCCGCCGGAGCGGCGGACGGCCAGCGCGGCCAGTTCGGTGGAGCGCCCGCTGCCGGGGGCGCCGACCAGGACGGTGACGGTCGCCTCCGGCTCGTCGGTGGTGGGCCCGTCCGGCCGGTCCACCCGGTCGGCGGCCAGCCCGGCCACCCGGTCCGGCCCGGCCCCGGCGGCGGCCAGCTGGGCCGCGGCCAGCCGCAGCACCCCGGCCAGGTTCAGCGCCGGCCCGTACCCGGGCACCGCCGCCGCGTTGCGTGCCAGCAGCGCGGCCAGGGCGTCGGCGACCACCGCCCCTCCACCGGCCGGCACCGCCGACAGCGCCCCGCCCCCCAGGCCGGGCGCGGCCAGCGCCACCACGGCGCCGCTGCGGGCGTCCAGCACCGGCGAGCCGGCCGGCACCACGACCCCGCCCACCGCCGGCACGTCCAGCACCAGCACCCCGGCCAGCGAGTGCCCGCCGTACGCCGCGCCGCTGACGCCCAGCAGCCCGCAGCGCAGTACGACCGCCCGGCCGTCCTCGCCGGTGAGCGCGGGCAGCAGCACCTCGTGCCCGGCGCCCACCGCGGCCACCGGCAGCGGCGGCACCGGCAGCCCGCCGACCGCGTCGGTGCGCAGCAGGGCGAGCCCGTGCCCGGGCAGCGGCAGCACCGCGTCCGGGCCGAGCACCCGGGTCTGCCCGCCGGGGGTGTGCAGCACCACCCGGTCCAGGCCCGCCACGGCCTCGTGCGCGGTGAGCACCCCGCCCTGCGGGTCGGCGACGAACCCTAAGCCGTGCAGCCGCCCGTTGAGGTCGCGGATCCGCAGCAGGTACCGCCCCGGATCACCCTCCGCAAACCCCGGCATGAACGCCCCCTCGACCGTCGCTCGGGCCCGTCGCCCGCTCGCCGCCGGGAGCCTGCCCGCCGAGGCGGCGCCCCCACCGCGCCCGCGCCGCTCACCACGGTCGTTCACTTCGTGCGCTCCCTCGGGCGGGTGACGCCCCCCGTGCGGGTGAAGGGCCCGCAAAGGTGAACCCCCGCCGGGATTCCCGACAGGGGTTCACACAGGAAACGACGGCTCAGCCGACGAACACCGCGACCGGCTTCGCCTGCCCGCCCTTCTCCTCGACCAGCGCGAGGAAGCGCCCGTCCGGCCCGAACACCGCGATCGGCCCGTCCACGCCCAGCCCGGGCGCCTTCAGCCGGGCGCCGTGCGACAGCTTCTGCGCCGAGTCCTCGTCCAGGTCCCAGCGCGGGAAGACGGCCGCCGCGGCCGCCGCGATCGGCAGCACCTCCAGGGGGCTGGCGGAGTCACCGGTGACGGCGGTCTCCAGCTGCTCCAGGGTGCGCGCCGACTCCACCCCGTACGGCCCGACCTTGGTGCGCCGCAGCGCCGTCAGGTGCCCGCCGACGCCCAGCCCGGCGCCCAGGTCGCGGGCCAGCGCCCGGATGTAGGTGCCGGAGGAGCACTCGACGGTGACGTCGAGGTCGATCACCGGCGTGCCGTCCTCGGCGACCGCCGCGCGCTGCTCGTGCACGGTGAAGGAGTGGATCGTGGTCGGCCGGGCCGCGAGCTCGAAGTCCTCGCCCTCGCGCACCCGGGCGTACGACCGCTTGCCGTCGATCTTGATCGCGCTGACCTTGGACGGCACCTGCATGATCTCGCCGGTGAGCGCGGCGATCCCGGTGTCGATCGCCTCCCGGGTGACGTCCTGCGCCGGGGTCGAGGCGGTGACCTCGCCCTCGCGGTCGTCGGTGACGGTGGTCTGGCCGAGCCGGATGGTCGCCTCGTAGGTCTTGGCGGTCAGCATCAGATGGCCGAGCAGCCGGGTGGCCCGCTCGACGCCGATCACCAGCACGCCGGTGGCCATCGGGTCCAGCGTGCCGGCGTGCCCGACCTTGCGGGTCCCGGCCAGCCACCGCATCTTGGCGACGACCCCGTGGGAGGTGATGCCCTCGGGCTTGTCGACGATCACCAGGCCGTCCGGGCCGGTGCCTTTGCGCTTCATCGGGTTCTTTCTCTGAGACGTGCGGGAGGTGCTCAACACAGGATGGTCAATGGAGGGGCCGCAGCGCACCCCGGAACCGCTCGACCACCACGTCGACGTCCTCCCGGGCGCTGAACCCGGCCGCGAAGACGTGCCCGCCGCCGCCCAGTTCGGCGCAGGCGGCGGCCACGTCGACCGCGCCCTTGGAGCGGGAGGAGCCGCGCAGGGTGCCGTCCGGGTCCTGCTTGAGCACCAGCGCCACCTCGGCCTCGGCCGGCCGGCGCAGGATGTCGATCAGCCCCTCGATCTCCTCGACGGTGACGCTGAACAGCGCCAGGTCCTGGTACGGCACCCAAGTCCACACCAGGCCCAGCCCGTCGGCCGCGTCCGGCTCGTAGACGGCCCGGTCCAGCGCGGCCGCGAGCACCTTGAGGTATCCGAAGGAGCAGGTGTCCCACAGCTGCCGGGAGATCAGGTCGTGCCGGATGCCGGTGGCCAGCAGCCGCCCGGCGAGCTCGTGGGTCGCGGGCGTGGTGGCCCGGTACTTGAAGGAGCCGGTGTCGGTGGCGACCCCGGTGTACAGGCAGGTGGCCAGGGACTGGTCGAGCTCGACGCCGAGCCGGCGCAGCAGCTCGTCCACCAGGACGGCGGTGGCCGGCGCGGACGGGTCGATCAGCTGGTGGGTGCCGAAGCCCGGGTTGGAGGCGTGGTGGTCGAACACCACCAGGACGGGCGCCGCGAACGCCTTGTCGTGCAGCAGGCCCAGCCGGCTCTGCGCGGCGACGTCGAAGCAGAGCACCAGCTCGGGCACGTCCGGCACCTCGGCGGCCGGCACGATCAGCTCCTGGCCGGGCAGGAACGCCAGCGACTCGGGCACGATCTGCGGGTCGTCGCCGAAGGAGACCCGCACCTGCTTGCCCAGCGCGCGCAGCGCCAGGGCGGCCGCCAGCGAGGAGCCCAGCGCGTCGCCGTCCGGGCAGATGTGGCAGATCAGGTCGATCGAACGGGCCCGCCCGATCTCCGCCACCACCTGCTGCCAGATCAGCTCGAAGCCGCTCTCCTCGGTGCGCGGCCCCGGGAGCGCCGCGAGGGCACCCTCCACCGTGCTGGTGGAGGACGCCCCCGTGGTCGATCCGGCTCGCGAGGCGGCCTGCGCCGGCTCACCCGCCATGACTACTCGTCCTCGTCGTCACGCTCGGACGCCGGCACCCGGTACGGGTCCGCGTCGCCGGCGTAGGTCGCGCCCGCGGCGGTGGTGCGCACCGCCGCGTCGATGGCCTTGGCCCGGTCGAGCAGGTCGTCGATGTTCCGGGCGTTCTCCGGCAGCGCGTCCGCGACGAAGGTCAGCGTCGGGGTGAAGCGCACCCCGATCTTGCCGACCTCCGAGCGGATCACGCCCTTGGCGCTCTCCAGCGCGGCCGCGGTGGCCTCGCGGTCGGTCTCGTCGCCGAAGACGGTGTAGAAGACGGTGGCCTCGCGCAGGTCGCCAGTCACCCGGGTGTCGGTGATGGTCACGAACCCCAGTCGCGGGTCCTTGATCCGCCGTTCCAGGGTCTGGGCGACGACCACCTGGATGCGGTCGGCGAGCTTGCGCGCCCTTGCGGTGTCGGTCACGTTGCCTCCTCGTGCAGTGGGCCCGGTACCCGGGCGAGCTGCGCACCCGTCGGGGCCCAAGCCCCAAAGTACCGGCCCGCGCCCGGCCTTGCGGGCGCTCTCGGTCCTGATCTGTGTGAGAACGGCGACTTCCGCCGGCCGGCTCCACAGCCCTCATTCGTCGTCGTCGTTGTGGTAGCGCCTCCTCGCGGAGAGGAGCTGCACCTCGGGGCGGCCGGCGACCAACCGCTCACAGCTGTCCAGGACCTCGGTGACGTACCCGGCTTCGCCGGAGACCACCGCGAGGCCGATCTCGGCCCGGCGGTGCAGGTCCTGGTTCCCGGTCTCGGCAGCGCACACGCTGTACTTGCGCTGCAGTTCGGCCACGATGGGCCGCACGATCGAACGCTTCTCCTTGAGCGAGTGGACGTCGCCCAGCAGCAGGTCGAAGGTGAGTGTTCCCACGAACATGTATGACAGGTCTCGCCGACCTGGAAGGCCTCGGGGAAGGCGCGGCCCGGAACCGGGCCCGCGCCGGGACTGTCGGAAGGTGACTTCCGAACACCCCGGACCCTACACAGCGAGACCGGGGCCGGTCGACGGAAATACCATCCGTCGACCGGCCCCGGCTGACACCGACTAGACGCGCGGCTTCTCGCGCATCTCGTAGGTCTCGATGATGTCCTCGACCTTGATGTCGTTGAACGACCCCAGGGTGACACCGGCCTCGAAGCCCTCGCGGACCTCGGTCGCGTCGTCCTTGAAGCGGCGCAGACCCTCGATGGTGAGGCTCTCCGCCACGACCTTGCCGTCGCGCAGCAGGCGGGCCTTGGCGTTGCGGCGGATGATGCCGTCGCGGACCAGGACACCGGCGATGTTGCCGAACTTGGAGGAGCGGAAGACCTCGCGGATCTCCGCGGCGCCGAGGCGCACCTCCTCGTACTCCGGCTTGAGCATGCCCTTGAGGGCGTTCTCGATCTCCTCGATCGCCTGGTAGATGACCGAGTAGTACCGGACGTCCACGCCTTCCTTGTCGGCCGCAGCGCGCGCACGGCCTTCGGCGCGCACGTTGAAGCCGATGATGATGGCGTCCGAGCCCATCGCCAGGTCCACGTCGGACTCGGTGATGGCACCCACACCGCGGTGCAGGACCCGGAGCTCGACCTCCTCGCCCACGTCCAGCTTGACGAGGGCGTCCTCGAGGGCCTCGACCGAACCGGAGACGTCACCCTTGATGATGAGGTTGAGCTGCTCGATGGAGCCGGCGGCGATGGCCTTGTCCAGGTCCTCCAGGGACACCCGGACCCGACGCTGCGCGAAGGCGGCGTTGCGGTCACGGGCCGAGCGCTTCTCGGCGATCTGGCGGGCGGTGCGGTCCTCGTCGACGACGATGAAGCTGTCGCCGGCGCGGGGCACCGAGGTCAGACCGAGCAGCAGCACCGGGCGGGACGGGCCGGCCTCGGCGAGGCTGTTGCCGTTCTCGTCCAGCATGGCGCGGACACGGCCGTAGGCGTCGCCCACGACGATCGAGTCACCGACGCGGAGGGTACCGCGCTGGACCAGGACGGTCGCCATGGCGCCGCGGCCCTTGTCCAGGTGGGCTTCGATCGCAATACCCTGCGCGTCCTGCTCGGGGTTGGCCCGCAGGTCGAGCGAGGCGTCCGCGGTCAGGACCACGGCCTCCAGCAGCTGGTCGATGTTCAGACCCTGACGCGCGGAGATGTCGACGAACATGGTGTCGCCGCCGTACTCCTCGGCCACCAGACCGAACTCGGTCAGCTGGCCGCGGACCTTGGTCGGGTCGGCGCCCTCGACGTCGATCTTGTTGACGGCGACCACGATCGGCACACCGGCGGCCTTGGCGTGGTTCAGCGCCTCGACCGTCTGCGGCATGACACCGTCGTTGGCCGCGACCACCAGGATCGCGATGTCGGTGGACTTGGCACCACGGGCACGCATGGCGGAGAACGCCTCGTGACCCGGGGTGTCGAGGAAGGTGATCGGGCGCTCTTCGCCGTTCACGATCGTCGCCACCTGGTAGGCACCGATGTGCTGGGTGATGCCACCGGCCTCGCCGGCCACCACGTTGGACTTGCGGATGGCGTCCAGCAGGCGGGTCTTACCGTGGTCGACGTGACCCATGACGGTGACGACCGGCGGGCGCGGGGCCAGCTGGTCCTCGTCGCCCTCGTTGGCACCGAAGTCGATGTCGAACGACTCCAGCAGCTCGCGGTCCTCGTCGTCCCGGCTGACGATCTCCAGGACGAAGCCCATCTCGTCCGCCAGCAGCTGCAGCGTGGCGTCGGAGACCGACTGGGTCGCGGTGACCATCTCACCGAGGTTGAACATGACGGAGACGAGCGCGGCCGGGTTGGCGTTGATCTTCTCCGCGAAGTCCATCAGCGAGGCGCCGCTCGACAGGCGAACGGTCTGGCCGTTGCCGCGAGGCAGCATCACACCGCCGACGGACGGGGCCTGCATGGCCTCGTACTCCTGGCGCTTCGCCCGCTTCGACTTGCGACCGCGCGCCGGGCGACCGCCCGGGCCACGACCGAAGGCGCCCTGCGTGCCACCACGGGCACCCGGACCGCCGGGACGACCGCCGAAGCCGCCGGGACGCGGGCCGAAGCCACCGCCGCCACCCGGGGCACCGCCACCGGGACGCGGGCCGCCGAAGCCACCGCCACCGGCCGGACGCGAGCCCGGACCGGCCGGACGGCCCTGGAAGCCGGGACGGGCACCGCCGGCACCCGGACCACCCGGACGACCGCCGGGGCCACCCGGACCGCGGCCACCCGGACCCGGACGCGGGCCGGCCGGACGCTGCGGCATCATGCCCGGGTTCGGACGCGGCATGCCGGACGGGGTCGGCCCGCCGGGACGCGGCGCGGCCGGACGCGGCATGCCGTCGGGACGGGGGGCACCACCCGGACGCGGAGCACCGGCACCCGGCGCACCACCCGGACGCGGACGGTCACCACCGGGACGCGGAGCACCGGCACCCTGGGCACCGGCCGGACGCGGACGGTCACCACCGGGACGCGGAGCACCGGCACCCTGGGCACCGGCCGGACGCGGACGGTCGCCACCGGGACGCGGGCGGTCGCCGCCCTGCGCACCCGGAGCACCCGGACGGGCACCCGGCGCGCCCGGACGGCGGTCGCCGGGGCGGGCCATGCCGGTCGCGCTGCCCGAGGTGAACGGGTTGTTGCCCGGACGCGGGCCGGCCGGACGCGGGCCCGGACGGGCGCCGCCACCGGCCTGGCCGGCCGGGCGCGGGGCCTGGGCGGCCGGACGCGGGGCGTCGGCACCGGCCGGAGCCGGCGAGGAGAACTCGGCCGCGGGAGCGGCCGGAGCCGCCGGGGCGGCGGGACGCGCGGCCGGGCGCGGGCCCGGGGTCGGCGCACCCGAACGCGGGGCGGCGGGAGCGGCCGGAGCCGCGGGGGCGGCCGGGGCGGCGGGAGCCGCAGCGGCCGGAACGGGACGGGGACCAGGGGTCGCGCCAGGGCGCGGACCCGGGGTCGGGGCACCCGGCTTGGGTGCACCCGCGGCACCTGCCGCGGGCTGGGGCGCCGCGGTCTTCCGCGGGCCCGGCTTGGCAGCGCCACCACCGGTGGGGGCCACACCAAGCGCGTCAGTCAGCTTGCGCACGACCGGCGCCTCGATCGTCGAGGACGCCGAACGGACGAACTCGCCGAGCTCGGTGAGCTTGGCCATGACGGCCTTGCTCTCCAAGCCAAGCTCCTTGGCGAGTTCATAAACCCGGACCTTAGCCACTTCACTCCTGTCTATGAGTCCGGGGGTCTCGTCCGCCGGACTGTCGCTACTTCATGGGCGTACCCATCGCGTACTCATCGCGTACTCATCGAGTGCTCATCGCAATCTCGACCTACTTCCACATCGCGAGGTACCTGACTGGTGGCACGGCGCGCGGCTGCCCGAACGCTGTGCTTGCTGCGGTGGTTCTCCGCCGCGGTGAGCGGCGGCCGTCACGGGAGGCGGTCCGCCCGAGGGGCTCCGCCGACCCGCTCCTCGATGAACTCGCGGAGCCGCTCCGTGTCGAGCGTCCCCTGGAGCCGGAAGGCCCGGGGGAACGCCCGACGGCGGACCGCGAGGTCGAGGCAGGCCGGGTCGAGGTGCAGGTGAGCGCCCCGGCCCGGCAGTGCGCCACGTGGGTCGGGGACGCAAACGCCCTCAACCGCCGTGACACGCAACAGCTGGTGCTTGGCCGCTCGCTTGCGGCAGCCCACGCAGGTGCGTTCCGGGCGTGCTCGGACGTGCGTCCGGCCAGACGAAGGCAAGTCTACCCCTCCGGAGCGACATGGCGCCGCCCCGCTGATCCCGGAGGACCGGCGGGGACCGCCAGGAACAACACTGACTACTGCGCCGCGGCCCCGCCATTTTCTTGCTGGGGCTCGGCCTGGCCCTCGGTGTCCGGACGGATGTCGATCCGCCACCCGGTGAGACGTGCGGCCAGACGGGCGTTCTGCCCCTCCTTGCCGATCGCCAGGGACAGCTGGTAGTCCGGCACGATCACCCGAGCGGAACGCTGGGCGGCGTCCACGATCTCCACGCTGGTCACCCTGGCGGGGGACAGCGCTGCGGCGACCATCTCACGCGGGTCCTCGGACCAGTCGACGATGTCGATCTTCTCGCCGTGCAGCTCGCCCATCACGGCGCGCACCCGGGAGCCCATCGGACCGATGCAGGCGCCCTTGGCGTTCAGCCCGGCCCGGCGCGACCAGACCGCGATCTTGGTGCGGTGGCCGGCCTCACGGGCGATCGCGGCGATCTCCACGCTGCCGTCCGCGATCTCCGGGACCTCCAGCGCGAACAGCTTCTTCACCAGGCTCGGGTGGGTGCGCGACAGCGTCACCGACGGCCCGCGGACACCGCGGCGCACCGCCACGACGTAGCACTTCAGCCGGGTGCCGTGCCGGTAGTCCTCGCCCGGGACCTGCTCCTGCGGCGGCAGGATGGCCTCCAGCTTGCCGATGTCGACCAGCACGTTCTTCGGGTCGTTGCCCTGCTGGACGACACCGGTGACGATGTCGCCCTCCTTGCCCGCGTACTCGCCGAAGGTCTGGTCGTCGGCGGCGTCGCGCAGGCGCTGCATCATCACCTGGATGCCGATGCTGGACGCGATCCGGCCGAAGCCGTTCGGGGTGTCGTCGAACTCCTTCGGCTCGACGCCCTCGTCCAGCTCCGCCGGGTCCTCCATGGCCCACACGGTGACGTGGCCGCTCTTGCGGTCCAGGTGCACCCGGGCGCGGCGGCGCGAGCCCTCGGTGCGGTGGTACGCGGTGAGGAGGGCGGACTCGATGGACTCGACCAGCAGGTCGAAGGGGATGTTCTTCTCGTTGACCAGCGTGCGCAGGGCACTCATGTCGATGTCCACGGCTACGCCTCCTCGTCTTTCGTCACGTTCATGATGGTCGTACGGCGGCCGGCTCACTCGGCGCCGTCGTCCCCCTCGTCGAAGTCGGCGGCCTCGTCCAGGAGCTGCTCGTCGTCCTTGCGGTTGAACTCGACCTGGACCCGGGCCCGCGCCACCTCGACGTACTCCAGACGGCGCTCCTTCGGGCGGCCGCGCCCCTTCACCGGCTGCACCTCGACCAGCGCGCCGTCCTCGTCCGCCTCCAGCACCCGGGCAACGATCTCCCCGCCGTCGACCAGGTGGATCTTGGCGAGCCGGCCCTCCGCCCGCTGCCAGTGCCGGGGCAGCACCAGCGGCCGCTCCGCACCCGGCGAACCGACCTCCAGCAGGTAGGGCTCGTCCCCCATGACGTCCGAGGCGTCCAGGGCCTCGCCGACCACCCGGCTGAACTCGGCGATGGCGTCCATGTCCACGCCGCCGTCGGTGTCGACGTCGATCTGCACCTGCCGGCGGTTGCCCGCCTTGGTGACCTTGACGTCCTCCAGGTCCAGTCCGGCCTGGACGGCCAGCGGCTCCAGCAACGCGCGCAGCCGGTCGGTGTGGGTGGTGCTCATCCGGGTGGACTCCTCGGCCGCGTCTGCTGTTGTCAGAGGTCGCCCCCGCGCCCTCCGCGCCCCTCGGGCGCACTCCGGGTCACGGCAGCTCGGCCCAAAGCCTAGCCGGTGAAGCCGCGAACCACCGATTCCGGACCTCCCCGGACCAGCCGGACGCCATCCACTGCGAGCAAGCTCACACCGGCCCGCCCACCGCACGGGACCCCCGCAATCGTGGGGATTCTGCGAAGATCGGGCCACCGAGGGCAGGCAGGGGAGGCCGCCCTCCCGTACCCGCCCCGGAGCGCCCCCGATGCAGCCGCCCAGCCGACGGACCTTCCTGGCCCTCGGGTTGATCACCCTCACCAGCGCCTGCACCACCGGCGGAACGGACGTCGACCCCAACGGCGACGTGATGCCCGGCAACAAGGGCCCCGGCCCCGACCCGGACAACCCGGTCCGGCTGCGCGCCATCGCCGCCACCGACACCCTGCTGTCGGCCTACGACACCCTCCTCGCCACCCCCGGCGCCCAGACCGCCCTCCTCCAACCCCTCCGCGCCGAGACCGCCCAGCACCGCGCCGCCCTCGCCTACGGCGTACCGGCCGCCTCCGTCCCCCCGGCGCCCGGCACCCCGACCGCGACCCCGAGCAGCACCCCCACCCCCGCCGCCCTGGCCGCCCTGGAACACCAGACCGCCCAGTCCCACCTGGCCGACCTCGGCGCCGCCCGGCCGCCCCTCGCCCGCCTGCTCGCCTCGGTTGCCGCCGCCAGCGCCCTCCATGCCACCACCCTCGGCGCCCCGCCCGACCAGCCCGACCCCGCCGCCGCCCCGACCCCCGCCGCCACCCCCGGAGCGGCACTGCCGGCCCTCCAGAAGGCCCTGAGCGCCGAACACGCCGCCATCTACGGCTACGGCGTCGTCGGCGCCCACCTGCCCGAAGACCAACAGCGCGCCGACGCCCGCACCTACTACGCCGCCCACCAAGCCCAACGCGACGCCTGGCAGCGCCTCCTCACCACCCTCGGCGCCACCCCCACCCCCGCCGCCGGCGGCTACCAGCTCCCCTTCCCCGTCACCGACGCCCCCACCGCCACCAAACTCGCCGCCCACCTGGAAACCCGCCTCACCACCGTCTACGCCGACCTCGTCGCCGACCTCCCCACCCCCCACCGCCGAGCCGCCGCCATCGCCCTGCGCGACTGCACCCTCCGCGCCCACCACTGGGGCGCCCCCACCACCCCCTTCCCGGGCATCCCCGACCCCCTCCCAACCCCCACGGTCACCCGCCCGAACTGACCCACGTGGGCGCGCGGGGCAAAGCCCTCGCGCCCACGCCAACCCCCCACATCGCCCACAATGGACAAGCCACCCCCAACGGGAAGCACTAACCGGAAGGCCCGGGCATGTCGGGAGCAGCACCCCACCTCACCGTCCCCACCTGGCTGACGACCAACGTCACCGCCGCCCACGGCGAAGCGGGCCGCCAGTGGCTGGCCACCCTCCCCACCAGGGCCGCCGCCCACCTGACCCGCTGGAACCTCACCCTCGAACGCACCCTGGACCCGGGCGGCAGCCTCAGCCTGGTCGCGTACGTCCACCGTGACGACCTCTCCCCCGCCGTCCTCAAGACCGGCCTGGTCACCCCCGAGACCGCCCACGAGCACACCGCCCTCACCCACTGGGCCGGCAGAGGGGCCGTGCTCCTCCTGGACGCCGACCCCGCCGAGGGCGCCCTGCTGCTGGAGCGTCTGCACGGCGAGATCCCGCTGCGCTCGCTCGCCGAGTCCAAGGCCATGCTGGAGGCCACCAGCCTGCTGCACCGCCTCTGGGTGGACCCGCCCGCCGGGAGCGCCCTGCCCACCCTCGCCGACCGGGCCGCGGACACCGCCGCCCGTCTCGCCGAGCACCGCGCCGACCCCGCCGCGGCCGCCGCGAAGCCCCTGGTCGACGAGGCCCTGTCCACGGCCGAGGAGCTGACCGGCTCCGCCGCCGAGACCTTCCTGCTGCACGGCGACTTCCATCACGGCAACGTCCTCGCCGCCGACCGCGCCCCCTGGCTGGCGATCGACCCCCGCCCGCTGGCTGGCGAGCGCGCCTACGACCTGGCCCGGCTCGTCCTGGACCGCGCGGACACCCTGCTCGGCTCCCCCGGTGCCCCCGCGGCCGTCCGTCGACGGCTCCACCAGCTCGCCGAGGCCCTCGACGTCGACCGGGAGCGGCTACGCGGCTGGACCCTCTTCCGCGCCGTCGACCTCGCCCTGCGCGATCTGACCGCGGGCCGGCGCCAGGACGCCGAACTCCACCTCGAGTTCGCCGGACACCTCTGAGCTCGCCGGACACCTCCGAACAGGCCGGCCGACTGAACAGGCCGGCTGGCTAAACAGGCTTGCCGACGCCCCCGGCCCCCCGCAGCGGCAGCCTCGCACCCATCACCGCGTACAGCCGGTCCGTCGCCGGGAACTGCACCGCCCGGGCCAGGTCCTGGTACCCCAGCGACCGGTAGAGCCGCCGGGCCGGCGTCTCCGCGTCGATCGCCGACAGGATGCTCCGCTCCAGCCCCGACCCCTCGCACAGCAGCCGGATCAGCCGCGAGCCCACTCCCTGCCCCTGGAACTCCGGCAGCACGTGCAGTTCGGTGACCGCGAACACGCCGTCCAGCCAGTCCGCGTACCCCCGGGCGGTCAGGTACGGCTCGATGACCGTGCTCCACCAGTGCTCCCGCTGGTTCGGCATGCCGTACCCGAACCCGACCAGCTGCCCCCCGCTCATCGCCCCGAACGCGATCACCCCGGGCTGCAGGGCGTGCCGTCCGACGATGTGCAGCCGTACCGCGACCTCCTCGGGGGTGAGGCCGAACGCCACCGCCTGGACCTCCAGCGCCTGCGGCGCCCAGGCCGCAAGGTCGATGGCCCCGATCGTCACCCCGGTCAGCTGATCCATGCTCCGGACGTTACTACCAGCCGCCCCGTGGCGCGGCCGAAGATCGGAACCCAACAACGGGCGAAACACCGGCGAACCGCGCCACAACACCGCCCCGCGCCGCCGCCCGTTCGGGAGCGCGCGCTCAGAAGAGCACGCTCATGAACGCCCCGACCTCACGGAACCCCACCCGCCGATACGCCGCCCGCGCCCGCAGGTTGAAGTCGTTGACGTACAGCGAGACCACCGGCGCCACCTCCCGCAGCGCGACGTCCATCACCGCGGCCATCCCGGTCTCGGAGA
Organism: Kitasatospora sp. NPDC053057; assembly: GCF_044546945.1. Lineage (NCBI taxonomy): Bacteria > Bacillati > Actinomycetota > Actinomycetes > Kitasatosporales > Streptomycetaceae > Kitasatospora > Kitasatospora sp. NPDC053057. The sequence goes on along the minus strand of NZ_JBITZP010000040.1, from coordinate 27,884 downwards.
GCCCCTGCCCCCGGTACTCGGGCGCCACCCAGACCCCCTGGATCTGGCAGGCCCCCTCGGTCACGGCCCCGATCTCGGCCTTGAACACCACCTGGCCGTCCTCGGTGAACCGCGCGAACGACCGTCCGGTGGTGACGAGTTCGGCCACCCGGGCCTGGTAGAGCAGTCCACCGTCGCCGGCCAGCGGGGACACCCCCACCTCCTCGGTGAACATCGCCACGCACGCGGGCATCAGCGCCTCCACCTCGCCGGGCCGCACCCGCCGCACCAGCGGGTCGGGCGCGATCTCCGCGGACGGCGAGGAGGTCGCCAACAGCGGCTGGTGGCCCCGGACTTCACGCGCGGGCCCCCAACTGCGTTCCAGCAGTGCCCAGAAGGCGGCGGTCGATCCGGCCGGTCCCACGATGGAGGAGCAGCGCCGGCCCTGCCGTCGGGCCCGCTCGGCGAAGGCCGCGACGGCCTGCGGCCCGGCGTTGACCAGGACGAGGTTCGCCCCGGCGTAGCACAGGGCGTCGAGCAGGCCGTGCCTGTCGTACCAGCCCCACATCTCCCCGCCGAGCCGCCACGGGTCCAGCCCGACGGCCTCGACCCGGGTGGCGACGAAGGCGTTGGCGACCGGGTCGCGGTGGAGGATCTCCAGGGCGTCCGCGAGGTCGGACGGCTCCAGCACGCGGGTGGTGGCCAGCGCCCGGGCGGCCTGGAAGGAGCTGGGGAGCATCACACCTCGATCGATCATCGAGACAGCACCTCACTGAGACGACTCTGGCCGCACCCTACTCCGTGGCCCCACCCGGCTACGGCCGCGGGGCCGTCCGCGAACGGACGGCCCCGCTTCCGGAAGACTTCGCCGCACTGCGTTCGGACCGCTTGGCGGTCACCCACGACGTGACCGCCCGGCGGTCACTCCGCGGCGACGACGGTGGGCGAACCGGCCTCTACGCCCTCCTCCTGCATCTGCTCGGCGAGCTTGAGCGCCTCCTCGATCAGGGTCTCGACGATCTTCGACTCGGGAACGGTCTTGATCACCTGCCCCTTGACGAAGATCTGCCCCTTGCCGTTGCCGGAGGCGACCCCGAGGTCGGCCTCCCGCGCCTCGCCCGGCCCGTTCACGACGCAGCCCATGACGGCGACCCGCAGCGGCACCTCCATGCCCTCCAGCCCGGCGGTGACCTCCTCCGCGAGCTTGTAGACGTCGACCTGGGCGCGGCCGCAGGACGGGCAGGAGACGATCTCCAGCCCGCGCTGGCGCAGCCCGAGCGACTCCAGGATCTGGTTGCCGACCTTGATCTCCTCGGCCGGCGGGGCCGACAGCGAGACCCGGATGGTGTCGCCGATGCCCTCGGCGAGCAGCGCGCCGAAGGCGACCGCGGACTTGATGGTGCCCTGGAAGGCCGGTCCGGCCTCGGTGACGCCCAGGTGCAGCGGGTAGTCGCAGGCGGCGGCGAGCTGACGGTAGGCCTGGATCATCACGACCGGGTCGTTGTGCTTGACCGAGATCTTGATGTCGCGGAAGTCGTGCTCCTCGAACAGCGAGCACTCCCACAGCGCGGACTCGACCAGCGCCTCCGGGGTGGCCTTGCCGTACTTCTCCAGCAGGCGCTTGTCGAGCGAGCCGGCGTTGACGCCGATCCGGATCGGCACCCCGGCGTCCTTGGCGGCCTTGGCGATCTCGCCGACCTTGTCGTCGAAGGCCTTGATGTTGCCCGGGTTGACGCGCACGGCCGCACAGCCGGCGTCGATCGCGGCGAAGACGTACTTCGGCTGGAAGTGGATGTCGGCGATGACCGGGATCTGCGACTTCTTGGCGATGATCGGCAGCGCGTCGGCGTCGTCCTGGGAGGGGACGGCGACCCGGACGATCTGGCAGCCGGACGCGGTGAGCTGGGCGATCTGCTGCAGCGTGGCGTTGATGTCCGAGGTGACCGTGGTGGTCATCGACTGCACCGAGACGGGGGCGTCGCCGCCGACCGGCACGTTGCCGACCATGATCTGCCGGGAGTAGCGGCGCTTGGCCAGCGGCTTGAGCGGCAGGGACGGAATACCGAGCGAGATCGCGGTCATGTGCGCAGGGTTCCCCGGGGTTGAGGTGTGGTCGACCGCCCGGCCGTTGGGACGGCCGAGGCCGGGCGCGCGGACGATCGCGCACCCGGCCTCCACGGTACGGCACGGTCCGGGCGCCCAGCACACCCGCCGTGTCCGAACGCCCTAACCGATCTTCACCGGGTTCACCAGGTCGGCCACCATCACCAGCAGGGTGAATCCGATGAAGATGCTGGCCACGACGTATGCCACCGGCATCAGCTTGGCGACGTCGAAGGGGCCCGGGTCGGGCCGCCGGAACAGCTGTGCGAACCGGCGCCGGACCGACTCCCAGACCGCGCCGGCGATGTGGCCGCCGTCCAGCGGCAGCAGCGGCAGCATGTTGAAGAGGAAGAGCGACAGGTTGATGCCTGCCAGCAGGTTCACGAAGATCGCGACCCGCTGGGCGGCCGACTCGTGCAGCGAGAACACCTCGCCGCTGACCCGGGCCGCGCCGACCATGCCGATCGGGGAGTCCGGGTCGCGCGGGGCGTTGCCCACGACGGCGTTCCACAGGCCGGGGATCTTGCCGGGCAGTGCGGCCAGCGACTTCACCCCGTTCTCGGCCATGTCGTACATCCGGTCGACCGACTGCCCGAAACCGAGCTGGACGGTTTCGCTCCTGGGGGTGAACCCGAGGAACCCGGCCTGGACGGTCTGGCCCTTCACCGGCACGCCGTTGCCGTCGTACTTCTGCACGTCGTTGACGGCGATGGTGGGCTTGAAGGTGAGCCGCTGACCGCCGCGGTCCACCACGATCTCCACCTGCTTGCCGGCCGACTTGCGGATGTCCGCCTGCAGTTGGTCGTAGTCGCGGATCCGGTCGCCGTCGAAGGAGAGTACCTTGTCGCCCTGGCGCAGGCCCACCTCGTTGGCCGGGGTCTTGGGCGCGTCGGCGGGGCAGGTGTCGGTGGGCTGGCCGGCCTTGACGACGCACTGGGCGACCGAGCCGATCGTCGGCACCGCCATGGAGACGCCGAAGCCCATCATGACCGTCAGGAACAGCCCGAACGCCAGGATCAGGTTCATGAACGGCCCGGCGAACATGACGATGACCCGCTTCCAGGGCTTGCGGGTGTAGAACAGCCGGTCCTCGTCGCCCTCCTGGAGCTCCTCGTAGGAGGCCTCACGGGCGTCCTCGATCATGGACCGCCAGGGCGAGCTGCTGCGCTTGGTGATCCGCCCGTCCTCGCCCGGCGGGAACATCCCGATCATCCGGATGTACCCGCCGAAGGGGATCGCCTTGATGCCGTACTCGGTCTCGCCCTTGCGGCGCGACCAGATGGTCGGGCCGAAGCCGACCATGTACTGCGGCACCCGGATGCCGAACAGCTTGGCCGTGGAAAGGTGGCCGAACTCGTGCCAGGCGATCGAGATGAGCAGCCCGACCACGAAGACCAGGATGCCGACCACCGTCAAAACCGTTGCCACCGCTGGCCCTCCGTCATGCCGCTCCGCTCATCGTCTCGTCGTACTGCGATCCGTGCCGCGCCGGGCGCCACCGGTACCGGGGTACCGGCGGCCCGACGCCGCCTTCCGGAGTCGGGGTCCCGTCAGCCCGCCGCCAGCTCGCGGGCCCGGGCGCGCGCCCAGTCCTCCGCGTGCAGGACGTCCTCGACGGTCAGGGAAGTTCCCGCGTCAGGCGTCCCGTGCTCGGCCACGACCTTGGCAACAGTGTCCACGATTCCGGTGAAGGCGAGGCGGCCCTTCAGGAAGGCCTCCACGCACTCCTCGTTCGCGGCATTGAACACCGCCGGAGCCGTTCCGCCCAGAGTGCCCACCTCACGGGCCAGCTCGACGGCCGGGAAGGCCTCGTCGTCCAGCGGGAAGAACTCCCAGGTCGCGGCCTTGGTCCAGTCACAGCCGGGGGCCGCGTCCGGCACCCGGTCCGGCCAGCCCAGGCCCAGCGCGATCGGCATCCGCATGTCCGGCGGGCTGGCCTGCGCCAGCGTCGAACCGTCGGTGAACTCCACCATCGAGTGCACCACCGACTGCGGATGGACCACGACCTCGATCCGGTCGAACGGCACGTCGTACAGCAGGTGCGCCTCGATCACTTCCAGGCCCTTGTTGACCAGGGTGGCCGAGTTGATCGTGACGACCGGGCCCATCGCCCAGGTCGGGTGCGCCAGCGCGTCCTGCGGGGTCACCCCGGCCAGCTGCTCCCGGGTCCGGGTCCGGAACGGACCACCGCTCGCCGTCACCACCAGCTTGCGGACCTCGGCCCGGGTGCCGCCCGCCAGCGCCTGGTACAGCGCGGCGTGCTCGGAGTCCACCGGCACGATCTGGCCCGGCTTCGCCACCGCCTTCACCAGCGGGCCGCCGACGATCAGCGATTCCTTGTTGGCCAGCACCAGCACCCGGCCCGCCCGCAGCGCGGCCAGCGTCGGCCGCAGGCCGATCGAGCCGGTGATGCCGTTCAGCACCGAGTGGCACTCCATCGCGGCCAGCTCGGTCGCCGCGTCCGGACCCGCCAGCACGGCCGGCAGCGCACGGCCCGCCGCCTTCGCCGCCAGCGCCTCGCGCAGCGCCGGCTCGGCCGCCGGATCGGCCACCGCCACGGTGTGCACGCCCAGCTGCAGCGCCTGCTCGGCCAGCAGCTCCACCCGGCCGCCCGCCGCCGACAGGGCGACCACCTGGAACCGGTCCGGGTTGCGGAGCACGACGTCGATGGCCTGGGTGCCGATCGAACCGGTGGAACCGAGGATCACCAGCTCCCGGGGGCCGGAAGGGTCCGCCACGGTGGGCGTGAAACGCAGCTGCGGGTGGGCGAGCGAAGTCATGCGCCCATTGTGTCCTGTTCGCGGCACTCCCCAGGACGACCCGCGTCCTTCGGACTACCGTCGAACCCATGCGTACCGTCATCGCCGGGGGCCACGGACAGATCGCGCTGAAACTCGAACGGCTGCTCGCCGACCGCGGCGACCACCCCGCCGGGATCATCCGCCGCCCCGAACAGGCCCAGGACCTCGTCGACGCCGGCGCCGAGCCGCTGCTGCTAGACCTGGAGTCCGCCACCGCCCCGCAGCTCGCCGCCCTGCTCGCCGACGCCGACGCGGTGGTCTTCGCCGCCGGCGCCGGCCCGGGCAGCGGCGCCGCCCGCAAGAACACCGTCGACCGCGACGCGGCCGTCCTGCTCGCCGACGCCGCCGAACTCGCCGGGGTCCGGCGCTACCTCATGGTCTCCTCGATGGGCGCCGACGCGGCCGCCCACCACCCCGCCGACGAGGTCTTCGAGACCTATCTGCGGGCCAAGGGCGCCGCCGACGACGCCGTCCGCTCCCGCACCACGCTGGACTGGACGGTGCTGCGCCCCGGCTCGCTCACCAACGGCCCCGGCACCGGCCTGGTCCGCCTCGCCCCCTCCGTCGGCCGCGGCGCGGTCGACCGGGCCGACGTGGCCGCCGTCCTGGCCGCCCTGCTGCGCGAGCCCGGCACCGCCGGACAGACCCTGGAACTGGTCGCCGGGAACGCCACCGTCGCCGAGGCGGTCGCCGCCGCGGCCGGGCACGACGGCTGAGAACGGCGCGGGGCCCGGTCCGCACCGGACCGGGCCCCGCGTCGGTCGAGCTCTCAGAGGTCGAGGCCGGTGAGGACCATGACCTTCTCGACGGTGTAGTCGTCCATCGCGTACTTGACGCCCTCGCGGCCGACGCCGGAGTCCTTGACGCCGCCGTACGGCATCTGGTCGGCACGGTAGGAGGGCGCGTCGCCGATGATCACACCGCCGACCTCCAATTCCCGGTGCGCCCGGAAGGCGGTCTGCAGGTCGTGGGTGAACACGCCCGCCTGCAGGCCGAACGGCGAGTCGTTGACGGCCGCGAAGGCCTCCTCCACGCCCTCCACCCGGTGCAGCGACAGCACCGGGCCGAACACCTCGGCCTTGGCCAGGATCGCGTCCGCGGGCAGCTCGGCCAGCACGGTCGGGGCGTAGGTCGCGCCCTCGCGGGTCCCGCCGACGAGCAGCTTGGCGCCCTTGGCGACCGCGTCGTCCACCCAGGACTCCACCCGCTTCGCGGCGTTCTCGTCGACCAGCGGGCCGACGTCCGTCGCGTCCTCGTTCGGGTCACCGGTGACCTGCGCGCCGACCTTGGCCACGACCTTCTCCACCAGCGCGTCGTACACCGACGCGTCGGCGATCACCCGCTGCACCGAGATGCAGGACTGGCCGCCCTGGTAGTTGGCGAACATCGCGATCCGGGTGGCCGCCCAGTCCAGGTCGGCCTCCGAGGACCAGTCCGCGAGCACCACGGCCGCGGCGTTGCCGCCCAGCTCCAGGGTGGTGTGCTTGCGCGGCACCGAGTCCATGATCTGGTAGCCGACCTTGTCCGAACCGGTGAAGGAGATGACCGGCAGGCGGCTGTCCCGCACCAGGGCCGGCATCCGGTCGTTCGGCACGGTCAGGATCGACCAGGAACCGACCGGCAGGTCCGTCTCGGCCAGGATCTCGCCCAGCACCATCGCCGACAGCGGGGTCGCCGGGGCCGGCTTGAGGATGATCGGGGCGCCGACCGCGATCGCCGGGGCGACCTTGTGGGCGACCAGGTTCAGCGGGAAGTTGAACGGGGCGATCCCCAGCACCACACCGCGCGGGAAGCGGCGCACCACCGCGAAACGGCCCACGCCGCCCGGGTCGGTGTCCAGCCGCATCGTCTCGCCGTTGGTGCGGCGCGCCTCCTCGGCGGCCCAGCGGAACACCGACACCGCGCGGCCCACCTCGCCGCGGGCCCACTTGATCGGCTTGCCGTTCTCGGCCGTGATCAGCCGGGCGAGCTCCTCGGTGCGCTCGGCCAGCCGCTTGGCCACGTGGTCCAGGGCGGCGGCCCGCTGGTGCGCCGGGGTGGCGGCGAACACCGGCAGCGCGGCCACGGCGGCGTCCAGCGCCTCCTCGACCTGTGCCTCGGTCGGAATGCTGACCTTGCCGACCAGACGGCCGTCCCAGCTGTTGTGCACCTCGAAGTCGGCGTCACCGCTCGCCCGGCGGCCGGCGAGCCAGAAATCGTACGTGGTGGTCACCGTGGTACCGGCCCTCTCCTCGTCGTCGTACGGCCCACGGGCGTGGGACCCGAACCCGAGGGTAGGTGCGAGGGCCGGCCGACCGGATTGGCCGACCAGGAGTGTTCGAGACCCGGGCCACTCCACCGCGTCCAGCCTGGAGTCCTACTCCTCGCCGGAACGCAGCGCCAGCCACAGCTCCATCCGCACGTCGGTGTCGTCCAGCGAACGGCCCAGCAGCTCCTCGACCCGGCGCATCCGGTAGCGCAGCGTGTGCCGGTGCACCCCCAGGTCGGCCGCCGCCGCGTCCCACTGCCCGTGCCGCGACAGCCACGCCCGCAACGAGGCCACCAGGTCACCGCGGGCCGTCCGGTCGTGCTCGCGCAGCGGCCGCAGCAGGCCCTCCGCGAAGGCCGTCACCGCGTCCTCCCCGAGCAGCGGCAGCAGCGAACCCGCGCCGACCTCCTCGTGGTCCACCGACCTGCGGCCACCGCGCAACGCCACCGCCAGCGCCCGCTCCGCCTGCGCGTGCGCCGTACCCGCCTCCTCCAGCGCGGCCGGCGCCGAAACACCCAGCGACAGGCCCTCGTGCTCCTCCACCACCCCCAGGCAGGCCCGGTGCACCGCGCCGTTGTCCAGCGCCAGCACCATCAGCCGCGGCCCGTGCGCGCCGTCCTCCCGCGCCACCAGCAGCTTCTCGCCCACCCGGGAACCCGCCTGCTCGGCCCGGTCCCCCAGCTCCGCCAACGCCTCCGCGGCGTCCGCGTTCGGCCCCGCCCCGGCCACCAGGACCCGTATCGTCCCCTCCGGCATCCCGCCGAACAGCCCCATCGCCACCTGCCGGGCCGTCGCCACCTCGCCCGCCAGCACCATCCGCAGCAGCGCCGCGCCCATCCGCTCCTCGGCCTGGCGCAGCTCCCGCGAACGCTCCAGGGTGAGGGTCAGCAGCGCCACCGCCGCGTTCAGCACGTACCGCTCGGTCGGCGTGATCCGGTCCTCGGTGCCCACCGCCAGGAAACCCCGGGCCCGCCGGTCCGCGCCCAGCGACTGGACCACCACGTAGTCCTCGTCCGCCGTGTCTATCCCCGGCGAACGCCCCTGCAGCGCAGCACTCGACGGCGCCGGCCGCCGACGCAGCCGGTCCACCTCCGCCGCCAGCCGCCCCGCCCGGCGCGCCGCCCAGTCCGGCGCCACCACCGACAGCGCGCCCGACCCGTCGTACAGCGCCGCCCAGCCCCCCAGCCGGGCCGCCAGCCGACGCACCACGGCCGTCGTACCGTCCTTCCCGAGCGCCGCCCGGGTCAGCTCCTCCTGCGCCTCGAAACTGGTCGTCACCGCCTCGTACTGCTCAGCGGCCAGCGCCGCCGACACCACCTTGCTGATCGCGATGAACGGCGTCGGCTCCGGCACCCGCAGCAACGGCAGGCCCCGCTGCTGCGCCGCCTCCACCAGCGGCTGCGGCACCTCGGTGTGCGACAGCCCCACCCCCAGCCCCAGCCCCACCACCCCGGCATCGGCCAGCCGGTGCACGTACGCCTGCAACTGCGCCGCCGTACGGCCCAGCTTGATACCGGTGGTGAGCAGCAGCTCGCCACCCTCCAGGAACGGCGTCGGGTCGTCCAGCTCACTGGTGTGCACCCAGCGGACCGGCCGCTCCAGGTGGTCCGCACCGGCGAGCACCGTCAGGTGGAGCGAACTGTTGCGGACGACGGAGGCGAGTGTGGGGGGCATGGCACCTTCGGGGGGTCGACCTGACCGCGCCGTTGCGGCCGGGCGAGGAGAGGGCAGTGGGACTTAGTGAGGGTCTCTCCCCTTCATTATGGACGCCCCGGACAACCGGCACGGCCGAATCCACCTCGAAGGCGACTTCCCTCCCACTACCCGCGCAAGTCGACCAGCAAGGGCGGCACCTGCTCCCCCGACACCGCCGTCAACGACACCACCGCGTGCCCCGCCGGCAACGCGTGCGCCAGATCCGACGGCGACCACCGCAGCCTCTCCACATCCCGCGTCGTCACCGACTCCGTCTGCGCCGTCGTCCCCGACAACGCCTTCCGCCCGATCCGACCGGCCCGCCGCATCACCCCACCGGAGGTGTCGGGGGTGTGGGTCACCGCGGTCTCCTGCACCAGGTGCGTCCCCCAGGCCTCCGAGAACAGCCGCCCGTCCCAGGGCGCGATCCCGGGGAAGGCCATCCGGCAGCCGACCGCGCCGAACAGCGGCGCCCGCAGCGCCTCCGGCAGTTCCACCAGGGTGCGCAGCAGCAGCACCGCGCCCGCGTTCGCGCCGCGCATCCGCTGCAGGCCGCGGACGGTGTTGGCGTCCAACGCCGCCGAGGCGTCGTCCACCACCAGGCCCGCGAACAGCGAACGGTCCTCGCGGGCCCCGGCCGCCTGCACGAACTGCCCCACCACCAGCCGGGACAGCATCCGGGCGGCCTCCGGGTGGCTACGCTCGGGCAGCTTCACCCGCACCCGCAGCGGGTGGTCCAGCACCCGCATCGCGAACGGGGGACGGCCCGTGCCGTCGGTCGCGAACACCCCCTCGAACGCGGGCCGCTCCAGCAGGCCCAGCCGGTCGGCCAGCAGCGCCCCCGGATCGTCCGCCCGGTCGCGCTGCCGCTCCCGGTACTCCAGGTCCCGCTCGTACGCGGCCAGCCGGCCGGCCACGCCGAGCGCCTTCACCAGCGCCGCCAGCGCATCCGGCTCGCCGCCCAGCAGCGCCCGCAGCTCGCGCACCCCCGGGTAGCGGCCGAACGCGGCGTGGAACGGGCCCACCACCTGCTGCAACGCCGTCCGGGCGTTCTCCGCGCGGGCGGTCAGCTCGTCCGGCAGCAGCGCGTCGGCCAGCCGGGCCGCCGCCTCGTCCGGGTCCTGCGCCGCGCCGTAGAGGTCCAGCCCGTACACCGAGGCCGGATCGCCGGGCGCGATCACCACGTCGTACCAGGCGTCCGGGCCGAGGTCGGCGTCCGCCGCCCCGACCACCACCGCGCACGCGGTGCCCGCCAGCGCCTGCAGGCACAGCGCCTCGGCCACCGGCCGAGCCAGCCGCGCGGTCTTCCCCGTCCCGGCCGGGCCCACCGCCAGCAGCGAGGTGCCCAGCACCGCCGGGTCCAGCGCGAAGTCGGCCGCCCGATGGCTCAGCGGGTTCTTCGGCACGTCCTGCGCGACCCCGAGGCAGACCTGGCCGAGCAGCAGGTCGTGGCGCCGGGCGCGGCCGGGCAGCTCGCGCGCCTCGGAGGGATGGGCGAAGGCCGCCGCGCCGCGGGTGGCCACCTGCTCGGCGAAGGCGGGCACGAACACCGGGTCCGCCTGCGCGGACTCCCAGGCGCGCTGGATCCGCACGTAGTCGACGTCGCCGACCGGCTCCGCGTCCAGCCGCACCGCCGCCTCGACCGCCCCGCCACGGCGCAGCCCGTCCCACGGGTCCAGCCTGCGGGCCGCCTCCATCGCCGCCGGGCCGGCCTCCTCGGCGGGCTCCTCCTGCGTCACCGTCCGCGACAGCAGCGGGGCCGCGTAGCGGCGCCAGACCTCGAGCCAGCGGCCCATGCGGCCGAAGACCTTGATGACCACACCCAGCACCAGGACGTTCAGGGTCAGCACCACGGAGGTGGCGACGAAGGCCGACCGGGAGGGAAGGACACCGATGAGGGTGGTCCCGTCCGTGGCGAACTCGACGCCGTAGACGAACGCCAGCCACCCCACCACCACGTTGAGCGCCGCCCGCAGCAGCAGCGGCCAGGTCGGGACCTGGGCGGCCTCCGCGCGTTCCGGGTCGATGCGGCGGTAGCCGAGCCGGTAGACGCCCGGTCCGGCTTCGGGGCGCGGGGCGGTGGCCCAGGCGGCGAGGTCGAACGCGGGGGTGCCGGGCCGTTGGTGGGGTACCGGGGTCGGGGGTCTGGTGGTGGTGTGTTCGACGTGGTGGTGTGACCCGTCCTGTGCCATGTACGGCCCCGCTCCCTCGCCCGCCCGGCCCGACCGCCGTCGGTGCCGCCATACCCATGCCGCCGTACCGGCGACACGCCCGCGCTCAGGGTAGTGGAGCGGGGCCTGCGGGTAGTCGCGTCGGCCGGGCTGGCCGTGCCGGACAAGTCGGACGGCGTAGTGCTACCGAGTGGCGCATGCCCGGCCGGGTTGGGCGGCCGTAGCCTGCGAAGCACCGAGCCGAGAAGTCTGGAGATACCCCATGAGCGCCGTAACGCCGCTCCCGCAGGAGCGCCGTCTGGTCACCGCGATCCCCGGTCCGAAGTCGCAGGAGCTGCAGGCCCGCAAGCTGGGTGCGGTGGCGGCCGGCGTCGGGACCACCCTGCCGGTGTACGTCACCCGTGCCAACGGCGGCGTGCTGGAGGACGTGGACGGCAACTCGCTGATCGACTTCGGCTCCGGCATCGCCGTGACCAACGTCGGCAACAGCGCCGAGGCCGTGGTGGCCAAGGCGAGCGAGCAACTGGCCGCCTTCACCCACACCTGCTTCATGGTGACCCCGTACGAGGGTTACGTGGCCGTCGCCGAGCAGCTGAACGAGCTGACCCCGGGCGACCACGAGAAGCGCACGGCGCTGTTCAACTCGGGCGCCGAGGCGGTCGAGAACGCGGTGAAGATCGCCCGCGTGTACACCAAGCGCACCGCCGTCGTGGTGTTCGACCACGGCTACCACGGCCGCACCAACCTGACCATGGGCCTGACGGCGAAGAACATGCCGTACAAGCAGGGCTTCGGTCCGTTCGCCCCGGAGATCTACCGGGTGCCGGTGGCCTACCCGTACCGCTGGCTGACCGGTGCGGAGAACTGCGCCGCCGAGGCCGCCGCCCAGGCGATCGAGATCATCAACAAGCAGATCGGCGCCGAGAACATCGCCGCGATCATCATCGAGCCGATCCAGGGCGAGGGCGGCTTCATCGAGCCGGCCAAGGGCTTCATGCCGGCCATCGTGGAGTTCGCGAAGGCGAACGGCATCGTGTTCGTCGCCGACGAGATCCAGACCGGTTTCTGCCGCACCGGCCAGTGGTTCGCCTGTGAGGACGAGGGCATCGTCCCGGACCTGATCACCACCGCCAAGGGCATCGCCGGCGGTCTGCCGCTGGCCGCGGTGACCGGTCGCGCCGAGATCATGGACGCCGCGCACGCGGGCGGCCTGGGCGGTACGTACGGCGGCAACCCGGTGGCCTGCGCGGCCGCGCTGGGCGCCATCGAGACGATGAAGGAGCAGGACCTCGTCGGCAAGGCGCAGCGGATCGGCGAGGTCATGCTGGGCCGTCTGCGGGCGATGCAGGAGAAGTTCGACGTGATCGGTGACGTCCGCGGTCGCGGCGCGATGATCGCCGTCGAGCTGGTGAAGCCGGGCTCCAAGGAGCCGAACCCGGAGTTCACCGCCGCCGTGGCCAAGGCCTGCCACGCCGAGGGTCTGGTGGTCCTCACCGCCGGCACCTACGGCAACGTGCTGCGCTTCCTGCCGCCGCTGGTGATCCCGGAGCACCTGCTCACCGAGGGTCTGGACATCATCGAGGGCGCCTTCGCGCTCCAGGGTGTCACCGCCGCCTGATCCAGGCGCCATCTGCCCGCCGGAGGGATGTCCGGACAGCGCTGAACGGCCCGTGGGGACTCTGGTCCCCACGGGCCGTTCGGTTCGCCGGGGTCGACCGAGGGCCCGTCCGCGGGGCCCGTCCGGGCGGCCCGGGCATGATCGACGGGACCGCCCTGGGGTTGTCCGGAGCGGGGTGAAGATGATGTGCGGAATCGCTGAAGGCGCTCGGCCGGGAAGGGTTGTTGACGTAGTGTCATCACAGATGGACAGCGAGCCTCAGCCATTGGCGGAGCCGTCCGCGGAGCCTCCCCGAGGGGAGGGTCCGCGCGGGCGCCGCGAGGACAACCAGGCCGCCCCGGGAGGGTCGGCACACACCGAAGGCCGATCGACCGACCGTCCGACCCACACCCCCCGGGGCGCACGGAACGGCGATCATCAGAGCCGCCCCGGAGCTCTCCCCCCTGCTCCGGGGCGGCTGTCCGCTGTTCCGGGCCGGGTGGCCCGGTCGGTGGCGGTGCCGGTGGTGGCGGCGATGGTGCTGCTGCTGGTGTCCTGGCAGGTGGCGGTGGACGGGCCGCTGCTCGGACTGGACCGCTCGGTGCGCGCGGCCGTCCGGTCGTCCCACCGGGACCACCCGAGCGCACTGCTCGACCACCTGGGCCACCTGTTGTCGAACCTGGGCGACGGTGAGGTCGCCGTTCCGGTGCTGCTGGCGGCCGGGGGGCTGGCCGCCTGGTGGTGGCGCCGGGCGGGGGCGGCGCGTTGGTGGCTTCCGCTGCCGGTGGCGGCGCTGACCGCGGTGCTGATCCCGCTGCTGGTGGTTCCGGCGAAGGCCGCGTTCGCCCGGCCGGGTCCGCTCGGGGATCCGCTGGCGCCGGGGCAGTGGGGCTGGTTCCCGTCCGGGCACACCGCGACCGCGACGTTCTCGTACGGCGTGGCGGCGCTGCTGCTGGCCCGGGTGGCGGGGGTGCGGACGGCCCGGGGGCTGACCGCGGGCGCGGTGGCGCTGGCACTGGGGGTGGGCGCGGGGCTGGTGTGGAGCAGCTTCCACTGGCTGCTGGACGTGGTGGCCAGCTGGTGCCTGGCGGCCCTGGTGCTGTGGGCGCTCGACAGGTGGCTGCCCCGGCCGGGCGCCTGAGGGGCTCAGGCCTCGGGGGCGTCCTCGTCGTTGCGGTGGACGAGGCCGGCCTCGCCGTTGTCGCGGTGCCACTCGACGACGAGTTCGTCGCGGGCGCCGAAGCGGACGAGGTGACGGCCGACGACGTCCTCCAGCTCGGGCAGCTTCTCGCGCTCGCCCTCGACGGTGAGCAGCAGCGCGTCCGGCTGGGTCTCCAGGGTGGCGGCGCCGGCGCGGAAGACCAGGGTGCCGTGGCCGGTCTCCGGGGAGAAGGAGGTCTCGATCCGGCGGCTCATGTGGGCGGCGAGCTGCTTGGCGTAGCGGGCGGGACGGTCGGTGGCGACGCGGGCGGTGGAAACGGGCATGGGTGCTCCAAGGACGGGAGGAAACTTAGGGTCCCCTCACTTAGGAGCACCTTAACGCAGATGCTGAGCTAAGCTCAACATATTTTTCCGACCACTTTCCGCTGCCGGCCGGACGCCCGGGACCGGCCGATACGCTTGAGCCGACGCCAGCCGAGGAGACCGCCGATGACCACCACGCCACCCGCCGGTCCGGCGGACCCCTCCTCCGGCCCCCGGCCCGGCGCCCCCGGCGCCGCCGCCGAACTCGCGGACACCATGACCAGGGCGATCAAGCGGATCCGTCGCCAAACCGGCTGGCGGCTGGAGCCCTACGGCATCACCCCCGGCCAGGCCCGGGCACTGCGCACGCTCGCCCACGCGCCCGGCTGCGAGACGCCGGACCACGCGATGCGGCTGAGCGACCTCGCGGAGAAGCTGCACATCGCCCCGCGCTCGGCCACCACGGTGGTCGACGCGCTGGAGGAGGCCGGACTGGTCGAGCGCCACCCCGACCCGGCCGACCGGCGGGCGGTCCGGATCCTGCTGACCGAGGCCGGGCGCGCGGCGCTGGAACGGATCGGGCAGGTCCGGGACGAGGTGGCGCAGGAGTACTTCGGCGAGGTCAGCCCCGAGGACGAGGAGGTGCTGCTGCGAGTGCTGCGCGCCGCCGAGGCCCGCTTCCTCGCAGCCGGGCCGCCGCCGCGGACGGCGCCCCCGGGCGCAGCGCGGTGACCCCGATCCCGGCGATCACCAGCAGGGCGGCCGCGGCGGCCGTCGGGCTGACCCGCTCGCCGAGCAGCAGCCAGGCCGAGGACATTCCGAACACCGGCACCAGCAGCGAGTAGGGTGCGACGGCGGTCGCGTCGTAGCTGCGCAGCAGGTAGCTCCAGGCGACGAAGCCGAACAGGGTGGAGAGCAGCCCGACGTAGCCGATCGCGCCGAGCCCGCCGAGGGTCATCCCGCGCAGCGCGCGCAGGTCCGCGTCCGGGCCTTCGACCAGCAGGGACAGGGCCAGCAGCGGCAGCGGCGGGACGGCGCTGACCCAGACCATCCAGCGCAGTGCGTCCGGCGGCGAGGCCTTGCGGGTCAGCACGTTGGCCAGGCCCCAGGCGACGGCCGCCAGCACGACCAGAACGAAGGCGCCGAACGGGCCGCCGAGGCCCTGGTCGAAGGCACTCAGGGCGATGCCCGCGAAGGCGATCGCCAGGCCGAGCAGCCGCCGCCGGCCGGGGCGCTCGCGCAGCAGGACGGCGGCGAACAGCGCGGTGAAGCCGGCCTGGCCCTGGAGCACCAGGGAGGAGAGGCCGGCCGGCATCCCGGCGTGCATGCCGAGGAAGAGCAGCCCGAACTTGACCACCCCGAGGACCACTCCGACCGCCAGCACCCAGCGCCAGGCCACCTTGGGCGGGCCGACGAAGAACACCGCCGGGACGGCGACCACGGCGAACCGCAGGGCGCAGAAGAGCAGCGGCGGGAAGCTGTCCAGGCCGACGTGGATGAGGACGAAGTTGAGGCCCCAGACGGCGGCCACCAGGACGGCCAGGGCGATGTGACGGGGACTCATGCTCGCGCCGACCGGAGCGGCGGGTGTTGCGGTCATGGGTCGAGCATGGCGGCGCGGGAACGTGTAGCACCAGCGATGAATTCTGAAGGAAACACTTTAGGATCGCTGCATGATGGATCTGGGGCGCCTGCGGGCGCTGCACGCGGTGGCGGTGCACGGCTCGGTCGGCGGGGCGGCGGCCGCGCTCGGGTTCACGCCCTCGGCGGTCTCCCAGCAGATCGCCAAGCTGGAACGGGAGACCCGCACGGTGCTGCTGGAGCGACAGGGCCGGGGCGTGGCGCTGACCGACGCGGCCCACGAGCTGGCCGCCACCGCGCGCACCGTCCTGGGGCTGGTGGAGCAGGCCGAGGTGCGGCTGGAGGAGCAGCGCGGCCAGGCGGTCGGAGGGCTGCTGGTGGCCGCCTTCGCGACCGGGGCGCGCGGGCTGATGCCCGGGGTGCTGGCCGAGCTGCGGCGGCGCTGCCCGGAGCTCGACGTCCGGCTGCTGGAGAGCGACCCGTACCCGGCGGCGGAGCTGGTGGCGCGGGGCGAGGTGGACCTCGCGCTGGTGCAGGACTGGCCGAGCGTGCCGCTGCCGGTGCAGGAGGGGCTCTCCCGGCTGGACCTCGGGACGGACCCGGTGGACCTGGTGCTGCCCGCCGGGGACGACCTGGCCGCGCTGGACGCGGTGCCGGTGGAACGGCTGTGCGGGCAGCGCTGGATCAGCGTGCCGCCGGGCAACATCTGCCACGACTGGCTGGTCCGCACCCTGCGCGAGGCCGGCGAGGAGCCGGACGTGCACTACCAGGTCGGCGACTTCGAGACCCAGATCGCGCTGGTGGCGGCCGGTCTGGGGATGGCCGTGGTGCCCCGGCTCGGCCGCGGCCCGCTGCCGGCCGGGGTGGCGGCCCGCCCGATCGCCTCGCAGCCGAGCCGGCGGGTGTTCGCGCTCTGGCGCGCCCAGGCCTCCCGGCGGCCGGCGATCACCGAGGCGCTGGCGGCGATGCGGGACGGCTGGGGCTCGGACGGGGAGGCTCAGCGGCGGTAGCGGCAGGACCGCCAGGACCGGCGGGACCGGCGACGCTAGCTGGCGAAGCCGATGACCAGCCACATGAAGCCGACCCCGGCCAGCGTGCACAGCAGGGTGCTGCGCGAGGGGTGCGGGCTGTGCGCCTCGGGGAGGATGTCGGAGGTCGCCAGGTAGAGCAGGAAGCCGGAGAAGAAGCCCAGGTAGAGGCCGAGCAGGTGCTCCGGGATGGTGAAGGCCAGGGTGATCGCGGCGCCGGAGACCGGGGCCAGCGCGTCGGCCGCGAGCAGGGCCAGCGCCCGGCGCCGGTTGTTCCCGTACAGCCGGGTGATCGTGTACGTGTTGAAGCCGTCGGCGAAGTCGTGGGCGACCACCGCGATGGCCACCACGGTGCCGACGGTGGTACCGGCCTGGAAGGCGGCACCGATCGCGAAGCCGTCCATCACGCTGTGCCCGACCAGGGCCAGCGCGGCGGTCAGGCCGATGCCCTGGTGCCCGGAGTGGTGGGCGTGGCCGTGGTGGTGGCCGTGGGTGTGTTCGGCGTACTCGCCCTCGTGGCCGCGGTGGATGGCGACGGCGCGCTCGATCACGTGGATGGTGAGGAAGCCGCCCGCGAACGTCAGCAGTGCCTGGGGCACGCCGTGCACCTCGCCCGGCGCCTGGTGGATGGCCTCGGGCAGCAGGTCGAAGGCGACCACGCCGAGCATCAGGCCGGCGGCGAAGCCGAGCACCAGGTGGCGGCGGTCGCCGGTGCGCTGGGCGACGAAGCCGCCGATCAGCGTCATCAGGAACGCCCCGGCGGCTACCAGGACGGCGGTCATCGGGCCGCCTCCGCCGCCGGGACGGTCGGGCCCGCCGGGCCCCGCGAATCGGCCGGGTCGGCCGGGCCCGCCGGATGGCCGGTGCCGCCGTGTGATCTGCCGAGCGCTCTGCCCATTCCTCTCCCCCTGGGGTCCGCCCGTCGCCGGGCCGACCGCCGACCGTACCGGACGGCCGTTCGACGGTGATCGCCCGGGGGGGTGCCGGGGGGCTCGACCGCTCCTCTGCGCGGTCCCGTCGGCCCGGTCCCCTCAGCCTTTGTCCGGGTGCGGAGGGGCGCCCGCCGGGTGGGCCGTCGGGGTGAAGTCGGACCGGGCCGCTCCGCCCCGGAGGGTCAGTGGCCGGCGGCGAGCGGCAGGCCGAGGTGGGTGCGGGCGAGTTCGCGGACGCCGTCACCGTCGATCAGGTGGATGTGCCGGTGGCTCTCCTCCGCGGTGAGGTCCAGGGCCTCCTCGGCGAAGCGGCCGGTGGTCAGCCGCAGGCCGCGTTCCGCGGACTCCTCGCGAACCGCCTCGGCCAGGGTCTCGATCTGCTCCACGCCTACCGACGCGGTGTCCCGGGAGGCCCAGACCACCCAGCGGCCCGGCAGCGCACTGCCCGGGGCTCCCTCGCCGGTGGCGACCAGCCCGGCCGGACCGCGCAGCCGTACGCTCCACTCGGCGAGCCCGCCCCGGGTGAGCAGGTCGCGCACCAGCTGGACGAACTCGTTGGCGGACAGGTCGGGCGCGGCCGGGACGGTGGCACCGGCCTGGGCGGCCGGCTGGACGACCGTCCTGGCGTACGGGTCCGGGGTGACGGCGGCGCCGAGCTGGCGCAGCCGGACCAGGGCCTCGTCCTGCTCGGCGTCGGCGTAGACGCCCTCGTCGTCGCGGTCCTCGTACGGGGTCTCCGGCGGCAGCAGTCGGGTGCGGGCCAGCGCGTCGCGGTCCGCGTCCACGCTGAGCAGGCAGAGCGGCTCGGCCGCGCCGGGCTCGCGCAGCCAGCCGTTGAGGACGACGCCGGCGAGTATCTCGTCGGTGTCCACGGCGTCGGCGGCCTGCAGCGAGCGCAGGGCGAGCCGGGCGACCAGCCGCAGGTAGTCGGTGGCCCGGTCCGCGGGCGGGCGCGGCACCGGGACGATGTCGCCCTCGGGGGCGAGCCGGTAGCCGGTGAGCGAGGGCACCAGGTCGAGCGGGGGCAGGTCGAGGTCCAGCACGGCGGTGCGGGTGAGCGGGCGGAAGACCGCCCGGCAGGGGGCCGACAGGTCCTGGGTGGCGGTCTCGGCCGCGGCCAGCGCGCGTTCCAGCAGCGACTCCACGGCGGCCGGCTCGGCCAGCCGGTAGGCGCGCCGGCACTCCTCCAGGCTCTCGTTGTACTCGCGCACGGCACGGGCCCGGGCCTCCTCGGCCGCCTCGTGGGCGCGCCGGGACTCGTCGGCGGCCGGGCTGCCGGCCTCGGCCTGACGGGTGCGCCACTCGCGCAGGGCGCGCTGGTGGGTGAGCCGGGCCTGGGCCAGTTCGCGCTGGTAGCCGGAGTCCAGGAGGCGGCGGGAGGGGCCGCGCTCCGGGTCGGCGACGGCCGGCTCGGCGGGGGCGAAGTCCTCCCAGCGGGGTTCGGACCCCTCGTCGGCCCCCGGGGCGTCGGCCGGGTAGGGGCGGGGCTCGTAGTGGCGCAGCTGGCTCTCGAAGTCCATGGCCGAGACGGGCAGCGCGGCCCGCCGCAGCAGGTCGGCCAGCCGGTCGTGCTCGGCCTGGACGGTGAGCGTGCGGTGGTGGGTGAGGGCGGCGGCCCGGGCGTGCGCCGCGATGGCCTCACCGGGGTCGGCGGGGTTCGGGTCGGCGGGGTTCGGGTCGGCGGTGCCCGGCTGGTCGGGGTTAAGGTCGGCCGGGTCCGGGCCGGGGCGGCCGGGCACGGCCCGGCCCGCGGCGCCGTCCGGCTCCGGGCCCTGGTCGGCGCCGAGGTCGCCGAAGACCGAGGCGAGGAAGCCCGGTTGGGGGAACTGGACGGTGGCGGTGCCGTCGGACTGGCCGTCTGCTGAGTACTGCATCGGTCGTCGTTCCCCCATGCTCGTCCGGCGCCTGCCGGGGGCGACCGACCGGCCCACGGCCCCGCCCCCTGCCGGACATTGTCCACCGAACGGGCGCGGCGGTCAGCCAAGCCAGTCAGTTGGTCCGGGTGTTGGTGAGGTGCAGACCGATGTAGCCGACATAGATCCGGCCACTGCCGGAACAGTCGTCCAGATAGTGCAGCCGGGGTGCGGTACGGCCGCCGCCGATCCGCAGGTGCGCGCCCATGAACGCGCGCCGGGAGGCGTCCACGCACTCCGGTACCGGCAGCATCCGTTCGCGTTTCCACTTGGTGTGGCTGAACACCGTCCGGGACTCCCCGCGCACCGCCTTGCGGGGCGGGAAGCGGTGGCAGCCGTCCGGCGTGTGCTCGCACCACTGCTTGAAGTCCCCGCCGGCCGCGCCGCGCACGGCTGCCTCCGCGTACTCCTGCAGGGCCGTCAGGCCGTCCCAGGCGAGCCGGGCCCAGCCGGCGCCGACGCACTGGAGTCCATCCAGGGCGAGCGCGCTCTTCTGGTCGCCGGTGAAGGTGAGCAGCGGGAACTCGCCGATCCTGACGAGGAGTTCGGTGAAGGTCTCGGGCTTGGCCGGGCACCCGGAGGACTGGGCGGCGCTGCGGCGGCCGGTGGCGGCCGGGCCGCTGCAGTGACGGCCGCTCAGGGCGCCGCGGGTGCCGGTGCGGAGGCGGCCCTCGTGGGCGTCCCTGGTCTGGCCGCGGTCACGGCGCTCCAGGCGGAGGGTGCGCCGGACCCGCTCCAGTTCGTCGGCCCTGGCCTGCTGCTCGGCGAGGTCCTGCTGCTCCTCGCGGGCGAGCGCGGCCAGTTCGGCGGCCGGATCGACGGCTGGATCGACGGTCCTGGCAGCGGTCGCGCCGGTGTTCACGTCGGTGCCCGCGCGCACGGGCCCGGCCTCGGCCCCGGGCGTCCGGTCGGCGGCCGGGCGCAGCTGCGGTGGCGGGACGCGCAACACCGGGACGGCGGCCAGCGGCGGCGGCAGCGGCTGGTCGGCGGCGAGGCGGCGCGGTTCGCGGGCGAGCAGCCCGGCGGCGCGGCGGAGGTCCTGTTCTATTCGGCCCCGGGCGAGCACCGGGTGTCGGGCACCGTCCTGCCGGGAGGCCGGGTCGACCTCGGGCAGGTAGGTGCGCACCGCACCGCCGTAGACGGTGTGGTACTCCAGCGCGACGTTGAACCCGGTGCGGGCGCCCGGGTCCAGCACGTAGGCGGTGGCCAGGCCGGGCAGCTGTCGGCAGAGCGGGCGGACCACCTCCTCGACCCAGTGGTCGAGCGGGAGGTTCACCGGGACGCTGGCGACCACGGTGGGCAGTCGGCGCTCCGGGTCGCACAGCTCGTCGATCAGGTCGTCGACCTCGCCGGCCGTGATCACCCGGGGGGCGGGGTGGACGGCGGCCGGGCCGTCGGCGGCGTCCAGCAGCGGGAGCAGCGTGCGGGCGAGTTCGGGGACCGGCACCCGGCAGGGGGTGCGCACACCGCTGCCGGTGTTGTGGGTCTCCGCCTCCAGCCGGAACCAGGTGGGGCCGCCGGTGACGGTGGCCACGGTGAGGGTGAGCTGTCTGGTGCCGTGGGGGGCCGGGGTGCGCAGGCGGCGGCGGTCGTAGCGGCCGGCGCCCGGGCCGCCGCGCAGCGGTCCGTGGTCGCGGTCCAGCAGGACGCGTTCGCCCAGGCGCAGGCGCTCGGCAGCGGGAGGCGTTCCCGCGGCGGCGTCGGAGGTGGGCGGGGGCTCCTCGCAGCCCTCCTGCTTCAGCCAGGAGGCGAGCTGTTCGTCGGCCAGGGCGACGGCCTCGGCGTGCGGGAGGGCGGTGGTGACGGTCATCCGGTAGGGCGTCGCGGGGCCGCGGGCGCCGGGCAGGGTGGCACCGGCGGGTGACGGCGAGCGGTCTGAGGTCATGCGCATACCTCCGTGGTGCGGGGTGGGGTCTGGTGTCCTCCATCGATGGTTTTCGTCCGGTTCGGCCGGATCCTTGCCCAGGAAACGCCACGGCCCGGAGCGGAAGTTCCAACTCCGGGCCACGACACTACGTTCGGGTGAATCTGTTCAAGCCGTCTTCCGCGTGGCGCAACCGCTCGGCTACGGGGAGCGACTCCGCGGGGCCGTGCGTCAGACCGGCACCTCCACGTAGGTGCGGCCGGCCGGCACCGCGACCGCCGTACCGCCGGTCGCCTCGGCCAGCCAGGTGTGGAACCCGGCCACCTCCGGCTCCGGCACTCCCACCTCGATCCGCACCCCGGC
The DNA here is from genome assembly GCF_044546945.1 of Kitasatospora sp. NPDC053057. Taxonomy (NCBI): domain Bacteria; kingdom Bacillati; phylum Actinomycetota; class Actinomycetes; order Kitasatosporales; family Streptomycetaceae; genus Kitasatospora; species Kitasatospora sp. NPDC053057. The sequence goes on along the minus strand of NZ_JBITZP010000040.1, from coordinate 6,145 downwards.
CGCCTCGTAGGCGAGGTCGCTCACCGCGTACCCGGCGGCCCGCAGGTCGTTCTCCACCCGTCCGGCGCGCACGTGGTCCGCCGTCACCGCGAGCAGCGCGACCGGCCGCCGCTCCAGCAGGCCGACCTCGTCGACCGCCGCCGACACCGCGTTCCCGTAGGCCCGCACCAGGCCGCCCGCACCGAGCTTGATCCCGCCGAAGTACCTGGTCACCACGGCGACGGTGTCGGTCAGGCCGCGTCGGCGCAGCACCTCCAGCATCGGCACCCCGGCCGTACCGCCGGGCTCGCCGTCGTCGCTGGAGCGCTCGCGGCGCTGGTCGTCGCCGACCACGAAGGCGGTGCAGTTGTGCCGGGCGTCCCAGTACTGCTTGCGGATGCCGGCGATGAAGGCCTGCGCCTCGTCCTCGTCGGAGAGCCGGGCGAGGTGGCAGATGAAGCGCGACTTCTTGATCTCGGTCTCGTGGCTGCCGGCCCGCCGGATGGTGAGGTACGGCCTGGCGGTCGGTTCCGGCGTGGCGGACATGGCGCGGTGGTTCTCCCGGGAACGGCGACGGCTGGCGGCGCGCACCCCGGGGGCCGGGGCGGCACCGCCAGCCTAGTTGGCGTGCGGCCGCAGGATCAGCGGCCGCCGGGACCGAGCGGTGGCCGGGGGCTCAGCGGCCGGCCAGGGCGTCCAGCCGGGCGCGGTCCAGGCCGGTCAGCGCGGTGACCTCGGCCGGGTCGACGGCGCCGCAGTCCAGGCCGCGCAGCAGATAGCCGCTGAGCGCCCGGGCGGTGGCCGGTTCGTCCATCACGTCGCCGCCCGCCTTGGCGACGTACGCGGCCAGCCGGGCGGCAGCGGTCGCCAGGCCCTCGCGGTAGAAGGAGTACACCGCGACGTAGCGGGTCGGCAGGTGCGCCGGGTGCATGTCCCAGCCCTGGTAGTAGGCGCGGGCCAGCGAGCGGCGGACCAGGTCGTGGTGGAGCTTCCAGGCGGCGTGCACCTGCTCGGTGGAGCCGGTGGGGATCACGTTGGTCGAGCCGTCGGAGAGCCGGACGCCGGTGCCGGCCGCGGCGACCTGCATGACGGCCTTGGCGTGGTCGGCGACCGGGTGGTCCATGCTCTGGTGGGCCGCGCTGACGCCGCAGGAGGCGCTGTAGTCGAAGGTGCCGTAGTGCAGACCGGTGGCGCGGCCCTCGGCGGCCCCGATCATGAGGGCGACGGTGGCCCGGCCGTCCGGGCCGAGGATCGCCTGGGTGGTCTCGATCTGGATCTCGAAGCCGATCCGGCCGGCGGGCAGCCCGGCCCGGCGCTCGAAGTCCTCCAGCAGCCGGACCAGGGCGGTGACCTGCTCGGCGTAGGTGACCTTGGGGAGCGTCAACACCAGGCCCTCCGGCAGGCCGCCGTTCGCCAGCAGGGTGGCGAGGAACAGCTCCAGGGTGCGGATGCCGCGGGCGCGGACGGGCGCCTCCATGCACTTGATCCGGATGCCGAGGTACGGCGGCGCGCTGCCCTCGGCCACCGCGGCGGCGACCAGTTCGGCGGCCCGGACGGCGGCGGCGTCCTCCTCGGCGTCCGGGCGGGGGCCGTAGCCGTCCTCGAAGTCGATCCGCAGGTCCTCGATCGGCTCGCGCTCCAGCTTGGCGCGCACCCGGGCGTGCACGTCGGCGAGCAGTTCGTCGTCGGCGACGCCGAGGGCGCGGGCCAGCTCGGCGGGGGTGCCGGCGTGGGTGTCGAAGGCCTCCAGGGCCTGGCGGCCCCACTCCCGTACGGTCTCGGCGCGGAAGGCGTCGGCGGGGACGTAGACGGTGTGCACCGGCTGCCGGGTGCCGGAGTCGCCCGGGTAGCGGCGCGCCAGGTCGGCGTCCACCGGGGCGAGCAGTGCCTCCACGGCGTCGCGGGCGGCGGCGGAGAAGGAGGCCCCGCCCGTCGGTCCGGTTCCGTCGACCTCGACCTGCGACATCCGCACTCCTCCATGCCGAACCAGCACTTCAACAATTTGTTGAGGCGAAGGTAGCTCCGGCGTGGTCAGTCGTCAATGGCCGACCGAGCGGTGGACGGAGGGTGTCGGCGCGGGCTCAGTCCCTTCCGGCGGCGGCGTAACGGTCGCGCAGCTGCGGGTAGAGCTCGGCGACCTCCTTGGGGTGGACCGAGCCGTCCGCCCCCTTGCCGGTGATGCCGTACTCGGCGGTCAGCCAGGCGGCGAGACGCGGGGGGTCGGGCTGGTGGCCGTGGTTGTCGATGTAGGAGACCAGGGCGTCGTAGGCGATGTCCTGGTCCAGCGGCACCGTCTCCGGGTGGGGTTCGGCCTGGGCGGCTTGGGCGGGCTCCTCGGCCTGAGCGGGCTGCTCGGGCCGGGCGTGGTGCTCGCTCTGGGCGGCCGGCTGACGGTGCTGCGGCTCGACGGTCGGCTCGGCCTGCGCCTGCGGCTGCGGGGCGGTCGGGTGCTGGGGCTGCGGCCGGGGCGCGGGGGCGGGGGCGGGCTCCTCGGCGGCCGGGCGCGGGGGCTTGAACCACGGCGAGGCCTGACCGGGCACCCGGCTGCCCGGGGCGGGGTCGGCCGGGTGGCCGGTGGTGCGGACCGGGCGCTCGGTCCAGACGTTCAGCTCCTCGCCGCGCGGCTGCGGGGCGCTGGCCGCCGCCTGCTCCGGCTCCTGGGCGACGCGCAGCCGGACGGCGTGCAGCTTCGCCAGCATCGGCGCGGCGACCTCCGGCGACATCGGCGCGGCCGCTGCGGGAGCGGGAGCCTGGGGCTGGTCCTGGGCGGGGTGTTCGGCCTGGGCCGACTCGGGCTGAGGCAGGGGCTGAGGCTGCTGGACCTGCGACTGCTGGGGCTGGGGCTGCGGCTGCTGGGGCTGCTGGGTCGCCTGCGGCCGGGCTCCGGCGGGGGCGGCAGCCGGGTTGCCGACCGCCGGAACCGCCGGGGCGATGGCCGCTGCGGCGCGGCCCTGCCCGGACGGGGTTTCCAGCTCCTGGGCCCCCTGCTCCGCCAGGGTCTCCTTGGCGTCGCGCTCGCGGGCCTCCTCGTCCAGCCGGTCGAGCAGCGACGGGTCCAGCGGGACGCCGAACTTGGCGAGCTTGAGCGGCAGCAGCGCCTGGATCGGGGCCGAGCGGCGCCAGCCGCGGCCGTAGCGGAAGCGCAGCTGCGCCCGGTAGACCAGCCGGTTCTGCTCCAGCCGGATGACCTCGTCGTAGGAGCGGAGCTCCCAGAGCTTCATCCGCCGCCAGAGCCGGAAGGTCGGCACCGGGGAGAGCAGCCAGCGCATCACCCGGACCGATTCCATGTGGCGGTCCGCGGTGATCGCCGCGATCCGGCCGACCGCGTGCCGGGAGGCCTCGACCACGACGACGAACAGCACGGGGATGACGGCGTGCATCCCCATGCCGAGCGGGTCGCCCCAGGAGGCGGCCGCGTTGAAGGCGATGGTGGCGACGGTCAGCAGCCAGGCGGTCTGACGCAGCATCGGGAAGGGGATCCGCAGCCAGGTCAGCACCAGGTCGAGGGCGAGGAGCACGACGATGCCCGCGTCGACGCCGATCGGGAAGGCGTAGGAGAAGGCACCGAAACCTTTCTCCATGGCCAGCTCGCGCACCGCGTTGTACGAGCCCGCGAAGCCGATGCCCGAGATGATGCAGGCGCCGGCCGCGACCAGGCCGAGCAGGCCGCGATGAGCCTTGGTGAGCGTTGGGCGTGCCATTACGTCTATCAACCCCTGGATGTCGGCTGCTGCCGTACGGGCCTCGGCTGCCGGTTCCCGTCAGTCGGGCCGCCGGACGGCTGAGCACCTCCGGGCTCGGCCCACCGGAGTTTACTCGTACGCGTGTTTCAGCTTTTCCGCAGCCTGGAGTGTCGCCGTACGGGCCGCCTCCCGATGCGTCCGGGCCGGTCGGGCCGTCAGCCGCTCTGCCCGGCCGTTCCGTTGAGGTAGGCCAGTACGGCCATCACCCGGCGGTTGGCGTCCTCGTCGGGGGCGAGCTCGAGCTTGCTGAAGATGTTGGCGATGTGCTTGGCCACGGCGCCGTCGCTCACCGAGAGGCGGGCGGCGATCGCCGAGTTGGAACAGCCCTCGGCCATCAGCTCCAGCACCTCGCGCTCGCGGGGCGACAGCCCGAGCAGCGGGCCGGGCCGGCGCGAGGTGGTCTGCATCAGCTGGGCGATCACGTCCGGGTCCATCGCCGTCCCGCCCGCGGCCACCCGACGGACCGCGTCGATGAACTGCCCCGCGTTGAACACCCGGTCCTTCAGCAGGTAGCCGATCCCGCCCGAGCCGTCGGCCAGCAGCTCCCGCGCGTACAGCTGCTGGACGTGCTGGGAGAGCACCAGCACCGGCAGGCCCCGGATCTCCCGGCGCGCCTTGAGCGCGGCCTGGAGCCCCTCGTCGGTGAGCGTCGGGGGCAGTCGGACGTCCACCACCGCCACGTCCGGGCGGTGGGTCAGAAGCGCCTCCAACAACTCGGGGCCGGTCTCCACGGCAGCCGCGATGGTGAAGCCGTGCGCTTCCAGCAGCCGGATCAGGCCTTCGCGAAGGAGGTAGAGGTCCTCGGCGAGGACAACTCGCACGGCAGCTCCAAGGTGATGGTGGTGGGACCGCCCGACGTGCTGTCGATGGCGAGGACACCGTCGAAGGTACCCAATCGGCGCTCGATCCCGCGCAGGCCCGTGCCCCGGGAAGGATCCGCCACCCCCGCACCGTCGTCCGTCACCGTGATCCGCAGGAACCCGGCCCGGTACAGGATGTCCACCCACACCTGGTCCGCCCCCGAGTGCTTGGCCGCGTTGGCCAGCAGCTCGCTGATGCTGAAGTAGGCGGCCGCCTCGACCGGGGCCGGCAGCCGGTCCGGCAGGCTCACGAACACCTCGGTCGGCAGCGCGCTGTCCAGTGCCAACGCCCGCACCGCGTCGCCGAGTCCGCGCTCGGCGAGCACCGGCGGGTGGATGCCGCGGACCAGGTCGCGCAGCTCCTGCAGCGCCCGGGCGGAGGACTGCCGTGCCTCGGAGAGGAGCTCCCGCGCGGCCGCCTGGTCGGTTTCCATCAGGTGCTCGATGGTGCCCAGGGTCATCCCGATCGCCACCAGCCGCGCCTGGGCGCCGTCGTGCAGATCGCGCTCGATCCGCCGAAGCTCGGCCGCCTGGGTGCCCACCGCGTCCGCCCGGGTCTCGGTCAGCTCGGCCACCCGCCTGGTCAGCTGAGCGTGCGTCGCCCGGCCGTCCTGGTCCAGCACCCTGCGGGCGACCTCCGCGTACCCGCGCACCGCGTACGGGGCGAGGAGTATCCCGGCGAGGACCATGCCGATCCCGACCAGCAGGCTCAGCGCCATGGACGTCAGCCGCGGACTCATCGGACCGAACGCGTCCGCCGGCACCGGGCCCGACAGGGCGAAAGCCGTGCCCAGCACCAGCAGCAGGCCCACCGCACCGCCCAGGGCCGCGACCAGGACGGGGTTCACGACCAGCCAGAGCAGCTCGGCGCGGGTCGTCCGGTCCCGCAGGCCCCAGTGGACCAACTGCGCGTACTTCGCGACCGTCTGCGAGCGGTGGTACGAGTAGCCCGTCCACCAGTGCCCGCGTTCGTCCGACTCCAGCTTCGGCAGCGGATCGTAGACCGCCGGCAGGCGGATGCCGTACCAACGCTGCAGGAACCGACGCGTACGGTCCGCGGTCCGCCGGACGCAGGCGGCGGCCACCGCGGAGCCCACGACCGCCGCGACCGCGAGGGCCAGCAGGGACGCCGAGAAGTAGTACTGCAGGAACTGGGCCGTCACCGCCCCGGTGAAGATCGCAGCCCCCACCGGCAGCGCGAACCCCGGCACCGCGGCCAGCACTGCCTGCGCCAGCCGTGCCAGCCCCTGACCGCCGGCCTGGAAGGCCTCCCGCGTCTGCGTACGCACGGGCGTGCCGCTCGTACGAGTCTCTGTGGTCACGCAAGCTCCCGATGCCGGTACCGATCGTCCTTCATCAGTTTTCACGAACGACCCGCTCCGGACACTGGTCATGGGACCCCAATTCCGGGGTGGACCTAGGACCACCTGTCGGTGGTAGGAGCAACACCTGACTGGTCTGACGGTCGGGAAATGCGAAAAGCCCCCGATCCGATGGATCGGGGGCTTTTCTGAATGATTGTTCGGCGGCGTCCTACTCTCCCACAGGGTCCCCCCTGCAGTA
>NZ_JBITZP010000039.1:44713-75252 GCF_044546945.1 Kitasatospora sp. NPDC053057 | reverse complement strand
TGCATCCACGCCAAACGGTTCACGATGCCCTCATGCGGCACCACGACACCCTTCGGGCGACCCGTCGAACCCGACGTGAAGATCACATACGCCGCATCCTGCGCCCGCACCACCACATCCAGCACACCACTCGGCAGCAACGCGATCGCCGGGTCCTCCACCAGCACCCGCACCACACCCTCCGGCAGCACACCCGCCAGCGAAGCCGTGGCCACCACCACCGACACACCCGCCGTCTCCACCGAGTACCCGATCCGCTCCACCGGATACTCCGGATCCAACGGCAGATACGCCCCACCCGCCTTCACCACCGCCAGCAGCGCCACCACCAAATCCACACCACGCTCCAGGCACACCCCCACCACAGAGCCCACACCCACACCGCGCGAAACCAGCAGCCGCGCCAGACGATTCGCCCGCACATCCAACTCCGCGTAGCTGAGCGCCTCGTCCCCGAAGACCACCGCCACCGCATCCGGCGTCGACGCCACCCGCGCCGCGAACAACGCCGGCAGCGTCGACGCCACACGCTCGACAGCCGTGTCGTTCCACTCCACCAACACCCGGTGCAGATCCTCGGCAGCCAGCACCCCGACCGCGTTCAGCGCGATCTCCGGGCCGCCCGCCACCGCCCGCTCCAGGGCCACCAGCAGGTTCCACGTCGCGGTGCACAGCAGCGATATGACGAGGTGCGGGTCCACCCGGGGCGACACGTCGACCGTCACCCGCATCGCGTCATCGTCGTCGTCGACGTTCACCGCCAGCGGGTAGTTGGTGTACTCCCGGTAGTAGCGCAGCTCGACCCCGTCGAAGAGGGAGCCGCTCTTGCTGATGGAGCGGTCGTTGTGGCGGAAGTTGAGCATCGAGGCGAAGAGCGGGCTCTCGCCCTCCACTCCGCTGGCGTTCTGCGCCACTGCGAGCGGCGCGTGCTCGTGCTCCAGCAGTGCGGCGAGCTGGCTGCGCACCGCACTCACGGCGGCCAGGACGCCCAGTTCCCCGGTCTTCACGCGCACCGGCAGGAGGTTCATGAAGGGGCCGAGCTGCCGGTCCGCCTCGGCGTCGGCGTTCATCCGGCCGAACAGCACCGTACCGAACACCACGTCGTCCTGGCCGCTCACCGCGGCGAGCACCCGGGCCCACGCGAGGTGCATCAGCGTCGCGGGGCTGGCGCCGACCTTCCGGGAGACCCGGCGGAGCTTGCGCTCCAGGTCGGGGGCGATCCGCACCTCGGCGTCGACCGACTCGGCGCCGGCCTCGCGCGTCTCCAGCAGCCCGAACGGCGCGGTCGGCTCGGTGACGTCGCCCAGCAGGTCGGCGAAGAAGCGCTCGTGCGTTCCGCCGTCGAGACCGGCCCGCGCCTGGACCACGATGTCGCGGAACGGCAGCGGCTGCGGCAGTTCGGCGCCGCGCCCGCCCATGACGGCCTCGATCTCGGCGAGCAACACCTCGACCGTGGTGTGGTCCTGCACCAGGTGGTGCAGTCGCAGCAGGGCGAGTCGGCGGCCGTCCGTGGTCGCGGCCACGTGGAGCCCGAGCAGCGGGGCGCGGGTGAGGTCCATCGTCCGGCCGACCGCCGCCGGCAGTGCGGTGACCGGGTCCCCGGCCGCCGGGTCCAGGACGACCTCGGCCACCGGGAGTTCGGCCTTGCGCCACACCACCTGGACCGGCTCGGGCAGCCCCTCCCAGACGATCGCCGTCCGGAAGATGTCGTGCCGGTCCACCACCTGCTGCAGTGCGCCGGCGAAGGCATCGAGCCGACCCTCGGAGACGAACTCCAGGACGAACGAGGCGAGATAGGTGTCGTCGTCGCCGTCGGCCATGAGGTGGTGGAAGAGCAGGCCCTCCTGCAGCGGCGCCAGCGGGTAGACGTCCGCGATGTTGGCCGCGCCGCCGTCCACCGTGGCCACGACCCGTGCCAGCTCCTCGGTCGACAGGTCGACCAGCGGCAGCATTCCGGGCGTGATCGCGGTCGCGTCGGCGGGGATCAGGTTCGCCGGGACGGCGACCTCCCCGGCACCCACGGACTGGGCGAGGCCGGCCGGCGTCGGGGACTCGAAGAACGCCCGCACCGAAACGGAGACGCCGAGCTTGCGGATCGCACCCACCAGGCGGATCGCCATCAGGGACTGGCCGCCGAGCTGGAAGAAGTTGTCGTCGACGCCGACCCGCTCCAGGCCGAGGACCTCCGCGAACGCCGCGCAGAGGATCTCCTCGCGCGCGTTCGCCGGGGCCCGTCCGGCCCCCGCGCGGACACCGAAGTCGGGGGCGGGCAGAGCCTTGCGGTCCAGCTTGCCGCTCATCGCCAGCGGCAGGTCGTCGAGGACCACGACAGCGGCCGGGACCATGTGTGCGGGCAGTTGCTCGGCGGCGAACGCCCGTACCTGGTCCGCCAGTTGTTCCGTCTCACCGGCGGGCACCACGTAGCCGACCAGCTGCACGTCGCCGGGCGTGTCCTCGCGGGCGACCACCGCGGCCCGGGCGACCATCGGGTGGGCCGCCAGGACGGCCTCGACCTCGCCCGGCTCGATCCGGTAGCCGCGGACCTTCAGCTGTTCGTCCGCGCGCCCCAAGTACTCCAGCTCGCCCCCGCGCGTCCAGCGGGCGACGTCGCCGGTGCGGTACATCCGCAGGCCCGGCTCGAACGGGTTCGCGACGAAACGCTCGGCCGTCAGGCCCGCGCGGTTCACGTAGCCGCGCGCCAGCTGGACGCCCGCGATGTAGAGCTCGCTCGCGACGCCGGGCGCCACCGGCCGCAGGAAGTCGTCGAGCACGTACAGCCGCATGTTGACGATCGGCCGGCCGATCGGCACCGAGTCGCCGAGCTCCTGCCCGGCCCGGACCTCGAAGACGGAGCAGCCGACCACCGTTTCGGTCGGACCGTACTCGTTCACCACGACCGACCCGGGGGCCAGCTCCAGCAGGTCGCGCACCGCCGGGCCCGGCAGTGCCTCGCCGCCCACCACCCAGGTGGCTGCGGCGTTCGCGAGCTGTCCGTCCGTCAGCATCTCGCCGAGCACGGGCAGGTGCGCCGGGACGGCCTTCACCAGGCCGAAGCCACCGGCCGGGGAGCGCAGCAGCTCGGCCAGCCCCTCGGCGCCGCCCTCGCGGCTCACCACCACCGGCGCACCGGAGACCAGCGGCACGACCACGCTGGTCACCGTCAGGTCGAAGGCCAGCGAGGAGTGCAGCGGCGCACCTCCCGCGGTGCGGTACGAGCCGGCTGCCCACTGGGTGTAGTTCGCGAGGCCGCGGTGGGTGACCGCGACGCCCTTCGGACGGCCGGTCGAACCGGAGGTGTAGATCACGTACGCCAGGCCGTCCGCCGCGATCGGCACCTCGGGCGCGGTCGCGGGCAGGGCGGCCAGTCGGGCGGCCAGCGGCGCGCCGTCCAGCGCGATCACCCGCGAGCCGCCGACGAGCCGCTCAGCCGGGGTCGCGCCGTCGGTCAGCATCACGGCGGCGCCGCTGTCGGCCAGCAGGTAGGCGATGCGGTCCGCCGGGTGCTCGGGGTCGATCGGCAGGTAGCCGGCGCCGGCCTTCCAGGCGGCGAGGATCGCCACGACCGCGTCCACGCCCCGCGGCAGGCAGATGCCGACCACCGACTCCGGGCCGACCCCCTCGCCCAGCAGGAGGTACGCGAGGCGGTTGGCCCGGGCGTCCAGCTCCGCGTACGACAGCTCGGCGCCGTCCGCGACCACCGCCACCGCGTCCGGGGTGCGGGCCGCCTGCGCCGCGAACAGCTCCGGCACCCGCGAGCCGCCGAACTCGACCGCGGTGTCGTTCCACTCGACGAGCACCCGCCGGCGCTCCTCGCCGTCCAGCAGGCCGGACCGGCTGACCGGCGCGTCGGCGCCGGCGGAGACCAGCCAGGTGGCCAGGGCGAGGAAGCGGCGGAAGACCTCGTCACCCGGCGCGAGGTCGGGGGCGTCGGGGTTGACGTCGACGGCGATCTCCAGGCCGGACCGGTCGTAGACGTCGATCCGGGTGCCGTCGACCGGCCCGCTGGCCAGGTTGTGCGCGGTGACGGTGCAGTCGCCGAACGGCAGGGAGTAGATGTCGAAGGACATCACGTTGATCATCAGGTCCCACACGTCACCCTCACCGAGCGCGGCGTCGTGGAGCATCTCCTCGTAGCGGTAGCGCTGGTGGCGCAGGCCGCGGAAGACCGCGCGGGTGGTCCGCCGCACCAGGTCGCCGACGGTGGTGTCCGGGGTGATCTCCACCCGGATCGGGAGGACGTTGTTGGTCATCAGTGGGATCGCGAGGTCCCGCGTACCCAGGCGGCCGCTCACCGGCACGCCGACGACCACGTCCCGCTTCCCGGTGATGTGGTGCTGGTAGAGCACCGCGGCGCTGATCATCAGGCCGGCGAAGTTGGTACCCAGCCCGCGGGCCGCCCCCTTCAGCCGCTCGCCGACCGTGTCGTCGACGTTCTCCAGGAACCGGACGGGGGCCCGCTGGGCCCGCCCCGCGTAGCTCCCGCCGCGGCCCTCCGCCTCCAGGAGCCCGGCGAGGACACCCTCCCAGTACTCCCGGTCCGCCTCGTAGTCGGCGGAGGCCCGGTAGTCGCGCTCCGCGTCCATCAGCACGGTGCTGGACGGGAGGGCGGAGTCCTCCACCGGGGCGTCCTTCAGCAGCGCGTTGTAGATCTGCGACAGCCGGCCGACGATCAGCGCGATGCTCCGGCCGTCCAGGATGACGTGGTAGGCGCGCTGGTACCAGAGGGTGAGGCGCGGGCCGGCCGTGAAGACCGTGATGCGGTAGAGGGCGCGGTCGGCCGCCCCCCGCGCCTGCCGGATGTCCTCCCACATGAGGCGTTCGGCGGCGGCGCGTGGGTCGTCCTCGCCGCTGACATCGACGACGTCCACCGGGTAGTCCGCGGTGTCGTGGAAGTACTGCCGCGGCTGCCCGTCGACCTCGCGGATCCGCAGCCGGACCGCGTCCGCCTCGTCCATCAGCCGGCGCGAGGCCCGCACCAGCAGGTCGAGGTCCACCTCGCCGTCGAGCTCCAGGTACTCGCCACCGTTGAAGTACGGGTTGTCGGGCGCCAGCTGATGGCTGTACCAGATCGCGAGCTGACCGCCCAGCAACTCTCGGAGTCCACCCTCAGACGTAGCCATTCCCGCGCACTCCCATTCGGTTCGTCTCATCGGCTGGCAGGCGAAAGCACAAACCTCGAGCAGGGCGCCGGTTCGACCGACACCCTTGCGATGCAGCCATGAGGCGGACCAGCCGGAACTGAATACTCGACGTCCCGGATCGCGAATTCGGCCATTGCCGCGAGGTCGCCCTCGACGCCGTACACGTTTCCCCCGGCCCGCACTCTCCACCGCCCGGGACGTGATCCACTATGGCTCAGGCATGCGGATGCGATCAATGAGCGAGAACTGCCCGTCCGGCCCCGTCGGGCCCGTGACCCGGTCGGCCGGACGCTTCGTTCAACTGCGCCGACGCGCCGGTTGAACACCGTTCGGAAGGGCCATCCGAACACGGTTGACAGGGCACTCGGAAAGGCACTCGGCGACCCGGCGCCGACCCCCGTCCGAGGCGTTCGGGACGACATTCCGTCAACACCCCGACCGGGGTCATGATATTTCGGTCTCGAATTCCGACGAACCTGTGAGGCATTCCCATGCACAATGCGCCGACCGAATCGGCCCCGCCGATCAATCTGGTGGATCCCGGACTGTACTCACACGGCGACCCCTTTGTGCAGTGGCGCTGGCTGCGGGCCAACGACCCGGTGCACTGGCACCAGGCCACGGAGCTGCCCGGGTTCTGGTCGCTGACCCGCTACGAGGACGTGCGCACCGCCTACCGGGACGCGGAGACCTTCAGCTCCGCGAAGGGCATCCTGCTCCGGCCCGCCGACCACGGCGCCGACCCGGGCGGCGGCCGCACCCTCGCCCTCACCGACGCCCCGCGCCACCGCCAGTTGCGCGGGCTGGTGGACGAGTGGTTCTCGGTGCGCTCGGTCCGCTCGATCGAGGTGGAGATGGCGGGCATCACCAAGGGGATCGTCGACAAGGCGCTGCAGCAGGGCGGCTGCGACTTCGTGGCGGACGTCGCCGCACGCGTCCCGCTCTACGTCATCTGCAAGATGATGGGGGTGCCGGAGTCCGACTGGGAGTACCTCTACGACCTGACCAGCCAGGCCTTCGCCGCCGGCGACCCGCTCGACCGCCGGTTCGCCCACCTGAACATCCTCGGGTACTTCGAGACGCTCCAGGCGGACAAGGCCAAGCGGCCGGGCGACGACCTGGTGAGCGTGCTGGCGACGGCCACCGTCGACGGCGAGCGGCTCGGCGAGGAGGACGTCATCCTCAACTGCGACAACCTGCTGGTCGGCGGCACCGAGAACACCCGGATCTCGGCCGCCGGGGGCATGCTGGCCTTCATCGAACGCCCCGACCAGTGGAACCGGTTGGTCGACGACCGGGAGCTGCTGCCGTCCGCGGTGGAGGAGGTCCTGCGCTGGACCTCCACCGCCACCCACATCATGCGCACTGCCACCAGGGCCACCGAGATCCACGGCAAGAAGATCGAGGAGGGCGACCGGGTGGTCTTCTGGCTGCCGTCGGCCAACCGCGACGAGACGGTCTTCGACGACCCCGACACCTTCAGCGTCACCCGCAAGCCGAACCGGCACCTGGCCCTGGGCTTCGGTGAGCACTTCTGCCTCGGCAGCATGCTGGCGAAGGTCGAACTTCGCCTGCTCTTCGGCGAGTTGCTCGACCGCAAGGTGCGGATCGAGCTGGCCGGCGAGCCCAAGCTGCTGGACTCGATCGTCGTCAACGGCCCGGAGCGCCTGCCGGTTCGGCTGACCACGGCCTGACCGCACCCGCGGGGTACCGCACATGACGGAGGAGGGCCACCGGTTCGCCCGGCGGCCCTCCTCCGTCATGTGCTGCCTAGCGGCCGGCGATCAGCGGGGCGAGCGCCTCCGCCAGCGGGCCGATGGCGGGGTGGTCCCAGAGCAGCGTGGGCTCCACCTCGATGCCGTAGTGGTCCTCGATGTCCGCGCAGAGGCTGAACACGTAGACCGAGTCGAGGCCGTACTGGGACAGCGGTGCCTCGAAGTCGATGCTCTCCTCGGGAATGCGCACGCTGGCGGCCACGCAGCCGCGCAGCCACTGCCGGACGGCCTCGGTGTCGACGGCGTTCGCGTTGTCGACGGCGTCGGTCATGGAACCTCCCTGGGTCCTGGATGGGTGATGGGCGTCTTGGGTCTGTGGTGGGCGTCTTGGATGTGCGCCGGGCTCACGCGCCGGTGGGGCGGCACGCGAGGTCGAAGGTGAGGCCGGCGTCGTGGCGTCGGAGGAGCTCCGCGTACAGGCGCTCGGCGAGTTGCTCGGGCAGCGGGTCGTGGTGGCGCCCGTCGTGGAAGCCCAGCCGGTGGAGCGCGGCGAGCACCCAGTCCGGCTCGGCACCCGGGGCCCGCCCGTCCTGCGGCCGCTCCCACCAGAGGCCGAGGCAGGCCGCCGCGGCCAGCGCCGAAGCCCAGCGGGTGGTCAGGTCGAAGGCCTCGGGCGGCGCCGCGGGGCCCAGCTGGTCAGGGGTGAGCAGGGCCGCGTCGGCGGAGAGTGCCCGCAGCTCCGCGGCGTACCCGGCGGCCTGCGCGGCGATCGCCGGCTCCTCGCCGGTGCGCCGCTCGGCCCCCTCGAGCAGCGTGCGGGAGAGCGGGTCGCGCCCGCCCGCCGTGACGGCGAGGCCGCCGAAGTCCATCGGCGCCAACCGCTCCCCCGGTCGGAAGGTGGCGGCGGGCAGCGTCGGCCCGTCCTCCTTGTTCCAGGTGCGCCGCGCGGTCAGCGGCAGTTGGGGCAGCAACGCGGACTGGCAGGAGACCCGGGAGGCGTGGCCGAACGCCGAGGGCAGCACGTCGCGCTGCAGCTTCTGGAACAGCGGCTGCTCCGCGTTGCGCAGGTAGAACTGCGAGCCGAGTAGGTCGCCGAGCCGCCGGACGGCCGACATCAGCAGGGTGGGCACGAGGAGCTTGACCGCCGAGGCGTAGACGGCGCACTGCGCGGGCGCGGTGTGGGCCGCGCGGGCGGCCACGGTGACGAACGCGTCCGCCAGCAGCAGGTCGGCGAACGCCTCGGCGAGCACCGTCCGGGACATCGCCAGGTCGGCGGCGGTGCCACCGTACAGCCGGCGGCCGAGCATCCCGCGCAGGGCGGTGCGCAGCGCGGTGTCGAGCAGGCCCGCCGTCATGCCGGGCAACGCGATCCGGGTGAGCTGGAAGGAGCGCTGGGCGGTCTCCAGGCCGTGGCCGGGGGTACCGACCACGGAGTCGGCCGGGACGGGGCAGTCGGTGAACTCGATGCCGCCGAGCGGCACGCCGCGCATCCCGACGGTGCCGAAGCGGGGCAGGCGGGTGACCCCCTCGCGCGGCAGCCGGTCCGTCTCCACCAGGAGCTGCGAGTGGCTGCGGCTGCCGGCGGCCTCGCTGGTGCGGGCGAAGAGCACCATGGCGCCGGCTCGGGTGATGTTGGCGACCACCTCCTTGCGGCCGTTGAGGCGCAGCCGCCCGTCCGGTCCGGGCAGCGCGGAGACCTCGGCGCGGGCGAAGTCGTTGCCGTGGGCCAGCTCGTGGTAGCCGCAGGCCACCCGGTCGCCGGAGAGCAGCCGGTCGGCGAGCCGGACCTGCTGCTCGGCGCCGCCCGCGGTCCAGACGTTGACGGCGGCCATGAAGGAGCCGACGCCGTAGCCGAGGCCGAGGCAGGGGTCGCGCCGGTAAACGGCGCGCATGACGCCGATGAGCTCCTCGGGGCCGGTGAAGCGGCCGCCGAGGGCCTGGGGGACGAAGTGGGCGTTCAGCCCGAAGGTGTCGAGCAGGTCCTCGCCGGCTGTCAGCAGGGCGCCCTGGGCGTCGGCGGCGAGCACCGCGTCCCGGCCGACCGGGTTGGCGGGGTCCCCGGCGTCGCCGAACAGGGCGTCCAGCCGGTCGATCGGGTCGGTGGCCGCCGCGGGGGGCGTGCCCGCAGCGGGGTCGACGGGAGTCATCGGACCGGTTCCTCCACGGGGTGCGCGGGTGACGGGACTAGGGGCTCGTACGCGTCCGCGGGTGCCCGGCGGCCGGGCACCAGGAGCTCCAGGCAGCGTTCCAGGGCCGCGGTCAGGGTCACCGCGCGCTCCGGGCCGCCGGCCGCGGCGAGCAGGTGGAGGACGGCGCCGCCGGCGAAGCAGAGCTCGAAGCGGCGGGCGACGGCGAAGGCCGCGGCGGGCGCGTTGCCGCCGCTGGGCGACAGTTCCGCCATGGCGTCGGCGAGCGCCCGGGTCTGCGCGGCGAGCAGGGTTGCCAGTCGGGCGGCGTGCTCCGGCAGGACGCCGGCGGCGGCCAGGTCGGCGACCCGCCCGGCGGCGTCCGGCACCGCCTGGACCACGCTGCAGCCGGTACGGCTCACCAGGCGCAGGGAGCGCGGGTCGAGGTCGGGCAGCGGGGCCTGCCCGGTGACGGCGGCGAGCCCGGCGGCGTCGTGGCGGCCGGTGCCGATCAGCCGGGCCAGCAGCGGGAACTGGGAGATGAGCAGCGACCGGTTGACCGCCGTACTGCCGTCGAAGACGGCCACGATCCGGTGGTCGCGTTCCAGCTTCTGGAAGGTCCCGTCGGCATGGTGGTCCGTCAGGAAGCTGCGGGCACCCAGGAGTTCGGCGAGGTCGTCGACAACCTGCTGGACGATCCAGGGCACCCCGGCCTTGACGGCAGCCGAGACCGTGCTCATCTCGCCGGTGAGCCCGTGGGCGCAGCGCGCCGCCAGCAGGGTCGCGGCGTCGGCCAGCGCCAGGGCGGCAGCGGCCCGGCCGAGCGTGCGCCGGGCCAGCGGCAGGAGCAGCAGCCGGGTGCCGTAGAGTTCACGTCCGGCGGCGAAACCGGTGGCCAGGCGCAGCGCGTGTTCGCCGGCGCCCAGGGAGAGCGCGACGCACATGGTGCGGGTGAGCTGCAGGGCGTTGAGGACGATGCCCAGGCCGTCGCCGACGCCGCCGATCAGCGCGTCGGCCGGGACGGGTGCGTCGTTCAGCCGGATCCCGCTGATGTCCGCACCGCGGATGCCGTGGGTGGGTTCCTTGGGCAGCGGCTGCCAGGCGCCGTCCCACAGGGTCGACTTGTCGACCAGGAAGAGGCTGAACCCGCGCGGTCCGCCGTCCGGTCCGGTGCGTGCCAGGACGCAGACGAGCCGCCCCCGGGTGGCGTTGTTGATCGGCCACTTCTCGCCGGTGAGCCGCCACCCGCCGTCCGGGTCTGGCACGGCGGTCAGGCTGCCCGCCAGCAGGTCGCTGCCGATGCCCGGCTCGGTCAGGCCCCAGGCCGCCACGGCGTGCTCGTCGAGCACCAGCTCGGCCAGCGCGCGCTGCTGTTCCTCGGTCCCGGCGACCCAGGTCGACACCGAACCAAGGAAGGTCTTGCCGTGGGCGACGGCCGCGGTCAGGTCCCGGGCGGCCACCGTCCTGAGCGCGTCGACCAGTTCGGGCAGGCCGCCGGGGGCACCGCCGAGCCGGGCGGGGACGTAGGCGCGGGGAAAGCCGGCGGCGTCCAACAGGGCGCACTCCTGGTCGGGGAAGGCCTCCGCGGCGTCCAGCTCGGCGGTGCGCCGCCCGCTGAACGGGCCGCCCGCCGCGGCCGCGGTGTCCATCGCCGCGGCCAGCGCGCCGGCCACGCCGGCCGGCCACCGCGGCACCTGCGCGTTCACCCGGCCGCTCCCGGCAGGACCGCCCGTACGACGGGGGCCAGGTCGGCGTGGATCGGGGTGAGGTCGCCGGACAGGAACAGGGAGCGCATCTCGCCGCGCTGCACCTTGCCGCTGGTGGTCTTGCGGACGGCGCCGGGGCGCAGCAGCACGACGCCCGCCGCGTGCACGCCGAACTCGCGGTGCACCGTGGCGCGCATGGCGGCGGCGAGCTCGCGCAGCTGCTCCTCGGTGAACCGGCCGCGGACCTCGTGCACCACCACGACCTCCTCCTGCGGCACCGGCACGGTGAAGGCGGTGCCGGCCAGGGTGGCCAGTTCCGGGTGCTGGAGGCGCAGCTCGTGCTCGATGTCGTGCGGGTAGAGGTTGCGGCCGTGCACGATGAGCAGGTCCTTGGTGCGGCCGGTGACGAAGATCTCCCCGTCGACGAGGGCGCCGAGGTCGCCCGTCCGCAGGTACGGCCCGTCGCCGTCGGCGGTGCGGGCGTGGAAGGCCTGCTCGGTCGCGTCCGGGCGGCCCCAGTAGCCCTTCGCCACGCTCGGGCCGCGCAGCCAGATCTCGCCGGTGGTGCCGTCGGGCAGCACGTTGCCGTTCTCGTCGACGATGCGCACGTCGAGGTCGGGCACGTCGCCGCAGCCGACCAGCTCGCGCACCGGGGCGCCCGGCGCGGGGTCCTGGACGAGGTGCTTCTCCAGCGCCTGCGCGTCGACGGCGCGGAAGACCGGCGGCCGGGTCGAGCGGGCGGAGATGAAGACGGTGGCCTCGGCCATCCCGTAGGACGGGGCGAACTGCTCGGCCCGGAAGCCGGCCGGGGCGAAGCGCTCGGCGAACTCCCGCAGGGTGCTGGCCTGGTTCGGCTCGGAGCCGTTGGCGGCGAACTGCCAGCGCGAGAGGTCGAGTTCGGCGATCTGCTGGTCGGTGACCCTCCGGGTGCAGAGCTCGAAGGCGAAGTTCGGCGCGGCCGACAGGCCGATGTCGTAGCGGTCGATCAGCCGGAGCCAGTGGTGCGGGCGTTTGAGGAAGGCCATCGGCGACATCAGCACGACCTGGCTGCCGAGGAAGAGCCCGGGCAGCGTCTGCGCCATCAGGCCCATGTCGTGGTAGAGCGGGATCCAGCCGCCGAAGTTGGTCCGCTCGGTGAAGCCGAGGGCCCGGCCGAAGCTGTCCGCGTTGTCCAGCAGGTTGGCGTGGTCGACCATGACGCCCTTGGGGTCGCCGGTCGAGCCGGAGGTGTACTGCAGCAGCGCCAGGTCCCCGGCGGCGGCGTCGTGCTCGCGCCAGGCCGCGACGTCACCGAAGTCGGGGGCGTCGCTGGCGGCGACGGGCAGACCGAGTCCGCCGGCGCCAGCCCACTGCTGCGCCTCGGCCAGCAGGCCGACGTCGGTCAGCGCCACGGCCAGGTCCGCGTCGCCGGCGATCCGGGTCACCCGGCGCTGCTGGTACTGGAACTGGCCCGGCATCGGCGAGGGCACCGCGACGACCCCGGCGTAGAGGCAGCCGAGGAAGGCGGTGACGAAGGGCAGTCCGGCCGGGTGCAGCAGCATCGCCCGGTCGCCGGGCGCGCAGCGCTCCTGCAGCCAGGACGCCACCCGGCGGGCTTCGGCGTCCAGTTCGGCGTAGGTCAGGCTCCGCGCGCCGTCGGGCGACTCGTGGTCGGCGACGTAGGTGACGGCCGTCCGGTCGCCTCGCTCCGCCGCGTGGCGGCGCAACAGGTGGACCACGCTGGCCTCGTGGGTCGGGTTCACTGGGCTCTCCTCTCCGCGCGGGCGTGCCGGGCGGCACGTGCCCGCGTAGCGGTCGTAGCGGCCCGGCCTGCGTAGCGGAGAACCGCACCGGGCGAGCGGGGAAGGACTGTCCGGCGCGGACCGGCTTCGGTAGGACCTGCCAGGATCCCCGCCGGGCGCGGATCCTGGCAGGTCCTAGGGCGTGAGGGGCTCGGCCATGGCGACCGCGATCCGGCGCGAGCCGGTGAACGGCTCCCGGCCGTGCGAGGTCAGCATGTTGTCGATGACCAGCACGTCGTACTCGCGGTAGTCGAAGCGCGCGGTCTCGGCCCGGTAGCAGTCCCGGACGTGGGCGATGACGTCGTCGGGGATGCGCCCACCATCGCCGAAGTAGGTGTTCGTCGGCAGGTCCGGCTCGTCGAACAGCTCCAGCAGCCCCTCCCGGATCACCTCGTCCAGGGTCGTAACGTGGAAGAAGGCGGCGTGGTTGAACCAGACCTCCTCGCCGGTGACGGGGTGGCGGTGCACGGCCTTGCGGACCGCCGTGGTGCGCAGGCCGCCGTCCGGCAGCCACGCCGACTCGATGCCGTTCGCCGCGCAGTAGGCCTCCACGGCGGCGCGGTCCTCGGTGTTGAACACGTGCTGCCAGGCCAGCCCGATCCCGGGGTGGAAGTTCCGCACCACCTGCCAGCCCCGGCGGGTGAACTCCTCGCGCACCGAGTCGTCGAGCCTGGCCAGCACCCCTCGGGTGCCGGCCAGGGAGGTCGCCCCCAGCGTCGCCGGCGGCTGCACGCAGTAGAAGTACAGCGCCATGGGCCAGGACTGCTGGTAGGAGTTCTCGTTGTGCAGGAAGATCTCCTCGTTCGGCGGGTAGTCCGTCGAGGTGTACACCTGCCCCTGGATCGCGCTGCGCGGCGAGGAGCGCTCGGTGTAGGTGAGCGGGTCCCCCGACAGCCCGCGGACGACGGAGTCGAAGGCGGTCACGTCCGGCACCGAGAATCCGCGGAAGAGCAGGGCTCCGTGCTCGAACAGGGAGGCGCGCAGCGTGCTCCGCTGGTCCTCGACCCGCTCGACGAGGCGCTCGCCCCCGTGGGACTCGATCACGAGGGGGAATGCTGTGCTCTGGCTCATGCGTCTGGTGTTCCCTTCCGAAGCGGCGCGCGACTCGCCGGTGCGGCCCGTGCGGATGCCGGGCGGTGCCGTGACGTGGTCCGCCGGCTGTGACGTCGTCCGCTGACCCCAGTCACCCGGGCCGGACCTCTCCGCCCACCGCCCCCGCCGAGCGGGACGACCGTGAGCAATGGGTCCGGGCTACGCCGACGCGATCGAGGCGGCCGGGACCCGGTCCCTCCGGAGTGTGCCGCAGCGGGCTGACGGGTCGCCACCCTCCCGTGTTCAAGTGCGGCGACGTCCCGGTTGAACGAACCGGAAATACCCGTCGAAGTGAATCCCCGCGACCGCTCCCGCCATTGTGCACACCCGGTCCCTGTCCATAGCATCGGCTTTCCTTCGCCTGTTCCGCCGGAATGGAGAGCCGTCATGCTGGGAGCCCGGTCGCTGGGGCACGTGGAAGTCGTCGCCTCATTCCCCGAGGAACCCATTCTCCGCGCTCCGGTTCTCACCACGACGCCGCTGATAATCCGCAACACCCCGGCTCTCGGCCCGATGCACCAGTGGACTCCCGAATACCTCTCGGAACGCCTGGGCGACCGTGAGGTGCCCGTCAGCATCGCGGACGCGGACGGCGGATTCCGCTACAAGCCGGAGGCTCGACAGGGCCTGCACTTCGAGCCGATGCGCGGATCACGACTCGCCACCGAGTTCCGGGACACGGCGAGCGGCCGCCGGCTCAGCATGCAGCAGATGTCGATCCCCGGCGCCCTCCCGGAACTCCGGGACGACCTGGTGATCCCCCCCTACATTCCGACCGACGTCATCAGCGACATCAATCTCTGGATGGCGTCGGAATCCTCGAACACCCCCCTCCACTACGACAACATGAACAACCTGTTCGCGCAGCTCGACGGGAAGAAGAGGTTCATGCTCTTCAATCCCTCCCAGAGCGAATTGCTCTATCCCGGTGCGCTCGACATCCGCACCCGGCACCTGAGCAGCGTCGACGTGAACACCCCCGACCTGGAGAAGTACCCGCGCTTCGCGCAGGCCGAGTACTGGGAGGCCGTCGTCGAGCCGGGCGACCTGCTCTTCATCCCGGCCTTCTGGTGGCACCAGGTCTCCGCACCGGACATCTCCGTCTCGGTCAACTACTGGTGGCGGGCGGACGTCCGGGACTGCGCCTGCCCCTCGTTCTTCCGGCAGCTCCACATGGACCTCGTCATCGAGGACGTCCGCGGCCTGTTCCCGATCCACGACCTCCGCGCCCTCGGCGACGGCTCCGACGCCGTCCTGGCGCTGGCCGAGCGGGTGACCGAGCAGGGCGAGGCCGGTGTGGCGGCGCGGCTCTGCGCCGGCGTCATCGTCACCGCCGCCAAGGGCGCCTGCGCCGAACTGGGCATCACGCCCGAGGGAGGCTTCGACGCCGCGCTCACCGAACTCGAGCGGCGCGGCGCCTGGTCCCCCGAGGAAGCCGACCTGGCCCGCCGCGGCCTGGCCCTCGCCGCGACCGCCCGGCCGGGCCACCCCGCCCCGGCCCCGGAGGCCCGGCACCTGATCGAACGGCTCCGCCGCTCCCGCCTCAAGTGGGACCACCCCGCTTCCTGATCACCGCCGCCGCGATACGCACCCATGTCCTGCGCCACCCCGGCTCCACAAGGTCCTCGCCCGACTCGACACCACGCAGCGGAACACCGGGAAGCCAACCCACAAGCCGCCCCGCGGCGGGCTCATCCTCCACCACGCCGACGGCCACCCGCTCAACCCCTCGTACGCCCTCAACCACTTCCCCGACCTCGCCCGCCAGGCTGGCGTCCCCCCGCTGCACCGTCCACGGCCTCACCGAAGGCATCGACCTGGCAATAGTCTCCTTGACCCGCGCGCCAGGCCGCTCGGGTCAAGGGGTGAAGTTCCCCCAAGGCCGGGAAGTTAGGGCTTGCCGGAGAACAAGCCGTCGCTTCCGTCTCGGTGGCTCGTTGTTGTGGTATGGGGAGACTGGAGGGGATCGAGGCGGTTCTCGCCGCGAAGTTCGAGTCGTTGTTGCCGCACTTGGATGAGCGGCAGCGCCGTCTGGCGATAGGAGCCGAGGCGCGGTCGTTGGGCCATGGCGGGATCAGGCTCGTGGCCCGTGCGGCCAGGGTGCGGGAGGGCACCGTCTCGCGCGGGGTGGCTGAACTGGATTCGGGCGAGGCTCCGTTGGGTCGGGTGCGCCGGGACGGCGGAGGCCGCAAACGGGTGGTGGATCTGGACCCGGGGCTGCGGCCGGCCCTGCTGGCCCTGGTCGAGCCGGACGAGCGGGGGGATCCGATGTCGCCGCTGCGGTGGACCACGAAGTCGACCCGACGCCTGGCCGCTGAGCTGACCCGGCAGGGCCATCGGGTCTCGGCGGACACGGTGGCGGGTCTGTTGCGTGAGGAGGGCTTCAGCCTTCAGGGCAACGCCAAGACCATCGAGGGCAGGCAGCACCCGGACCGAGACGGCCAGTTCCGGTACATCAACGAGCAGGCCAAGGAGTACCAGGCGGCCGGGGACCCGGTGGTCAGCGTGGACACCAAGAAGAAGGAGCTGGTCGGCAACTACAAGAACCCCGGCCGCGAATGGCACCTCGCCGGCGAGCCGGTCGCGGTGCACACCCACGACTTCCCCGACGCCGACCTGGGCAAGGCCATCCCGTACGGGATCTACGACCTGGCGGCCGATGCCGGCTGGGTCAGCGTCGGTACCGACCACGACACTGCGGCCTTCGCCGTGGAGTCGATCCGTCGCTGGTGGAACGGTTGCGGACGGGACTCCTACCCCGCCTCCGGGCGGTTGCTGATCACCGCGGATGCAGGCGGTTCCAACGGCTACCGCAGCCGGACCTGGAAGTTCGAGCTGGCCGCACTGGCTGTGGAGACCGGACTGGAGATCACTGTGTGTCACATGCCGCCGGGCACATCGAAGTGGAACAAGATCGAACACCGGTTGTTCTCCCACATCACGATGAACTGGCGGGGCAGGCCGCTGACCAGTCACGAGGTCATTGTGAACAGCATCGCGGCAACGACGACCCGCGCCGGACTGAGAGTCCGCGCCGAGCTCAACTCCGCCGCCTACGAGACTGGTGTCCGCGTAAGCGACGGGCAGATGGCCGCCCTGCCCTTGAGCCGCCACGCCTGGCACGGGGACTGGAATTACACTCTCCGACCCGAGGAACACCGTCGCGACGGCATCCCGCCGATCCCACCTCAGGACCTGCCCGGACCAGGCCGCGCGTGGCTGGTCCACCCTGCCCTGACCGGCATGCCGGAGGAGCGGTGGAGCCAGTTGGTTGCCACGCTGAGCGCGGCACGTGAAGTTCAGCGGGAAGCAGACCTTCTCCAACGGCGCGGCGGCGACCGGCAGAAAGTGCCCGCGGCTGGCCTCTACACCGGCCGACGCCCCGGCCTCACCCTCGCCGACCGGCTGCTGGCCACCCTCCTCTACGAGCGTCACAGGCTTCCGCAGGTGACGATCGCCCCACTCTTCGGGGTGGTTCCGCAGAGCCTCAACCGGGTCATCAGCCAGACCCGGCGTCTCCTCGCCGAAGCCGACCACACCATCGAACCCGCTGACACTCGACTGGCAACCCTGGCCGACCTCGCCGAGCTCGCCACCCGCCATGGCATCACACCACCATCAGAGATCAAGACGGCGAGTTGATTTCCGGCAAGCCCTTAAGGAGTTCGGCCGGGGTGCAAGGCAAGGGTCGAGGTACACCGCAGTGCGCGGAACGCAAGCAACGCGGCCCCGTTGGAGCAGGTGTCGACCAAGACGCCCTGCCCGTGGGGCCGCGTTGTCTGTCCATTCTGCCTCGCCGCCTGCCCTGACCACCCTCACGCGGGAAATCACCCTGGCCGCAGGGCGTTTCGCTGCCGGACACCTCGGGGGCCTGACCCCTTTGCTGCCCTTCGAGCTGGTGGACGCCGTCCTGGAGGAGACCCGTGCGGTCCAGCGGAGGCTGCGGGACCTGCCCTCGCGGGTCGGGGTGTACTTCCTCCTCGCGATATGCCTGTTTCCGGAGGTGCCAGCCCGGTTGGGGCCGAGGAACCCGGTGACGCAACCGGGATTCACGGCGAAGCTCAGATTGTTGACCGCCAGCTTCCTGTCGTAGCGCTTCGTCAGCTCGTGGACTTCGATCATGCCTTCAACGGTGCCCGGGTCGGGGCCGGGCGGGCATCGGACCAGAACTGACACCCCGTCGCGGCACCCGTCGACCCTGGTTGTACAACCGTGGTCCGATGCCCGCGGGAGGGCACCCGGTTACGATCACCACATGTCCGTGACGCCGACTCTGGCCCTGCTCAAGCCCGTGCCACCGGGCGCATGGACCGCCCTGGCCTGGTGCGTGTCGGTCGCGTACCCCTCGGTCGTACTGGGCGGGCCGGACCACCCCATCTCCCACGCGGGTGGCACTGCGGGGCACCGGGACTGGCCGTTCCTCATCGCCGCGTCCCTCATTGCGTTCGGCGCCGCCGCCCTGCTGCGTCGTCGGCCACTGCTGTCGATCGCCCTGCTGATCGTCGCCACGCTCGCGGTGACGGACGCGACGCGCGCGAACATCCAGCTGCCACTGACCGCGCTCCTGGCGGTCGACGTCGCGCTCTGCCTGGTCACGGCCGCCCAGCCACGCCGGACCTCGCGTGCCGTCCTGGCCCTTGTGCTGGTCGTGCTGATCACGCACGTGGGCATGGTGCCCGACAACACCGTGGGGTTGACGACCGCCACGTACGACGGTGCTCCGGCGCCGGGGACCGTGTTCGTCGTCGATCATTTCCAGCTGACCACCAGCCTGCCGCACATCGGCGTCTCGGACGAGGGCGTCCTGGCCGCCGTCATCGCCTGGCTGGTAGGCCGGTCGATACGCCAGTCCCGCGAGCACACCGAAGTGATGAGCGCCCAGCTGGCCGCACAGGCGGTCACCGCCGAACGGCTGCGGATCGCACGGGAGATGCACGACACGGTGGCACACAGCATCGGCATCGTCGCCCTGCAGGCCGGTGCGGCGCGACGGGTCATCGACAGCCAACCGGACCGGGCCCGCGACGCGCTGGCCGAAATCGAGACCGCCGGGCGGGAGACCCTGTCGGGCCTGCGGCGGATGCTCGGCGCGCTGCGCCAGAGCGATCAGGACAGCGGTATCGAGACCACCCCGCTGCACCGGCCGCTAGGCCTGGCCGACCTCGACCGGCTGGCCGCCGCAACGACCGCGGCGGGCGTCCGGGTCGACGTCCAGTGGCAGGGCAAGCGGCGCCCGCTGCCGCCGGACGTCGACCTGGCGACCTTCCGCATTATCCAGGAGTCGATCGCCAACGTGGTGCGCCACGCCGAAGCCACCTCCTGCCAGGTGTCCATCGACTGCCGGAAGAACGACGAGGTGGCCATCGAGATCACCGACCAGGGCCGCGGCCACGGCACGACCCCGGGCAGTGGCTACGGCCTCACCGGACTGCGCGAGCGGGTCACCCTGCTGCACGGAGAGTTCCACGCCGGCCCCCAGACCAGCGGTGGCTTCCGAGTCTCGGCCCGGATACCCATAGCAGGAGGAGCCCGATGAACATCCGCGTCATGCTGGTCGACGACCAGCCACTGGTGCGGGCCGCCCTGGAGATGGTCATCTCCGGCACGCCCGACGTCGAAGTCGTCGGGGAAGCCGGAACCGGTGCCGAGGCGGTCCGGCTGGCCGAGGAACTGCACCCGGACGTGGTGGTGATGGACATCCGCATGCCCGGCATGGACGGGATCGAGGCCACCCGCCTGGTCACTGCCGGCCCGGGAGAACCGCGCGTGGTGGTGCTACTGACCTTGGCGCTTCGAGGTGATTGGCCTGTTTGTGTGGCTGACTGACGGCCATGTGCGCGCTATGCCGTTGGTATGCGCTATGCGGATGGGGGCGGGCTGACGGCGAAGGCACGTCAGCGCCGCGAGGCTGTGCGGCTGGAGGCCGCCGCGTTGTTCGACGAAGGCGTCCCACCGAAGGAGGTTGCCCGCAGGTTGCGGGTGACCGCGAAGTCGGCCTACCAGTAACCACCTTCGACGACGACGATTACGTCTACGCCGCGCTGCGCGCCGGGGCCTCCGGCTTCCTGGTCAAGGACATGGCACTGGACGACATACTCGCCGCGATCCGGGTAGTCGCCGCCGGGGACGCCCTCATCGCGCCGAGTGTCACCCGCCGGCTGATCGCCGAGTTCGCCGGACGGCCCGAGCCCGCTCCACCGGTCGCCGCTCCCGCGTCCCGGAAGATGAGCGGCATCACCGACCGGGAGCGCGAGATCCTCACCCTCGTCGGGCGCAGCCTGTCCAACACCGAGATAGCCGCCGAACTGGACATCAGCGTAGCTACCGTCAAGACGTACGTGACGCGGCTGCTCGCCAAGCTCGACGCCCGCGACCGGGTACAACTCGTCATCCTCGCGTACGAGACGGGCCTGGTCACACTGCCCCGCTGAACGCCACACCGGTTCCCCGCGCCTAAACGGGTCGTCGCCTCCGGGGCCTGGCCCTGTCGCGCGGAGTGCGACGGTTGGAAGGTCTCAGTGATCTGGATGGTAGCTGGGGGCTGCGAAAGTACCCCAAGCTTGACAAATTTGATTCCACAGAATCGAGGCGTTCAACGGCTTCTCGCAGTGGATCGGCTTCGGTAACGGCGGTGTCATCACCGACAACGCCCCCGTCGAGCAGGAGAAGACCGCGAAGTTCAACGCTCGGCCAGCATCTCCTGCGGGTTCGGCAGGCACTCGATGGTGTTGTACGACACGACGACGTCCACGCTCTCATCGGAACACGGGATAGGGTCGCGCAGATCCGCAACGATCGTCGCCGTCGACCCCTTGTGGCCTGCCAGAGCCGCGTGGACCTGGCGCAACGAGTCCGCCGAACGGTCGATCCCTATGAGGGAGGCCAGCGGTGCTTTCCGGCTGACAGCCCGAAGCGTCGGTCCCGCACCGCACCCGAGATCAACAACAACCTGGCCAGAATCCGCCGGGCCAGCCAGCTCCGCGAGGCGCTTGTGAATCGGCTCAGCACTGTCGGACACGGCGCTGCCCTCTTCTCCTGTCCCACTCCAGAACCCGCGATGGCGGCACCAATAGTGCAGATTTGCACCATATGACATGCTTCGAGATGTCTCATCCCGAGAAGGAAGGCCACCAGCCATGGATCGCCCCTTCGAGCCACCGCCCACCCCAGCGGCGCGTCCCACCAAGCGGAGGACACCCGGCCCCACAGTCACTCGGCCCGTGCACAGTCACACGCCGCCCGGAAGCCCTCCTAGAGCCGGCCAAGAATGCCGCCGCGGGTAGCCGACGAGTCCCGGCACAAGAAGGCCGAGCCTGCCCATTGCGCCGGTAAGGGACCTCCCATCCGGTGATCTCTCGAGCACGCCGGTCTCCGTGATGCCCGCGCACCGCTGATCTCATCCGAACCCGTCGAGGAGCCCACAACCCGGGTTCAAACGCCTCTGCCCTCGAGGGGGCCTCGCTCTCTCACCGGCGTCGGCGCGTGTCGGTTGCACGATCCGGGGTTTTCTGGCGATGCGTCAGAATGGCTCGACGCCCGGCGGCGTTGCCGAGCAGATCACCGGAGGTACGGCTTCATGACCCGCTACAGCGTCGACCCCGAACGCCACGAGCTGATCGCGGCCTGGGACACGGGCGAGGGTGATCTCGCCACCCGTATCGCCGCCGTCCCGGCCGGCACGGACATCGCCACGCTCATGCGTCTGGCCCGCGCGCTCACCCACCTGTCCGAGGCCGCGTGGCGCACCTACACCCATCCGGCCAGCGCCGCCTCCTCCTCCATGGAGCCCAACTCCGAGGGCTGGCGCCGCGCGGAGGAACGCAAGTCCTTCGACGAGGTCCCCGGCGCCATCACCCGGCCCAACCTCCCCCAGGACGGCATGCTCGACGTCGAGTACAGCCCACTGGTCGAATCCGCCCACCGCGCCGGCCGTGCTCTGCACGCCCTCGACAACGCGGACCTCACCGCCGCCGTCCTCACCGAGGTCAGCACCGAGCTCACCGCAGTGGAGAACGCCGAACTCGGCGACCTCACCGGCCGCGCCCGCCAGGCCGTCCTCCTCAGCCGCGAAGGCGCCTCCCCCGTCCAGGTCGCCGCCGCCGACCGCCTCCTCGAACAGGACCCCTTCGGCCCCGAGGCACTGTTCACCGAGATCGACCCCACCGCCGCCGCCGTCGCCGCAGCCCACTGGCTCGCAGCCGCAGCCGCGGTCACCGCCGCCGCCACCGGCCACTCCTCCAGCACCGTACTCGTCGAAGCCGACAACATCGAAGCCCTCCCCCACGAAACCCCAACCCTCGTCCTCCAACTCCTCGAAGCCGGCGCCTCCCCGTACGACGCCGTCACCGGCCTCGTGCGCCACGCCCTCGACATCGCCGACGGCCTCCTCCCCGACCCCGCAGGGCTTCGCGAACAACTCGACGACATCGACGCCGACCTCGCCCAACACATCGGCCCGGACACCGACCCCGAGGACACCGGCCTGCGCCTGACCTCGCTCGACCCCAAACGCCCCGCCCCCGACCTCCTCGAAGACCTCCTCGCCGGCATCCACGGCTGCTGGCTCCTCCATGAGGAATACGACGAACCCGACAACGACGAGGACGAGGACTGGGACGACGAACACGCCGAAGCGCACCAGGACCGCAGCCACGGCCACTTCGCCCAGCTCGTCCGCGAAGCCGCAGCCACCCACCACGACCGGCTCGTCTGATCATCTGCCCGACCGTCGACCAGCCACGCCCACCCACGTGCGAATCCCTCTCCGTTCCGTCCGAACGAGGGCCGGTCGGCATCCGCACACCGTTGTTCCATCGCCGGCAAGCCCGCACACCTCGCCCTGGCCGCCACACATCGCCACGGCCGTCCATCCGCCCCGCCGATCGGTGACACCGTGTATGCGGTCCTGTGGCCGTAGGCGTTCGCCGGCCACGCCGGGCTGCTGGCCCCTGCGGCCCCCGTCACGAGATCCCCGGACCGGGCTCTGTCGCCCACCCGGTCCGCGCGAGCGCCCAGAGCCGGGACTAGCCTGATGCCGGGTCGGGTTGTGGTGAGCGCGCTGTCGCGCGCTGTGGGCGTGCTTCACGCCCCTTTGCTTGGTGCGACTTCACGGCTGCTGGATGGGCATTCATGTGGCGGAAGTTACTTGCGTGAAGGGAGAGTTCAATGGCGGCTAGTGAGGCTGAGTTCGAGCGTGGGCGGGTCTACCGGCGCTGTGGCTGCCGGGGTGCGGATCGCCGTCCGATCGGGGCGCGCTGCCCGCGGCTGGCGGCGGATGAACTGCACGGGAGCTGGGCGTACGCGGTGGACATGCCGACTAACGGCGCGGGGCGCAGCACCCGGCGGCGCAGCGGTTACGGGTCACGGGAGGATGCCGTGTACGCGCTGCAGTGCGTGCTGAACGCGGAGGCGACGGGTGTGTTCGAGGACCGCAAGCTCACGGTCGGTGCGTTCCTGCTGGAGTGGGTGGCGTTGAAGGAGCGGACGCTCAAGCCGTCCACTGCGGCCTCCTACGCCAAGTGCGTCCGCCAGGAGCTTCTTCCGGTGTTCGGCCGGATGCGGCTGAAGGACCTGCGCTCCCGGCAC
Organism: Kitasatospora sp. NPDC053057; assembly: GCF_044546945.1. Lineage (NCBI taxonomy): Bacteria > Bacillati > Actinomycetota > Actinomycetes > Kitasatosporales > Streptomycetaceae > Kitasatospora > Kitasatospora sp. NPDC053057. The sequence continues at coordinate 52,106 of NZ_JBITZP010000039.1, read as the reverse complement.
GTCGCCGCCTGGCAGGCCGACCTGCGGGATCAGGGCCGCGGCGCGCCGACGGTCTACCGGCTCGGGGCGACGCTGCGCAGTGCCCTGAATCATGCCGTCCACAAGGAGCGTCTGATCGGCTACAACGCGGCCGAGGGTGCCATCGGCGCGCGGCCGGCGGCAGCCGAGCGCCTGTGCTGGACCGCGGTGCAGGCGGCAGCGTTCCTACGTCACAACGAGCTGTACTACCGCGACCAGGTCGCCGACGTGTTCGAGGTGATGCTGGGAACCGGGATGCGGCGCGGGGAGGTGTTGGGGTTGCATTGGGAGGACGTCCACTTCATGGAGCGCAAGATCTTCGTCCGCTGGACGCTGGCCACCATCGACAACAACGAACTGCACTTGTGCGCGCCGAAGACCAAGGCGAGCCGGAACTGGGTCAGCGTCAACCCGCGGGTTCTGGCGGCGTTGCAGCGCCAGGCCGATTACCAGCAATCCCTGCTGCCTGCGGGAGTCCCGCTGCGCGGGCTGGTCTTCGCGGGCGTCGACGGAGCCCCGCTGCGCCCGCAGTACGTCCTGGACCAGTTGCGGAGCCGCCAGGCCGAGGCCGGGCTGCCGCAGATCACGATTCACGATCTGCGGCACACGGTGGCGACCATCATGATCACCTCCGGGGTGTCCATCGCGATCGTGTCGAAGGCGCTGCGTCATTCGACCATCGCGACGACCATCAACATCTACGGGCACCTGCTCAAGCACGCGGCCGACGACGCGGTCAACGCGCTCGCCCATGCCTACGAACTGGCCGCCACGGACCTTGAGGACTGGCCCGGTTTCCAGCCCCGCCACGCTGCTTGACCCGCCCGGGTGTCAGCCGCCCGGGAGCAGATCGGACACCGCCTGGGGAACGGTGAGTGTGATCTGGCCGGCCGGCCAGTCGACACCGGCCTGGTGGACCGCGATCACCCCGGCTTGCCAGAGGGTGAGCGGATCGCGCTCCCGACCGGTGAACGGCTCCGTCTCAAGCAGCGGGAGCGCCATCTGAACCAGATGTACGGGCCCGGTGCACTCCTCTTCAGCGAGCCGCCATGCCTGGTCGATTGAGGACGTGATGAGGCGCTGGACGCTGTCCAGCGCCTCATCACGTCCTTTGCGCCGCCGACCGAACGCCTCGTAGACCGCTGCCAACGCCGCCCGTACGCAGTCCGCCACCTGTGCCTCACCCTCGGCGCAGGCGCTCTGCCAGCGCATCCACGCCTCCAGCACCAGCCACTCCCCGTCCACTCCCCAGCTCCCCGCACACGCCGGCAGCCCGTCCCGCAGCCCGACCGGCACGGGCAGAGCCGCCACGCAGGCAGCCGTCAGCAGTTCGCGAGGATCAACACAGCGGGCAACCGCTCCGCGAGCCTGCTCGACCGCACCGGTCAGCGCCGACAGCCTGGGCCCCGCCCAGGGCTCCAGCCAGGGGAAAGCGGCAGCGGCCGCAAAGCCCTCGAGCGCGCGCGTCTGCGCGCGCCGCCACACCCGCACCGACCGGGCGGGCTCAGCGCCCGCAGGCCCTGGTGGAGGCACCGGACCCGCCAACGCGCCGGCACCCGCCACCACGGCGGGAGTTCTCAGCCCTGCCACCGCGACCGCGAACTCGCTCACGGGATGGTCTGCCGGCAACATCCACGCACAGGACCCGCACAACGACCCAGTCTCAAGCCCGACACGGCCCAGCCGCGCACCGGGCCCCAACTGGCGGCATGCCCGGTCACCGTGAAGCACAGCCCGGCCCCCGGGAACGCTGCAGCAGTCCAGGAGGAGGGAACCCAGCGGACCCAAGGGCACGTCATCGCCGAAGATCTGCCCCAGCCGCACCCGGCGCGCCCCACCCCTCAGCACACCGTCTCCCGAAGCCCGCAGCCTGCCGGGCCCCTTTGCGCCCCAGCAAGGACGACCGCCTGGCCAGGGCGGCTCCCGCCTGCGTGGTGGTCGCATGGTGGTCGCAGACCTTCGCCTTGCGGGGCCGCCCCCGCGCCGACATCTGGCCCAGAAAATGCGGACAGAACGGAAGGAAGTTCACAAATTGAACGATGCTCACGCCCGACCGCGTCAACCCCGTGACGCGAGGTCACCCACCGCGGGACACCCCAAGCGGTTAACGATCTGGCCGCCGATCGGGCCATGTGCGCCAACTCCAGCCATACAGCGGCGAGTTGACGAGGTCAGCCCGCGCCCGGCTGCGCTCCGCGACCGGACGAGGTGCGACCACCCTGCGACCACCACCCCGCGACACGCGCAAAAAGGCCGTCCCCATCCTCAGATGGAAACGGCCTCCGACCTGCGGATTCGCAAGTCGGGACGACAGGATTTGAACCTGCGACCCCTTGACCCCCAGTCAAGTGCGCTACCAAGCTGCGCCACGTCCCGTGGTCTCGGTGCCGTGCGACGGGGCCTGGGGGGCTCTGCCGGGTGGCTTCTCGACCTTGTCTCCGGTGTCCCGGCGACGTGGAAAACAATACAGCACGTCGGGGGGTGCTCGCTGCCAGGTTTCGGGGGGTCGGGTTGATCAGGGGGTCGGGTGGCGGGCGTCGTAGGTGAGGAAGGCGGGGCGGCGGGCGGCGAGGAGGAGGACGCAGGCGACGCAGGCGAGGCCGCCGGTGATGACAGAGGTGGCGGGGTTGCTGAGGGCGGCGACGGCGCCGGACTCGAAGTCGCCGAGGCGGGGGCCGCCGGCCACGACGACGATGAAGATGCCCTGGAGGCGGCCGCGCATCTCGTCGGGGGCCGCGACCTGCATCATCGTGTTGCGGAAGATCATGCTGACGGTGTCGGCGCAGCCGGCCACCGCGAGCAGCAGGAGGCCGAGCCAGAGGTTGTGGAGTGCGCCGAAGGCGGCGATGGCGAGGCCCCAGGCGGAGACGGCGGCGAGGATCGCGACGCCCTGGCGGTGGACCCGGCCGATCCAGCCGGAGAAGAGCGCGCCGATCAGGGCGCCGACCGCCGGGGCGGAGACGAGCAGGCCGACGGTGCGGGCGTCGCCGGCGTAGAAGGTGACGGCGATCGCCGGGAAGAGGGCGCGCGGCATGCCGAAGATCATCGCGGCCAGGTCGGCGAGGAAGCTGGTGCGCAGGTTGGGCTGCTCGCGCAGGAAGCGCAGGCCGTCGAGGACGGAGGCGCGGCCCTTGCGCTCGCCTTGTGGCCGCATGGCGGGCAGGCGCCACATGGCGTAGAGGGTGCCGGTGAAGGCGACGGTGTCGACGAGGTAGGCGGACTGGGCGCCGAAGGTGCCGATCAGGACGCCGCCGAGCATCGGGCCGACGGTGAGGCCGAGGTTCATGCTGACGGTGTTCAGGGCGTTCGCCGCCGGGAGCTGGTGGGCGGGGACCAGCCGGGGGATCATCGCCGAGCGGGCGGGCGAGCTGAGCGCGAAGAACCCGGCCTGGACGGCGACCGCGGCGTAGAGGACGGCCACCAGGTCGAGCCCGGCCAGGGCCTGGGCGGCGAGCAGGGCGGAGACGGCGGCCAGGCCGGCCGAGCCGATCAGGCCGAGCTTGCGCCGGTCGACGGTGTCGGCGATGGCACCGCCGTACAGGCCGAAGGCGACCAGCGGGACGAGCGAGAACAGGCCCACCAGACCGGTCGCGAAGGCGGAGCCGGTCAGGTCGTAGACCTGGACGGAGACGGCCACGGCGGTCATCTGCTGGCCTATGGATGACACCGCCTGCCCGGACCAGACCCGGCGGTAGTCGGGGTGATCGCGCAGCGGGCTGAGGTCGGCGAAGGCCCTCCGGTACCAGGGAACAGCCGGCGGGACGGGCGGAGCGGGGGAAGCGGGCAGAGCGGGAGGAGAAAGGGGCTCGGCGGCCGGGGCATCAGGGGGTTGGTTGGTCGTCACAACGGTCCATAGTTGCTCCGGCCCGCGCCACACCCGACACCGGGGCCCGCTCCACCCGCCAATAGCCCAGCCCCGCCGACCGGGCCCGCACCCGGTCGGCCGGCGACCCGCTCCCGCGCCCTACCTGCTCAGCACCTGCTTCTCCCCCGCCTCCACCGCGAAGTCCAGCCGGTTGCCCGGCGGCGGGAACGGGCAGATGAAGTGGTCCGCAAAGGCGCAGGGCGGCAGGTACGCCCGGTTGAAGTCGAGGACGGTCCGGCCGTCCCTGTCGGGCGCCGGCAGGGTGATGAACCGGAAGCGGTAGGTGTCGATTCCGCTGGTGGCATCCGCGATGACGCCGGTGAGGCGCTGGCCCGCGCGGCTGACGGTCAGCGTGCGGTGCTCGCCGGTCACGGTGAACTCGATCGTCCCGGTGACCGCCAGCGGGCGGTCCTTGCCGTCCGCGTTCGGGACCAGCACCGACTGCCCCTCCTCCTCGAAGGGGGTGTAGACGGCGGGTACGGCCCACTCGGGCGCGTACGGGTAGGCGGCGATGCCCGCGAAGCCCGTCCGGCCGGGCGAGGCCGGGTCGAAGACCCGGAGGGCGAGTTCGCCCTCCCGCTCGATCGGGACGAGCAGCAGCTCGCCCAGGGTGGCGGTGTCGGCGGCCGGATCGGTGTCGGGGCGCAGCAGCACCTCGCCGTCCACCGGACCGTCGGCGCCGTCGACGGTGATGCCGTCGGCCGCCGCGGCCCGTACCCGGACGCCCTCGGCGTCGGCCCACCAGCGCCCGGGCAGGCCCGGGACCTCGACCGGTTCGGGCTCCAGCCAGTGCGTGCCGGTGAGTGCGAGCTGGCCGTGCGGCGCGCTCACCGACGCCGCCCGCCGGTCACTCCAGTGCTTCCAGTCCTCCGCTGCCGTCGCCGTCATCGGTGAACCCTCCCGGTCCGGTCCGCGGACGGCCCGCCGTTCGAGCCGTCCGTCTCGGTCATCCTGCACAACACCGCGCGCGGGTACGGATCATTCCCCGGCCTCGGCAAGCCGTCGGACTCGCAAGGAGACTGCAAGGCGGCCGCAAGACACCGCAAGCAGACGCAATGCGGCGGCAGCACGGCGGCCGGGACACCGGACACCGGCCCTCAGCCCTTCAGGGGCCGGAACAGGCCCTCCTGCACCACCGACACCACCAGTTGCCCGTTCCGGTCGAAGATCTGCCCGCGCGCCAGGCCGCGCGCGCCGTGGGCGATCGGGGACTCCTGCTGGTAGAGCAGCCAGTCGTCCGTCCGGAACGGCCGGTGGAACCACATCGCGTGGTCCAGCGAGGCCATGTCGAAGTGCCGGGTGCCCCAGAGCGGTTCGACGGGGGCGCGGACGGCGTCCAGCAGCGTCATGTCGCTGGCGTAGGTGAGGGCGCAGACGTGGATCAGCGGGTCGTCGGGCAGCGGGCCGTTGGTGCGCAGCCAGACGCCGCTGCGCGCCTCGACGTCCACCAGCTCCTCCTTGTTCCAGCGCAGCCGCTCGACGTAGCGGATGTCGAAGGGCTGGCGGCGGCTGATGAACGGGGGCAGCTCGCCGAGCCGGGAGCCGACCTCGTCCAGGGCGCTGGGCAGCTCCTCGGGCGCCGGGACCGGCGGCATCGGGTACTGGTGCTCGATGCTGCCCTCCTCCGGTCTGTGGAAGTCGGCGGTGAGCGAGAAGATCGACCGGCCGCCCTGGATGGCGAGCACCCGGCGGGTGGTGAACGTGCGGCCGTCGCGGATCCGGTCGACCTGGTAGACGATCGGCACGCCCGGCACCCCGGGGCGCAGGAAGTACGCGTGCAGCGAGTGGACGGGGCGCTCGCCCTCGACCGTGCGCCCCGCCGCGACCAGCGCCTGACCGGCGACCTGACCGCCGAAGGTGCGCTGCAGCGCCTCCTCGGGGCTGCGCCCGCGGAAGATGTTCAGTTCGATCTGCTCCAGGTCCAGCAGATCGACGAGGTCGTCGACGGGGGTACCCATGCGCGCGCTCCCTCTCGTGATTCCGATCGAGTTCTCCAGTTCAATCGAATTCTCCGGCGACCCGGGTCATTCCCGCTCACCGGCCCCGAGCGACCGGTTCACTCGAACGTGTAAACGAGTAGACAGGTCGGCGAACGGCCGAGCACCCTCGAAGCGCCCCGCCCCCGCGCGGCGGGGTGGTGCAGGAGGATGGTGAGGTGATCCAGGGTGACCTGTTCGACGACCAGCCCGGCGGCCTGCCGGGCGCGGGCCCGGCCGCGCGGGTGCGGTCCGAGCCCGCGCCCGGTGCCGTCCTGCTGCCCGATTGGCTGGACCCCGCCGCGCAGCTCCGGCTGGTCGCCGCCTGCCGGGAATGGGCCCGGCCGCCCGCCGGCCTGCACAACGTGCGGATGCCCACCGGCGGGTTGATGTCGGTGCGGATGGTGAGCCTCGGCTGGCACTGGTACCCGTACGGGTACGCACGGGTCGCCGAGGACGGCGCGCCCGTCAAGCCGTTCCCGGCGCTGCTCGGGGAGCTGGCCCGGCGGGCGGTGGCGGAGGCGTACGGGGATCGGATCGGGGAGGTCGCGGGCGCGGCGGCGTACGAACCGGACACCGCGATCGTCAACCACTACCCGCACGGCGCGAAGATGGGCCTGCACCAGGACCGCGACGAACGCGCGGACGCCCCGGTGGTCTCGCTCTCGCTGGGCGACGACTGCGTCTTCCGGCTCGGGAACACCGAGACCAGGACCCGGCCGTGGACCGACCTGGAGCTGCGCAGCGGGGATCTGCTGGTCTTCGGCGGGCCGACCCGGTTCGCGTACCACGGGGTGGTGCGGACGCTGCCAGGGACGGCGGACCCGGCGCTCGGGCTGGTGGGACGGCTCAACATCACGGTGCGGCAGTCCGGACTGAGCGAGTAGGAGCTGACAGCGCAGGAGCGGAGGGCCCAGGAGCCGACGGCGCAGGAGCTGGCGGCGCAGGAGCGGAGGGCCCGGGGGCCGCAGGAGTAGGGGCCCTACCGAGCAACCCCAGCTCCCGCGCACAGGCCGGCCAGGCCTCCCACCCCTGCTGCCGCACGATCACCTCCCCCACGGTGGTCTGCTCCCGCCGGTTCGCGTGGTCGGGCCGGTCGGCGAAGTGCAGGCCCCCGGACTCCGCCCAGGTGGGCGGCCGGATCTGCAGGCCGCCGTAGTAGCCGTTGCCGGTGTCCGCCCGCCAGTCGCCGCCGCGCTCGCAGTCGGCGAGCTCGTCCCAGACCAGGTCCGCGACCCGCGGCGCCGCGCCGGCCCGCACGCCGCCCGAGACCACGGCCATCACCACCGCCACGGCGGCACCCACCCGGATCACGGCCCGGGACGTCCGTTCGTCACTCGCATACGGCACGGCAGCCGACCCTAGGCAGCTCGGCCCCGGCCGGGCCGCCGCCCGCCCCGACACGCCGGAAACGCCGGTGGCCGCGCCCCCCAGCGGGGGGGCGGCCCCCCGGCGCCCCGGCCCACCACCCCCCCGCCACGCACACCACCCCACCGCCTGTCATCCCATCGCACCGCACCGGCCGAGCCGCCCA
>NZ_JBITZP010000039.1:0-44703 GCF_044546945.1 Kitasatospora sp. NPDC053057 | reverse complement strand
AACCCCCCCGGCCCCCCCACCCTCGCCCCCCCCCCCCCGGCCGGCCCCCCCCCCCCCCCCCCCCCCGGCACCCGGGGGGGCCCCCCCCCCGGGGGGGGGGCCCCGCCACCGGGCGCCGCGGCACAGCACCGCACGGCATCGCACAGCACCGCACGGCATGTCATCGCATCGCACAGCACGGCCCGAGCCGACCAGCGACCAGCGACCAGCGATCAGCTCATCGAGTCTCAGATGCTCAGGGTCTGACCCGGGAAGATCAGGTCGGGGTTGCCACCGATGACCTTGGCGTTGTTCTTGTACAGGTCGTGCCAGTCCAGGCCCTGCGCGGCGGCGATGGAGCTCAGGGTGTCACCGGACTTGACGGTGTAGTTGCCCTTGGCCGGCTTGGCGTCGTTGGAGCTGTTCCAGGACTTGGCACCGTTCCAGGACTTGGCGGCGTCAGCCTTCGGCGCGGCAGCGGCCTTGGGCGCAGCGGCCTTCGGGGCGTCAGCCTTCGGCGCGGCAGCGGCCTTGGGGGCGGCCGCGGCCTTCGGGGTGGCGGCCTTCGGCGCGGGGGTCTGCGCCGGCTTGGCGGCGGCGGAGCCGGCCGTGGTGTCGACGGCGGCCGGGGCGCCGCCCTTGGTCAGGCCCGCCTTGACGGAGCAGACCGGCCAGGCGCCGGGGCCCTGCGAGGCGAGAACCTTCTCGGCGACGGAGATCTGCTGCGCCTTGGTGGCCTGGTTGGCCTGCGCGGCGTAGGCGGTGCCGCCGTACGCGGCCCAGGTGCTGGAGGTGAACTGCAGACCGCCGTAGAAACCGTTGCCGGTGTTGATGGCCCAGTTGCCACCGCTCTCGCACTGGGCGACGGCGTCCCAGGTGGAGACGGGGGCGGCGGAGGCCGAGGTGGCCGTGACGAGGCCGGCCACCGGCAGGGCCGCGACAGCGGCGCCCGCCACGACGGCCATCCGAACGCGGTTGCGCTTGGTGGCGGCGATGGTGGTGGCAGCGGCGTTCTCGTGACGGAAGGTCATGGGGTTCCTCTCGACAGCCCCGGGCGGGCATGCGGAACCAGACCCTGGAGAGGGCCGCGTTTCGCTTGCCGCGTCCGTCGGACGGCCGTGCACGTGTCGGACGTGCCGCTGCCGCCCCGGCCACCCAGCCGCTCGCCGGCGACCTGTTCGAGCGATCGCATCGGCGGGCACCTGTCGCACCCGGCCGGAACCGGGAGGCGGTGCGTCGGGGGTGAGCCCGGGTGGCGCTCGTTGCGCCGCCAATGAAGCTACGAGCCGGTCACCGGGGAAACCAAAACCCCACCGGTCTGCCCAGCTCAGCAAGGGGTTACCGGCGGTAATGGCCATACAAACTTGCCCGAAATGTCTGATTTGGCCATCGATTCCTAGATCAAACATCGAGTTCGGGTGGCCCACCTCACAGCTTCATTCCGGCAGTCCTGCCACCGACATCGACAGATTGCGACCACGAGAACACGTGGCGCGATCGGATCCGGGGCAATTCCCGTCAGCCTGGACGGGCACCCGTGACGCCTGACACAAGGGCCCGTTGGGCATGGCGACCTCCCCGAGTCCGCCCCCCACGACCCAACCGCACCCATCCGAGGAGACCCTGTGCCGCGCATGCTCGACGTCAGCGACGAGGTCCGGTCCGAGATCGGCGACGACGAGGCCGACCGCCTGCTCGGCGGCGACCGCGCCCCCGACAGCTACGAATGCACCTCCTGCCGCACCCCCGGCGACACCCACGCGGAGCCCACCAGCACCGTGCTGTTCGTCGGCGACGAGACCGCCGTCCTGGCCTTCGCCCACGCCCGCTGCGTCCCCTCCCAGGTGGTGCCGGTCGCCGAGGAGCAACTGGCCGGCGCCGTCCGCAGCATCAGCCAGTCCCAGCCCGCCGCCCCGGACCTGACGGTCCCTGCCCCTGACTTCGCGGTCCCCACCCCGGACTTCGCGGTCCCCGCTCCGGACTTCGCCATCCCCTCCCAAGGCGCCGCCGGGGCCCCGCCCCAGCCGACCGCCCCCGGCCAGGCCGCCATCCTGGGCATCACCTGCGGGCTCGTCCTGCACGGCAAGGTCGGCCACGCCTCGCTGGTGGTCGAGCCCACCGGCCCGGTCGGCCGCCCCGGCAGCACCTCCGGCGAGGACGAGTTCCTCGACCTGCTCCAGGACGCGGGCTTCCAGCCGGTCGGCGACCTCGACGAGACCCCGGAGCAGCTGCCCGGCTGGTCGGTGCTGGTCGCCATGGGCAAGCTGCACGCGATCCTGCAGCCCGCCGCGGCCGGCGGCAGCACCGGTTGGTGGCAGGCGCACCAGCCGCTCCAGGTCACCGACGCCTGGCGGATGGCCGCCAGCCAGCTCTCCGAGGTGACCATGTACGCCGTCCCGGCCGGCATGGTCGGCCGCCAGCCCCGCGAGGACCTGCTTCGCCAGGCGCTGGAGCGGGCGGTGGCGCTGGGTCAGGTGGTCGCCGCCTCCCTCCCGCTGGCCGGCACCTGATCCGCTCCGGCGCTTCGGATCGGTGGCCGCTGCCGACCCCGGTCAGCGGCCACCGATCCGAAGCGCCCGGCACACCTACCCCCCAACCCCGGCACACCTACCCCTCCAGCCCCGGCACACCCACCCCCCGGCCCCGTACGCCGAACGCCCCCGCATCCCCGCCGCCTCTCACTCGTTGGCCCCTACGTGTACAGCTACGACGTCTCCGCGCCCGCCGGACGGTCCGCCACCTCCGCCCGCTCGATCCCGGGCATGCGCCCGTCGTACGACGCGGAGCACCCGCACTCGGCAACCCCGATCTACGACGAGCTGTACTCCGAGTACCGACGGCTGTTCCGCGCCCTGCCCGGCGACCGCTCGGGCGAGGAGGACCTGAGGTTCACCGGCTTCGCGATCCGCGACGGCTACCCCCTGCTCGGTGAGCAGCGCCCGTACCAGCCGCAGCAGCAGGCGTTCCACACCTACGCCGGCCAGCCGTCCGGCCTCCCCCAGTTCATGCCGGCGCAGTCACAGCACACCCACGCCACCAGCCACCCCGACTCCAGCCCCACCCCCGCCGCCACCACCACCGGCGACGGCCAGAGCCACAGCCAGGCCCCACCCACCTCCCCCCAGTTCCCCAACGGCCAGGGCTGGGTCGCCGCCGGCTACCTCGGCCCGCTCCCGCACGCGACCCCCGCACCGCCCCCGGCCCCCTCCCCAGTGCTGGGCACGGCCACCGGCCTCGCCACCGCCCAGTCCACCGGCGGCCGCCACCGCCAGATGCTCTCGCTCCCCCCGGGCCGCACCGGCGACCACCACTGACCTGACCAGGCGACCACCGCTGCCCAGACCCGACAGCCACCGCTGCTCAGACCCGACAGCCACCGCCGTCTCGGCCAGACAACCGCCACTGCCCCGAGCAGCAGAAGCCGGAAAGCCCGAGGGCCCCGCCACCACCGGTGACGGAGCCCTCAGCCGTACTGCCAACTACCCCACGACTACTTCTTCTTGCGCTTCTCCCGAACCCGCACCGAGATCGAGATCGGCGTACCCACGAACCCGAACTCCTCACGCAGCCGGCGCTCGATGAAGCGCCGGTAGCCCGCCTCCAGGAAGCCCGAGGCGAACAGCACGAAGCGCGGCGGCCGGATGCCCGCCTGGGTGCCGAACAGGATGCGCGGCTGCTTGCCGCCCCGGATCGGGTGCGGGTGGGCGGCCACCAGCTCGCCGAGGAAGGCGTTCAGGCGCGCGGTCGGGATCCGGGTCTCCCAGCCCTCCAGCGCGGTCTCGATCGCCGGGACGAGCTTCTCCATGTGCCGACCGGTCTTGGCCGAGACGTTGACGCGCGGGGCCCACTGCACCTGGACGAGGTCGCGCTCGATCTCGCGCTCCAGGTAGTAGCGACGCTCCTCGTCGAGCTGGTCCCACTTGTTGTAGGCGACGACGACGGCGCGCCCGGCCTCGACGGCCATCGAGATGATCCGGGTGTCCTGCTCGGCGAGGGTCTCGCTGGCGTCGATCAGGACGACCGCGACCTCGGCCTTCTCCAGCGCGGCGGAGGTGCGCAGCGAGGCGTAGAAGTCGGCGCCGGCGGTCAGGTGGACCCGGCGGCGGATGCCGGCGGTGTCCACGAACTTCCAGGTCTTGCCGCCGAGTTCGATCATCTCGTCGACCGGGTCACGGGTGGTGCCGGCCAGCTCGTTGACGACCACCCGCTCCTCGCCGGCGACCTTGTTCAGCAGGCTGGACTTGCCGACGTTGGGCCGGCCGATCAGCGCGATCCGGCGCGGGCCGCCGGGGGCGGCGTCGCCGAAGGTCTGCGGCGGGGCCTCGGGCAGCGCGTCCATGACGGCGTCCAGCAGGTCACCGGAGCCGCGGCCGTGCAGGGCGGAGACGGGGTACGGCTCGCCCAGGCCCAGCGACCACAGGTAGGCGGCCTCGGCCTCGGTGGACGGGCCGTCGACCTTGTTGGCGCACAGGACGGTCGGCTTGCCCGCCCGGCGGATGATCTTGATCAGGGCCTCGTCGGTGTCGGTGGCGCCGACGGTGGCGTCCACGACGAACAGCACCGCGTCGGCCTGCTCGATGCCCAGCTCGGCCTGCGCGGCGACCATGGCGTCGATGCCGAGGACGTCGATCTCCCAGCCGCCGGTGTCGACCACCTTGAAGCGCCGGCCGTTCCAGCTGGCCTCGTAGGTGACCCGGTCGCGGGTGACGCCCGGCTTGTCCTCGACGACGGCCTCGCGGCGGCCGATGATGCGGTTCACCAGGGTCGACTTGCCGACGTTCGGGCGGCCGACGACGGCCAGCACCGGCAGCCGGACGTGTTCGGCGCCGTCCACGCCGTCGAAGCCGTCGAGGTCGAAGCCCTCTTCGGCGGCGAGGGCCATGAACTCGGCGTAGTCGGCGGCGTCCAGCTCACCGGGGCCGGTGGCGGAGTGCTCTGTGGTCATGTTCGTCTGTTCCGTTTCCCGGCCCGGCCCTTCCCAGGGGCGCGCCGTGCGTACCTGCCCCGTGGGGGCAGCGCGATGGTTTCCGCCGCGGCGCCTTGACGGCCCGCGGTTCGTTCAATGGTCGTGCAACCAGCCGAGTCAATCACCCAGCTGATCAGACGGTCGACCGATCGACCGACCGACCAGTCAAACTCTTCGACTGATCAGACCGACGACAGCCCGGCCCGCTCCTCCACCAGCGCGGCGATCCGGTCGATCACCTGCTCCAGGGTGAGCGCGCTGGTGTCCACCAGCACGGCGTCCGCGGCCTGGGCCAGCGGGGCCGTCTCGCGCGAGGAGTCGGCGGCGTCGCGGCGGGCGAGGTCGGCGGCCATCGCGGTGATGGTCGCCTCGTCCACGCCCTTGGCGCGCAGCTCGGCCGCCCGGCGCTCGGCCCGGGCCGCCTCGGAGGCGGTCAGGAACACCTTGATGGTGGCCTGCGGGAACACCACGGTCCCCATGTCCCGGCCCTCGGCGACGATGCCGCGCTCGGCGACCTCGGCGCACCCGCGCTGCAGCTCCACCAGCCGGGACCGCACCGCCGGCACCGCGGCCACGGCGCTGACCTGCGCCGTCACCTCGGGGCCCCGGATCGGGCCGGAGACATCCTGACCGTCCACGGTGATGGTCGGCCCGTCGGCATCCGTACCCGACACGATGACGGGCTTGCCGCACGCGACGGCCACCGCCTCCGGGTCGGTCACGTCGACGTCGTTGGCCAGCATCCACCAGGTCATCGCCCGGTACATGGCGCCGGTGTCCAGGAAGCTCAGGCCCAGCCGGGCGGCGACCGCCCGCGAGACGGTCGACTTGCCGGAGCCGGAGGGTCCGTCGATGGCGACGACGACCGGGGCGTGCGCTCGGTCGGCAGTGTCCACGGGGCGAACCTCTCTCTGAGCATGGAAGCCGACGCCTGCGCGGGCGTACGGCCGGGGATTGTCTCCCTCAAGGTTAATGGACCGCCGCCGGACCCCGTCCCAGGCCGGTCACCACACGGACGTCACCACACGGACATCACCACACGGGCGTCACCACACCTCACCATCCGGAAGCCGACGCCAGCGCGCCCGCCAGGTCGGGCCCGAGCGAGCCCTCCCGGTAGATGACACCGTCCGGCGTGTGCAGCCCCAGCTGCCAGTCGTCGTCCTCCGCACACCGGACCAGGGAGAAGACCGAGAAGCGGATGACGGCGACGGCTCCGCCCAGCGGCTCGCCGCTCATGTCCTGGACGCGGACCCCGTCCGTGCTCACCAGCTTCGCCCACTCCGACCCGCTGACCTCCCGCACCCGCTCGATCGTCCACCCCTCCGGCAGCTGCGCCGCCGCCAGCTCCGCCTGCTCGGCCGCCGGGTCCACGGCCTCCCGCACGACCTCCAGCACCGCGTTCCCCAGCCGGGGCCGCACGTACTCGCCGTCCCGCTCGATGCCGAGCACCCCGCCGACGAAGGCCATCCGCAGGGTCCCGCCCGGCGTCTGCCAGTCGAACGGCACCTTCGAGACGTGCGACGGGAAGGCGTTCTCCTCGAACCGCACCCGCCCGTCCCGCCAGCGGAAGTCCGCGCGCGGCTTCGGCCCCGAGAGCGTCTGGGTGTGGGCGAAGAACGCGGTGATCCACCCGGAGACGAAGTCCCCGCCGGATTCCGAGTCCCACTTGTACAGCGAACGCCAGAACTCCTCGTCCACCGGCCCGCCCGCCGCCGTCGCCGCGATCTCCGCCAGCACCCGGCGCAGCTCGGCGAACCACGCCCCGAGCGGCTCGAACCAGTCCGCGAGCTCCCCGACCCGCGCCGCCAGCAGCGCCCAGTCCTCGGCCGTGCCCTCCAGCCGGACCTTCGGGATGCCGCACATCGTGATCCAGAGGAACTCGTAGTACGGGCTGACCACGTCCATCAGCGCCACCAGCGCCGCGGACACGTCGTCCGGCGTGGTGGTGGAGAACGAGGGCTGGAACAGCTCCACCAGCTCAGGCCCGATCGCCTCCGCCAACGGCTCCCGGACCAGCCGGATCGACCGCGCCCAGTCCGCCTCGGCGCGCAGCAGGCTGTCGTCCCTGACCTCGATGGTCCGCTTCTGCCCGGGGGTGGCGCTGAACAGCCCCTCGTACCGCTGCGCGTTCAGCCGTACGTGCACCGCGACCTCGTGCACCACCGCGTACCAGAGCACGTCCGGCGACAGGCTCAACGGCAGGTGCTCCGCGAAGGCCGTGTGCGCGGCGCGCAGCAGCAGGCTCCAGGTCGGCTCCGGCGGCTTCCGCTGCGGCTCGTACTCCGTCGGCACCGCCAGCAGCGTTCCCGTACTGCGGTGGAGCACGGTGAACTCCCCGCCGACCACGGCCGCCAGGAATCCGTCGTTCCCGACGACGTCCAGCCGCGCCACGTCGCCCGGCTCCTGCCCGTCCCCGAGCGCGATGTCGACGATCACAGCCCACCCCCGTTCTCCCGCTCCAACACCGCGTGCCCCAGCCGGGGCCGCAGGAACTCCCCGTCCCGCTCGATCCCGAGCACCCCGGCGATGAAGGCCATCGGCCGCTCGACGCCGAGGCACTCCCACACGAACGGCACCGTCGACAGGTGCGAGGGGAAGTCGTTCACCGCGAAGGCGTCGCGGTGGTACGACGTGCCCGCCGCCTCCCACCAGTCGAAGGTCTGCCGCAGCCGGGGCCCGTCCGGGGTCTGGGTGTGGGCGAAGAAGGCGGTGAGCCAGCCGGTCACCCGCGGCCCGCCCGACACCGACTCCCACTTGTACAGCGAACGCCAGAAGCCCTCGTCCACCGGCCCGCCCGCCGCCGTCGCCGCGATCTCCGCCAGTACCGGGCGCAGCTCGGCGAACCAGGGCGCCAGCCAGTCGAAGCGCTCCGCCAGCTCCCCGACCCGCGCCGCCAGCAGCGCCCAGTCCTCGGCGGTGCCCTCCAGCCGGACCTTCGGGATGCCGCAGCGGGTCTCCCAGCGGAAGTCGTAGTACGGGCCGATCACGTCCATCAGCGCCACCAGCGCGGAGGCCTCGTCGTCCGGCGTGGTGGTGGAGAAGCCCGGCCGGAACAGCTCGACCACCTCGGCGCCCAGCGCCGCCGCCAGCGGCTCCCGGACCAGCCGCAGCGACCGCGTCCAGTCGGCGTCCCAGCCCGTCAGCGTGTCGTCGCGCACGGTGAGCACCCGCGCCCGGTCCGCCGCGCCGAACAGCGCCCGGTAGCGCGGCGGGTACATCCGTACGTGCACCGCGACCTCGTGCACCACCGCGTACCAGAGCACGTCCGGCGACAGGCTCAACGGCAGGTGCTCGGCGAAGGCGGCGTGGGCGGCGCGCAGCAGCAGACTGCAGGTCGGGTCGGGTTCGACAGGTTCGCGGTCGAAAGGCTCGGGTTCGAAAGGCTCCGGAGCGGCGGCCTCCGTGCGGACCGGCCGGGGCCGCTCGACCATCGCCGCCACGCTGCGGTGGCGGATCAGGAACCCCCCGCCCACCACCGCCCGCAGGAACCGCTCGTTCCCGAGGTCCACCGCCTCACCGGCCGAGCCGTGCCGGGTCTCCCCCAGCGGCAACTCGATGATCACGCCCGCTCCCCCTTCAGCACCCGCCCCTCGCCACCCGACGGCCGTCAGTCCCGAACGCTCCAGCCGCCCGCGCGCAGCGCCGCCGTCAGCCGCTTGACCGACATCGGCGCCACCGACAGCTGGACGAAGCCGACCTGCTGCCCGTCCGAGTGCTCGATGAGGACGTCCTCGATGTTGACCCCGGCCTCGCCGACCTCCCCGAACAGCCGGCCCAGCTCGCCCGGCTGGTCGCCGAGCACCACGGCGACGGTCTCGTACCGGGTGGGCGGGGCGCCGTGCTTGCCGGGGATGCGGGCCTGCCCGCTGTTGCCGCGACGCATGACCGCCTCGATGCCCTCCAGGCCGGCCCGGCGCTCGCCCTCCTCCTCGGCCGCCATGGCGCGCAGCGCGATGACGGTCTCGCCGAGGTCGCCGGCGACCTCCTCCAGCACGTCGGCGACCGCGCCCGCGTTGGCGGACAGGATGTCGACCCACATCCCCGGGTTGGAGGCGGCGATCCGGGTCACGTCGCGCACGCCCTGGCCGGAGAGCCTTATCGCCGTCTCGTCGGCGTTCTCCAGCCGGGCCGCGACCAGCGAGGAGACCAGCTGGGGGGCGTGCGACACCAGGGCGACGGCCCGGTCGTGCGCGTCCGCGTCCATCACGATCGGCATCGCGCCGCACAGCGCGACCAGCTCCAGCGCGGCGTTGAGCGTGTCGGTGTCGGTGTCGGCGGTCGGGGTGAGCACCCAGGGGCGGCCCTCGAACAGGTCGGCTCGGGCGGCCAGCGGCCCGGAGCGCTCGCGGCCGGCCATCGGGTGACTACCAATGTAGTGGACGGTGTCCAGGCCGAGCGCGGCGATCTCACTGCCCGGGCCGGACTTCACGCTGGCCACGTCGGTGTACCAGTGCGCCAGGTTGCGGCGCTGGCAGTCCGCGAGCACCTTGCCGACCAGCGCCGGCGGGACGGCGATGATCGCCAGGTCGACCGGGCCCTCGGCCGGTTCGGTGGTGCCTGCGCCGAGCGACTCGGCGGTGCGGGCGGCGTCCGGGTCGGAGTCCTCCAGATGGACGGTCAGCCCGCGTGCGGCCAGGGCCAGGGCTGCGGAGGTGCCGATCAGTCCGGTGCCGACGACGACGGCAGTGCGCATGGCGGGTGGCTCTCCTCGATCACGGTTCTCGACTGGACGGTTCTCGCTGGCGGTGCTCAACAGGTGCCACGGTCCCAACGGGTGCCGTGCTGCGGCAGGTACCGGAGTCGCGGCAGGTACCGGAGTCGACCGGGAGCACCCGCGCCCCATCCTCCCATCCGACTGCCCCCGGAAACCCCCGACCCCGCCAACCCCATCGACCCCATCCCCCGTCAGCCCGGCAACCACCGCGCCCCCGCCCCCGTCCCCCACAGTGCACACGCCGCGCCCCGGGAAATCCGGCGACGCCCGGCCCCGAGCGGGGCAGACTGGCCGCCGGGGGCGGCGGGGCGAGCCGCGGCACACCGGACGCGAACGAAGGGGTTGCGCATGGACGATCAGCACAGCAGTCACACCGGGTCGTCGAAACCGCCGGCCGTACCGGCCCATCCGTCGGTCCTGGACTCCGTCGTGGTGTACGCGGAGGGCGCGGTGTGCCGCCGCCGGGCCACTGTCCCGGTCCCGCCCGGCGGGCGGCTGCGGCTGACCGGCCTGCCCGACTCGCTGGACGCCGACTCGCTGCGCGCCCGGGTGCTCGCCGGCCCGGCCGGCACGGCGGTCGTCGAGGCCCGCCTGGAGACCGTCGCCGAGCTCCACGAGCCCGCCGAACTCCCGCAGCTGCGCCGCGAGTTGGACGAGGCCATGGAGCGCCAGGGCGCACTGAACGAGCGCCACCGGCTGGTCCGGACCGCGATCGCCGAGACCGCCGCGCTGCGCGCCGTACCGCCGCAGCGCCGCCGCGACGAGCCGCTGCGTCGCACCCCCGCCGACGCCTGGCTGGAGCTCGCCGACTTCGTCGACGAGCGGCTGGCCCAGCTCCAGGAGCGCGCCGAGCAGCTCACCCGGGAGATCGAACTCGCCGACCACGAGCGCCAGTTGGCCGCCGACCGGCTGGATCGCGCGTCCACCGCCGGGCGGACCGAGCCGGTCGAGGCCACCGACACCGTCGTGCTCACCCTGACCACCGGTACCGGCACCACCACCGGCACCACCACCGGAACCGGCACCGAGGACGCGACCGGAACCGAACCAGCCGGAACAGCCGCACAGGTCGAACTGGAGCTGGAGTACGGCGTCCCCGCCGCCCGCTGGGTGCCCGCCTACCGCCTCAGCCACCGCACCGGCGCCGACACCGCCCACCTGGTCCTGCGCGCCGCCGTCGCCCAGCACACCGGCGAGGACTGGACGGGCGTACGGCTCGCCCTGTCCACCGCCGACCTGGAGCGCCGCACCGACCTGCCCCGGCTCGCCTCGCTCCGGATCGGCCGCAGCCAGCCCGCCCCGCCGCCCTCCGGCTGGCGCGAACCCCCGGCCGGCCTGTCCGACCTCTTCACCGGCTACGACGCGGCCGCGGCCGACCGCCCCGCCACCCCCCGCTCCGGCGCCCCGATCCCGGTCGCGGCCCTCGCCGCGCCCCACCCCACCGCCCCCGAGCCCGCCCGGCGCCGCGCGCCCCGCGCCGGTGGCGCCCGCCCGGCAGGCGCCCACCCCGACTTCCTCCCGGACGAGACGGCGTCGGCCGGCCCGTCCGGCGGCGGCTCGCTGAGCGTCCGGGAGCCGGCGCCCGCGCCCCCGCCGCCCGGCTTCGCCGGCTACGGCGCCCCACCCTCGGCGAGCGCCCCGCCCGGACCGATGCCCCAGGCCCCCGGCGGCCCCCCGATGCCCCAGGCCTTCGGCGGCGCCCCGCCGCAGGAGGCCCGCCGGCCCCGGCTCCGCCGCGGCGCCACGCCGCCGCCGGCCACCGGCCTCGCCCCCGACACCGTCCTGCTCGACTACCCCGGCCTCCGGCTGGCCGGCCCCGACGAACCCACCGACCGCCGCGGCACCCTGCACCCGGACCCCGCCCGGGTCGAGCGTGCCGAGCTGGAACGCTTCCTCCCCGGCGGCCCCGAGGGCGCTCGCCTGCGCGACCTCCCCCTCCCCCGCCACGCCGTCCCGCCCCGCCGGTCGGCCGGTTCCTTCGACCACCGCTTCGACGCCGCCGCCCCCGCCGACATCCCCTCCGACGGCACCTGGCACTCCGTCACGGTCGACGAGATCCCGCTCTCCGTCAGCCCCGAGTACGTCACCGTCCCCGCCGTCGAGCAGAAGGTGTACGCGACCCTGGTGCTCGCCAACCGCACCGACCGCGCCGTGCTGGCGGGCCCGGTCGAGGTCACCGTGGACGACGAGTTCCTGCTCACCGCCGCCCTGCCGACGCTCGCCCCCGGCGAGACCCGCCACCTGGGCATCGGCGTCACCGAGAGCATCGAGGTGGCGCGCCGCACCGAGCTGCGCGAGTCCGCCACGGGCATGCTGAAGGGCAACAGCACCGTGCTCGACCACCGGGTGCACGTCCAGCTGGCGAACCGGCTCGGCCGTGCCGTCACGGTCGAGGTCCGCGAACGCGTGCCGCTCGCCTCCGACACCGAGATCCGGATCGAGGAGCGTGCCGACTGGCACGCCCCGGCCGTCCCCACCCCGGAGTGCCCACCCGGCACCCGGCTCTGGCGGATCGAACTGCCGCCGGGCGGCCGCGCCGAGCTGGACGGCGGCTACCAGATCAAGATCCCGGCCGGAAAGGCCATCCTCGGCGGAAACCGGAGGAATTGACAGATGACCGAAGAGACCGTCCCCCTCCCAGTCACCGCCGTCACCTGCCTGGAGGACCGCGCCCAGGTCGAACGCGCGGTGACCGTCGAACTCGCCGCGGGCGTCCAGCGACTGCGGCTGGGCCCGCTCACCGCCCTCGCCGTCGACCGCACCCTGCGCGCCGAGTCCGCCGCCCCCGGCACCCGGGTGCTGGAGGCCCGGCTGGTGCGCAGCTGGACCCCGCGCGCCCCGCTGCCGCCCGGCCCGGAGGACTCCGCGCTGCGCCACCGACTGCACGCGCTGGAGGCCGAGGCCCGGCTCGCGGAGCAGACCCGCGCCCGGCTGGAGGCCCGCCTCGCCCTGCTCGCCCAGCTCTCCGCGGACCTGCTGCGCGAGGTCGGCGAGGGCGCCGGCGTCGGCGAGATCGAGCGCACCCGCTGGGCCCGCGAGCTGGACCGGGTGGACGCCGAGCGCGAGCGCTACGGCGAGGAGCTGCGCGCCACCCACTCCCGGCTGCGCCGCCTGGACCAGGAGCGCTCCCAGGCCATGCTGGCCCTGGACCGGGCCGAGGAGGAGCCCGCCGAGCTGCTCGCCCACCTGGAGCTGACCGTCGAGGCCGAGCGGCCCGGCCCGGCCGGGCTGACCGTCCACCACCTGGTGCCCTGCGCCCTGTGGCGCCCGTCCTACCGCGCGACCCTGGGCGAAGGCGACCTGCGGCTGGAGTCGGAGGCGGTGGTCTGGCAGCGCACCGGCGAGGACTGGACCGGCGCCCGGCTGACCTTCTCCACCGCCCGATCGGCCCTCGCCACCGACCCGCCCGCGCTCACCGAGGACCGGCTGACCCTGCGCGAGCGCACCGACGAGGAGCGCCGCACGGTCGAGGTCGAGCTGCGCGAGGAGGAGGTCAGCACCCTCGGCCCGGGCGCCGCCGTCCCGGGCCTGGACGACGGCGGCGAGGTGCGGGTGCTGCCCGCCCCCGCCCCGGCCACCGTCCCCTCCGACGGCCGGGCGCACCGGGTCCCGCTGGGCTCCTTCAGCGGCCCGGCGAGGACCGAGTACGCCTGCGCCCCCGAGCTGTCCCCGCTGGTCACCCAGGTGGTCCGGTTCCGCAACGCGGCCGGGCACCCGCTGCTGGCCGGCCCGGTCGAGCTGGTGCGCGGCAGCGGCTTCACCGGCCGCGGCGAGCTGCGCTTCACCGCCACCGGCGCCGACGCCGAGCTGTCCTTCGGCAGCACGGACGGCTACCGGGTGGTCCGCGAGACCGACGAGCGCCGGACCACCGCCGCCCTGGGCGGCCGCCAGACCACCACCCGCACCGTCCAGCTGCACCTGTCCCGCTTCTCCGGCCCGGAGGAGCGCGACGAGCAACTGGTCACGGTGCGCGAACGGGTGCCGGTCTCCGAGGTGGCCGCGGTCGAGGTGCGGCTGCGCAAGGACGAGTGCTCCCCGGCACCGGACTCCTTCGACGCCGAGGGCATCGTCCGCTGGGACGTCCCGCTCGGCCCGGGCGCCCGCCGCAGCCTCACCCTGGTGTACGAGGTCTCCGCCGCGGCCAAGGTGGCCGGGCTCTGAGGCCGGCCACCCGTGACGACCGTTCAGGACCGGAATCGGAACCGGAAAGCGGGTACAAAAGGAACATGATCCTCCATCTCGCACCCCTGGACGACTGGCTGGCCGACCCGGGCCGCCCGTACGCCACCGCGTCGCTGCTCACCGACGGGTTCATCCACTGCTCGGCGGACGAGCAGACGGCGCTCGCGGTGGCCAACGCCTTCTTCCCCGACACCCCGGACCCGCTGATGGTGCTGCTGATCGAGGAGGCACTGGTCGAGCCGATGGTCAAGTGGGAGGCCCCGCACGGCGCCCCACCGCCCGGCGCCACCCCCGGGGTCCTGTTCCCGCACATCTACGGGCGGCTGAACCGCACCGCCGTGGTCGGCCTGGAGAAGGTCGAGCGCGGCCCGGACGGCCGCTGGGCCGCCCTCAGCCCCTGGAGCTGACCGGAACTCCGGGCCCGCTCACAACCGTCCCCCCGGGCCCTCACAGCCACCCCCGCTCCCGGGCCGCCATCCCGGCCTGGAAGCGGGTGGTGGCGCCCAGCGAGCGCATCAGGGCCTGCAGCCGCCGCTGGGTGGTCCGGGCGCTCCAGCCCAGCGAGCGGGCGATCGACTCGTCGGTCAGCCCTGCGGCCAGCAGGCCGAGCAGCTTGCGGTGGTCGGCGTCCGGTTCCGGCGACGCGTTCCCGGTGCCGATCGCGGCCTGCAGCTGCACGGCCCGCTCCCACTCCGCCTCGAACAGCGTGTCCAGCGCCTGCAGCAGCGCCGAGGGGTGGATCACGTAGGCCGCGTCCAGCACGCTGTCGCCGACGCTGATCGGGATGATCGCCATCCGGTCGTCCGAGATGATCATCTTCATCGGCAGCGTCGGCCGTACCCGCGCCTCCTCGCCGTCCGCGACGCCGACCATGATGTTCTTCTCCAGCCGGCCCGGCCAGGCCACCGCCTCCCGGTCGTAGATCGTCCGGAACCTCAGCCCCTCCCGCAGCCGCCGCCGCTGCAGCGGCATCGCCGCCACCGGGTCCTGGATGTACGGCGGACGGTCGAAGCCGCGCACCTGGTACTGGCTGGTCCCGGTGATGTGCTCCAGCCGCTGGGCGATCGCCTCGCCGCCGGTCAGCACCTCCACCGAGTGCGCCGGGTCGGTGTAGCGCGAGGCCTCCCGGAAGGCGTCCATCAGCCGGTGCATCTCGGCCCGGGCGTGCCGCAGTTCGGACTCCCGGTGGCCGATCAGGGTCCCTATCGCCACGTCCGGGGCGACCGGCAGGTAGCGCTCCCGGTCCACCGGCGCCCGGGTGGCCATCCCCTGCTGCGCCAGCCGGTCCAGCGCGCGCACGCACTGCTGGAACGTCAGGGCGCAGCTCTCGGCCAGCTCCTCCGCGGTGGACTGCGGACTGGCCACCAGCGCCGCGTACACCCGCCCGTCCGGCTCGGCCAGTCCCAACGGGCCGAGCGCGTGCCCGGCGGACCGCCCCAGTGCTGCATCGGACACGACGCCGTCTCCCCCTGTTCGCCCCGGAACACCCCCTCCGGCGCCGTGCTGGCGCAGTCCCGCCACTCGGCGGGCCGGTGCTCCGGTGGCCATCCTCGGCCACGGATCATGACACTGACAAGGCCGTGACCAGCGGTTGCGTCCCGGCTCACAGACAACGCCGGAGGGTCCCCCGCCACCACGGGCGGGGGACCCTCCGAAGAAGTCCGGGTGAACCTACCGGTTACAGACCGACCTCGCGCATCAGCTGGCCGACCTCCGGGTTGGTCAGGCGGCGCAGCCAGCCCGACTTCTGGTCGCCGAGCGCGATCGGGCCGAAGTGGGTGCGCACCAGCTTCTCGACCGGGAAGCCGACCTCGGACAGCATCCGGCGGACGATGTGCTTGCGGCCCTCGTGCAGGGTCACCTCGACCAGGTAGTTCTTGCCGACGTTGGAGACCACCTTGAAGCTGTCGGCGCGGGCGAAGCCGTCCTCCAGCTCCACGCCCTGGGCCAGCTGCTTGCCCAGGTCACGCGGGATCGGGCCCTGGATGGCGGCCAGGTAGGTCTTGGTCACGCCGTACTTGGGGTGGGTGAGGCGGTGGGCCAGCTCGCCGTGGTTGGTGAGCAGGATGATGCCCTCGGTCTCGGTGTCCAGCCGGCCGACGTGGAACAGCCGGGTCTCCCGGTTGGTCACGTAGTCGCCCAGGCACTGGCGCCCGTCCGGGTCCTCCATGGTGGAGACCACGCCGGCCGGCTTGTTGAGCGCGAAGAACAGGTAGGACTGGGTGGCGACGGTCAGGCCGTCCACCTTGATCTCGTCGTTCTGCGGGTCGACCCGCTTGCCCTGCTCGGTGACCCGCTTGCCGTTGACCTCGACCCGGCCCTGCTCGATCAGCTCCTCGCAGGCGCGGCGGCTGCCGACGCCGGCCCGGGCCAGCACCTTCTGCAGGCGCTCGCCCTCGGGCTCGCCGAAGGTCTTGGGCAGCTTGACGGCCGGCTTGTCGTGCCGGGCGAGGACGGCGTCCTCGATCTTGGCCTGCAGCTCGCGCGAGCGCTGCGGCTGGCGGCGCGGGTCGCCCGGGGCGCCCTGGCCCTCCCGGCGCGGGCGCGGGGCCGGACCGGGTCGCCGGCCGGCGAAGCCGCCGCGGGCCGGGGTGGCGTTCGGGCCGCCGCCGTACTCGGGGCGGTCGTACCTGCGCTCCTCGGGCCGCAGCGGGCGGTCCGGGTAGCGGTCGTCGCGCCGGTCGTCCCGGCGGCCGCCGTCCCGCCCGTACGAGCCGCCGCGCGAGCCCGAACCCGAACCCGAGCCGCCACCGTACGAACCGCCGCGACCGCCGCCGCTGCCGCCGCCGTACGAGCCGCCGCGCGAGCCCGAACCCGAACCCGAGCCGCCACCGTACGAACCGCCGCGCGAACCCGACCCCGAGCCGCCGCGACCGCCGCCGCTGCCGCCGCCGTACGAGCCGCCCCGGCCCCCGCCCTGTCCGCCGCGACCGCTGCCGCTGCCGCCGCCGCTGCCGTTCCTGCCGTTGCCACTGCTACGCATCAAAGTGTCCGTACGTCGTTCCGTCTGGGATGTGCGGTCGTCTCGGCCGACCTCACCTCCCCCTACCGATCGTGCGTTGCCCGACCGGCCTCGCCACTGCCGTCCGCGGCCTGCACGGCAGCGGCGGCGACCGCCTCCGCGATCATCGTGCCCTCCAGGGACTCCGCTTCCACGTCGTCGACCTCGGGCAGGAAGGGAGCGAGCTCCGGCAGCTCGTCCAAGCCGCGGAGCCCCATCCGTTCCAGGAAGTAGTTCGTCGTCCGATACAGGATCGCACCTGTTTCAGGCTCGGATCCGGCCTCTTCCACCAGTCCTCGCTGTACCAGGGTACGCATCACGCCGTCACAGTTCACACCGCGGACGGCGGAAACCCGCGATCTGGACACCGGCTGCCGGTAGGCGACCACCGCCAGGGTCTCCAGCGCGGCCTGGGTCAGCCGGGCCTGCTGGCCGTCCAGCAGGAAGCGGTCGACGGCCGCGGCGCAGGTTTCCCGGCTGTAGAAACGCCAGCCGCCGGCCACCAGCCGCAGGTCGAACCCGCGCCCCTGGGCGGCGTACTCGGCGGCCAGCTCGCGCAGCGCCCGCGCCACCTCGGCCCGCGGCCGCTCCAGCACCCCGGCCAGCCGCTCGTCCCCGACCGGCTCGTCGACGACCATCAGGATCGCCTCCAGCTCGGCCTTCAGCCCCGGCCCGACGGGCTCCTCGGGAGCGGCGGCCGGCTCCTCCGCACCGGAGGTCGACGGAGCCGACTTCTGGTGCACCACCCGGGGCTCGCCGTCCACCGGGCCCGGCACCGCCACCGGCACCGCCACCGGCACCGCCACGGGCTCCGGCACGGGCTCCGGCAGCAGCTCGAAGGCCGGCTCCAGCCACTCCTCGGCCCGCGGTCGCCCCGGCAGCCCGAGCGGGCGCCGCACCGGCCGCCCGCCGTCGTTCCCGCCACTCATCGCCGCCCGTCCTCCTCCTGGGACCGCTCCGCCTCACCCGCCGGCCGGTCGAACTCGTCGGTCACCTCCACCGCGCCCCGGCCCTCCTCGGCCACCCAGCGCACCCGCAGCTCGCCGAGCGCCTCCGGCTGCTCGAAGGCCAGCACCCGCTCCCGGTACAGCTCCAGCAGCGCCAGGAAGCGGGCGACCACGACCAGGGTGTCCGGCGCGTCCGCGACCAGCTGCTGGAAGGAGGCCTCGCCGAGGCCGGTGAGCAGCCCGGCCACCAGGGAGGCCTGCTCGCGCACGCTGACCGGCGGGGTGTGGATGTGGTCCACGTACACCACCGGCTTCGGCCTGGGCTCCATGGCCTTGGCCGCCAGCTGGGCGAGCCGCTCCGGCCCGACGGTGATGACCACCTCGGGCAGCAGCTCCGCGTGCCGGGGCTCCAGCCCGACGGTCCGGGGCCGCCGCAGCAGCTCGGCCGCCCAGCGCTCGCCGAACAACGCCGCCGCCCGCTTGTACGCGCGGTACTGCAACAGCCGCGCGAACAGCAGGTCACGCGCCTCCAGCAGGGCCAGGTCCGCCTCGTCCTCGACCTCGGCCACCGGCAGCAGCCGGGCGGCCTTGAGGTCCAGCAGGGTGGCGGCCACCACGAGGAACTCGGTCGCCGCGTCCAGGTCCCAGTCCGGGCCCATCGCCCGGATGTGCGCCAGGAACTCGTCCGTCACGGTGGCCAGCGCGACCTCGGTGACGTCCAGCTTGTGCTTGGCGATCAGGCTGAGCAGCAGGTCGAAGGGGCCCTCGAAGTTGTCCAGCCGTACCCGGAAGCCGCCCCGCGGCTCCTCCTCGGTGGCGATCACGGCGCTGGCGGCTGGTTCGACGGTGCTCGGCATGACGGTCCATCTTCACCCGCCCGCGCCGCCGGTCCCGCCCCGGGTCCCGCCGACACGCCGCCCGGCACCGGCGCACCGCCGTCGGCGCCCGGCGGGGGCGCGCTAGCGGCCGCGCAGCCGCCGGACCAGGATCGAGGCCTCGCCGCGCTGCTCCAGGTCCGCCAGGACCACCGCGATGGCCTCCCGGACGATCCGTCCGCGGTCCACGGCCAGCCCGTGCTCGCCGCGCAGCACCAGCCGGGTGTGCTCCAGGTCCATGAGCTCCTCGGCGGACACGTACACGGTGATCTTCTCGTCGTGCCGCTCGCGCCCGCTCGGGCGGCGCGGCGCGCGGCCACGCGGCCGGGCGCGTCCGGCGGCCTGCTCCTCGGCCGCACCCGCGTGGGTGCGGCCCGCCGGAGCGGCGGCGGCACCGCGGCCCCCGGTCACGGTCGTCCCGGCCTGGCCTTCGCCCGGCGCGGCGCCCTGGCCCCCGGCCGTCCGCTGGACGGGCGGCTGCCCGGGCGGGGGCAGCGCGGCGGCCGACTGCTGGTCCTGCGGCGCCCGCCGGTCGTCCTGGGCGGCCTGGGCCCCCTCGGCGCCGTCCGTGCCGTTGACGGTCCGCGCGGTCTCCGGTCTGGATGCCTCGGCGGCCGGACGCGGCGCGAGGGACGGCGACAGCGCCATCCCGCCGGTGGTCCGGAACAGCTCGTCGGCACCCGGGAGACTCACTCGGCGGGGCGGCACCGGTCGAGCACCTCCCTGGCGAGCTGGCGGTAGGCGGCGGCACCGACCGAGTTGGTCGCGTACGTCGTGATGGGCTCGCCGGCGACGGTCGTCTCCGGGAAGCGCACGGTCCGCCCGATGACGGTGTGGAAGACGTGCTCGCCGAACGCCTCGACGACCCGCGCCAGCACCTCACGGCTGTGCACGGTGCGCGAGTCGTACATGGTGGCGAGGATGCCGTCCAGACGCAGCTCGGGGTTGAGCCGCTCGCACACCTTCTCGATGGTCTCGGTCAGCAGCGCGACACCGCGCAGCGCGAAGAACTCGCACTCCAGCGGGACGATCACGCTGTGAGCGGCCGTCAGCGCATTGACCGTCAGCAGGCCCAGCGAGGGCTGGCAGTCGATGATGACGTAGTCGTAGTCCGGCAGCAGCGGCTTCAGGGCGCGCGCCAGCGCGGACTCCCGGGCCACCTCGCTGACCAGCTGCACCTCGGCGGCGGAGAGGTCGATGTTGGAGGGCAGCAGGTCCATGCCGGGGACGGCGGTCTTGAGCAGCACCTCATCGGCCGTCAGGCCCCGCTCCATGAGCAGGTTGTAGACGGTGACGTCGAGCTCCATCGGGTTGACGCCGAGGCCGACCGAGAGCGCGCCCTGCGGGTCGAAGTCGACGAGCAGCACCCGGCGGCCGTACTCGGCCAGCGCCGCGCCCAGGTTGATGGTCGACGTGGTCTTGCCGACGCCGCCCTTCTGGTTGCACATGGCGATGATCTGGGCGGGGCCGTGCTCGGCGACCGGCGCGGGGATCGGGAAGTACGGGAGCGGACGGCCGGTCGGGCCGACCCGCTCGCGGCGCTGGCGCGCGGCGTCGGGGGCCAGCGTGGCGGCGTACTCCGGGTCCGGCTCGTACTCGGCGTCCGGGTCGTCGTAGGCGCCGTAGGCGAACTCGCCGTAGGCCAGGCCGTAGGCCGCCAAGTCGGCGTCGTGGTCGGTCACCGTGGTCACCTGCGCTGTGTTCTGGCGTGCTTCGAAGGTACGGAGTGCGACCGAGCCGACCTCGGCCGAGCCCACGGAGGGCTGCCGGGCCCCGGGCTCCTCACTCGGCTGGCCGGCGGTGAGCTCCGCCAGTCCTGGCTGACCACCCCCGGGAGCAATTGTCGACTCATTCACAAGTCGTCTTACCTCCTTGGGGATCCAGGACTCTATGTCGATTCGTCAGCGTGGCAGCAGCCGACGGTTTGCGACTCTAGGCCGTTCAAGGCGTTCGCAGCAACACAATCCACGGTAGTGGGCACGATGTGTCGACTATCGGGCGGGCTGCTGTCAAGGGATGAGCGGGCTTATGACCCTAACGTTTCTGCGGGCGGGTGTGGGTCGGGTGACACGACCGACGGGAATTGACGACAGAGCGACCCGCCCGCTCCACCCGGTGTTCACGGGCACGGTGAAGCCCCCGACCCGAACGGATCGGGTCGGGGGCGAAGGACCGCCGTGCGGTCAGGGAGTTCAGGCGAGCACGCTCTCCAGCGTGACCGACTCCAGGCCGAAGGCCTCGGCCACGGCCGGGAAGGTGATCTGGCCCTCGTGGACGTTCAGGCCCTTGGCGAGCGCCGGGTCACGACGCAGCGCGTCCTTCCAACCGCGGTTGGCCAGCTCCAGCACGTACGGCATGGTGGCGTTGGTCAGCGCGTAGGTGGAGGTGTTCGGGACGGCGCCCGGCATGTTGGCCACGCAGTAGAAGACCGAGTTGTGGACCTGGAAGGTCGGGTCGTCGTGCGTGGTCGGGTGCGAGTCCTCGAAGCAGCCGCCCTGGTCGATGGCGATGTCGACCAGCACGGAGCCCGGCTTCATGCGGGAGACCAGCTCGTTGGTGACCAGCTTCGGGGCCTTGGCGCCCGGGATCAGCACGGCGCCGATGACCAGGTCGGCGTCCAGGACGGCCTTCTCCAGCTCGAACGAGTTGGACATGATGGCCTTGATCTTGGTGCCGAAGATGCGGTCGGCCTCGCGCAGCTTGTTGATGTCGCGGTCCAGCAGGGTCACGTCGTAGCCCATGCCGATGGCGATGGTGGCCGCGTGCCAGCCGGAGACGCCACCGCCGATGACGACGGCCTTGGCCGGGTGGGTACCGGGCACGCCACCGGGCAGCACGCCGCGGCCGCCGGCCGGACGCATCAGGTGGTAGGAGCCGACCTGCGGGGCCAGGCGGCCCGCGACCTCGGACATCGGGGCGAGCAGCGGCAGCGCGCCGTTGCCCAGCTGCACGGTCTCGTACGCGATCGCGGTGGTGCCCGAGGCGACCAGCGCGTCGGTACCGGCCCGGTCGGCCGCCAGGTGCAGGTACGTGAAGAGGGTCTGGCCCTTCCGCAGCCGGTGGTACTCGGAGGCGATGGGCTCCTTGACCTTCAGCAGCAGGTCGGCGGTGGCCCACACCTCGTCGGCGGTGGGGAGGATGGTGGCGCCGGCGGCCACGTACTCCTCGTTGGGGATCGAGGAGCCGAGACCGGCGTTGTCCTCGATGTAGACCTCGTGTCCGTTGCGGACCAGCTCATGCACGCCGGCGGGCGTGATGGCCACGCGGTACTCGTGGTTCTTGACCTCGCGGGGGATGCCGACCTTCACGACTGAACACGTCCTCTTGCCATGGGGGTCCCGACCGGAGAAGACCGGTGGGCGACGCGCACGTGGGGAAGCCTCCGGGCAGGCCGGGGCAGGGGATCGCTGCGCGACTGAGTTCGAGTGTAATGAAGCCCAGGCGGCGTGTCAGCCTTCCAAATCGAATAATTTCGCCGAACACATTGGCAGGTTCGTAGGCTTCCACTGGAACTTACCTGCCATAATCGCTCCAACCGGGCACTTTCGACGATACCTCCGAAACCGCCCTCACCACCCGCCCTCGACGCGTTCACGCAGGTCCGCCAGCGCCGCCCCGACGGCCTCCCGGCCCCGTTCGTCGCCGATCCGGCGCAGCACCGCGAGGGCGGCCCGGTACTCCCGGTCGGCCTCCTCGAAGCGGCGCTGGGCGGTGTGCGCCTCGGCCACCCGGGCCAGCAGCCGGGCCTCCGCCGCGTGGTCCCCCAGCGACTGCCGCAGGCCGAGCGCCCGCCCGTACCAGTCGGCGGCGCGCACCGCGTCGCCGAGCGCCCGGTGGCAGCCCGCCGCGCCCTCCAGGGCCCTGGCACAGAGCGGTTCGTCCCCGACGGTACGGGCGTGCTCCAGGGCGGCCCGGTAGTGCGCCGCGGCCTGCTCCCAGCTGCCCGCCGCCGCCTGTAGGTCGCCCAGGTTGAGCAGCGCGGCCGAGGCCCGGCGGGGGCGGCCGTTGCGCTCGGCGACGGTGAGCACCAGCTCGTGCAGCCGGTAGAGGTCGGCGGGAGCGGCCGCGCCGGTCAGCGGCAGGGCCCGCAGCAGCGCGGTGACCAGCCGGCCGGCCGAGCCGTCCAGGTCGCCCTGGCCGATCGCGTCGGCCACCGCGCCGAACAGCAGCTCCCGCTCACCGAGCAGCCAGTCCCGGGCGTGCCCGGCCGAGCCCAGCCGCAGCGCGGCCGACAGCGGTTCGCGAGCCGGACCGTCGGCCGGGTCGAGCAGGGCGCGGGCCGACTCGGTGAGCCGGACCAGCCGCTCCAGCAGCCGGGCCCGGGCGAGTTCGGTCTCGGCGGGCCGGTCCTCCTGCTCCCGCAGCCGGACCAGCCGCGGGTAGAGGCGCCCGGGCACCCGGTAGCGCGGAGTGCCGTCGACGGCCGGTGCCTCCTCGCCGAGCAGCTCCCGCTCGGCCAGCGCGGCCAGCGTCGCTGCGGCCTCCGGCGCCGGGCAGCCGACCAGGGCGGAGGCGGTGCGCGGGTCGGCTGTCTGCGCCGGGGCCAGGGTGAGGGTGCGCAGCATCCGCGCCTGGGCGGCCGGCAGCCCCCGGTACAGCAGGGTGAACGCGCCCAGCAGCGGGTCGTTGTCGGGGACGGGCACCGGCTCCGCGGGCTCCGGCCCGGGCTTCACCCAGCTCGCCGGGCTGCTGGTCAGCTCGGTGGCCGCTGGTTCGGGCACGGCCGGCTCGGCGGCGGAGGCGGGCTCGGCGGCCTTCCCCTCCCCCTTCTTCTCCCGGGGGTTCCGCCGTCCCGCTTCCCCCGCCTTCCCGGGCTTCCCGGGCTTGGCCGATTCCTCCCCCGGCTTCCCGGGCTCCGACTGCTCCCCCACCACCCGGTTGAGCTCGCGCGCCGCCTCCGTGACGGCGAGCTTGGGGTCGCTGCGCAGCAACCCCGCCATCAGCCGCAGCGCGGCGGGCCGGGCGGCGCAGGCCTCGGCGAGGTCGGCCCCGCCGACCGGGTCGCAGGAGATCCGGGTGCCGCCCACCAGGTCGGCCAGCAGTTCCCCGGAGGCCTGCCGGTCCAGCCCGCCGAGGATCACCGGGTCGATGTCCTCGATCCCGGTGAGCGGCCCGGGCGTGGTGGCGATCACCAGGCAGCCGGGCTCGTCGGCGAGCAGCGGCCACACCTGCCCGGCGTCCCGCACGTCGTCCAGCACCAGCAGCACCTTGAGCC
The DNA here is from genome assembly GCF_044546945.1 of Kitasatospora sp. NPDC053057. Classification (NCBI taxonomy): domain Bacteria; kingdom Bacillati; phylum Actinomycetota; class Actinomycetes; order Kitasatosporales; family Streptomycetaceae; genus Kitasatospora; species Kitasatospora sp. NPDC053057. The sequence continues at coordinate 20,821 of NZ_JBITZP010000039.1, read as the reverse complement.
CCGCCAGCGCCTCCCGCAGCGCCACGCAGCCCGGCTCGTCCCGCCCGTCCTCGACCACCCCGGGCAGCGGCACGGCGGCCTGCGGGTCGAGCTGCTCCAGCAGCAGCCGGGCGGCCCGGCCCGGCGGCACCCGCCCGCCGTCCGGGGCGGAGAGCCGGGCGAACAGCACGCCGTCCGGGTAGTCGGCGGCGACGGTCCGGGCGAAGCGGGCGGCGAGCGCCGTGCGGCCCGAACCGGGCCGCCCGGCCAGCACCAGGACGGGGCAGCGGCCGTTCACCCGCCGGGTGGCGCCCGCCCGCAGCGCGGCCAGCTCGGCGCGCCGCCCGGCGAACAGCGCGGGCCCGGCCGGCAGCCGGTCGAGCCCCGGAACGGCGCTCGCGGGCACGTCGGGGCCGGGGTCCATCGTCGCCGTCTTCCTCGCCACCCGTGCCACTCCCGACGTCATCCCGCGCCCGGCGACCGGCTGGTCAGTGTCCGGTGCTCGGCGGAGGCGGCCCGGGACGGGCGCCCTGTCTGCGAAGCGTAGTTCGACCGTCCGGCTGATCCGAGGTGACATCCGGTCGTACGAACCGGCAAATCACCCCAAGGCATCAAGCCGGGTCGTTCGCCGACGTCCCGCGGGGCGCCACGCGTCGGGAGGGGTCACACCTCGAAGGGCCGGGCCGGCCACGGCGCGTCCGGGCGGCGCAGCCCGTCCAGGCCCTCCGGGGAGGTCAGTGCGGCGTGCACGGCGAGGGTGCCGGTGATCAGGGTCGGGTTGTGCAGCTGTCCGGCGTGGATCAGCCGGATCAGTTCGGGCACCGGCACCCAGGCGACCTCGATCTCCTGCTCCTCGCCCTCGGCCGCGTAGCGCTCGCCCTCGGCGTCCGACAGGTCGGTCGCCAGGAACATCCGCAGCGCCTCGTCGGTGCCGCCCGGGGAGGTGTAGTAGTCGGCGAGGATCCGCCAGGTGTCGGCCTTGCAGTGGGCCTCCTCGTACAGCTCGCGCTGGGCGGCGTGCCACGGGTTCTCGCCGGGCACGTCGAGCAGGCCGGCCGGCAGCTCCCACAGGCGCTGGCGGACCGGGTGGCGGTACTGGCGCAGCACCAGCACCCGCTGCTTGTCGTCCAGGGCGAGCACGGAGACCGAGCCTGGGTGGGTCTGGTAGTCGCGCCGGGCCCAGCTGCCGTCGGGCATCCGGACCTCCTCGCTGCGCACACCGGTGACCTTGCCCTGGAACGGGGTCGCGCTGCCCCGGACCTCCCACTCCTCGGCCGTGTCGGCGATCACCACGTCGCGCTGCTCGTCCATCGCTCTCCCCTTTTCGTCAGTACGACACAATCTAACGCCGAACGGCGGCCCCGCGGGAATCGCGGGGCCGCCGTCCGGTGAACGACCGGGGCCGAGGAGAAGGTGACTACTCGGCGGCCGTGGTCTTGATCTCGATGGCGGCCTTGACCAGGCCCGCGAACAGCGGGTGCGGGCGGGTCGGGCGGGACTTCAGCTCCGGGTGGGCCTGGGTGGCCACCAGGTACGGGTGCACCTCGCGCGGGTACTCGACGTACTCGACCAGGTCGCCCTTGGGCGAGAGGCCGGAGAACTGCAGGCCGGTCTTCTCGAGGTCCGCGCGGTAGGCGTTGTTGACCTCGTAGCGGTGGCGGTGGCGCTCCTCGACGTACTGCTCGCCGCCGTAGACCTCGCGGACGATCGAGCCCTCGGCGAGCTTGGCCGGGTACAGGCCCAGGCGCATGGTGCCGCCCAGGTCGCCCTTGCCGTCGACGATGGCCAGCTGCTCGGCCATGGTGGAGACGACCGGGTGCTTGGCCGCGGCGTCGAACTCGGTGGAGTTGGCCTCGGGCAGGCCGGCCAGGTTGCGGGCGGCCTCGATGACCACGCACTGCAGGCCCAGGCACAGGCCCAGCAGCGGGACCTTGTTCTCGCGGGCGTAGGTGATGGCGCCGACCTTGCCGTTGACGCCGCGGTCGCCGAACCCGCCGGGGATGCAGATCGCGTCGACGTCACCGAGCTGCGCCTGGGCGCCCTCGGGGGTCTCGCAGTCGTCCGAGGTGACCCACTTGATCTCGACCCGGGCGTTGTTGGCGAAGCCGCCGGCGCGCAGCGCCTCGGTCACCGACAGGTACGCGTCCGGCAGGTCGATGTACTTGCCGACCAGGGCGACCTTGACGATGTGCTGCGGCTCGTGGACGCGGCGCAGCAGGTCGTCCCAGGTGGTCCAGTCCACGTCGCGGAACGGCAGGTCCAGGCGGCGCACCACGTAGGCGTCCAGGCCCTCGCCGTGCAGCACCTTGGGGATGTCGTAGATCGACTTGGCGTCGATGGCCGCGACCACGGCCTCCTCGTCCACGTCGCACATCAGCGAGATCTTGCGCTTGATCGCCTGCGGGACCTCGCGGTCGGCGCGCAGCACGATCGCGTCGGGCTGGATGCCGATGTTGCGCAGCGCGGCGACGGAGTGCTGGGTGGGCTTGGTCTTGAGCTCGCCCGAGGGGCCGATGTACGGCAGCAGGGAGACGTGCACGAAGAACACGTTGTCCCGGCCGACCTCGTGGCGGACCTGGCGGACGGCCTCCAGGAACGGCAGCGACTCGATGTCGCCGACGGTGCCGCCGACCTCGGTGATCACCACGTCGACGTCCTCGGTCGCCATCCGGCGGATCCGGGACTTGATCTCGTTGGTGATGTGCGGGATGACCTGGACGGTGTCGCCCAGGTACTCGCCGCGGCGCTCCTTGGCGATGACCGTCGAGTACACCTGGCCGGTGGTGACGTTCGCGGAGCCGTGCAGGTTGGTGTCGAGGAAGCGCTCGTAGTGACCGATGTCGAGGTCGGTCTCGGCGCCGTCGTCGGTGACGAAGACCTCACCGTGCTGGAACGGGTTCATGGTGCCCGGGTCCACGTTGAGGTAAGGGTCCAGCTTCTGCATCGTCACGCGCAGGCCGCGGGCCTTGAGCAGCGCGCCGAGGCTGGAGGCGGTCAGCCCCTTGCCGAGCGAAGAGGCGACACCCCCGGTGACGAAGAGGTGCTTGGTCGTCACGGCGCGGCCGTTCGCTGCCTTGCCGGAATGGGGCTGTGCCAAGAGGGGGCTCCCGTGGGTCGCGTGTCGAAGGTGACGTGGGCGGGAGGCTCGCGGCTCGCCGGGCGACGGAGGCCGGCGAGTGCTCGGCGCTCGTAGGGTCGTCGGTTCGGCTGGTCCGGGGCGTTTTATCCCGCCGGTCCACGGGATACCAGGGTATCAGTGACCTGACCGGGACGCCGTTCGGCCCGCGCGCGGCACTCCGGGAGCGTACGCCGGGCGCACCACCGGCGCATCATGCGCCGCACGAGTCACACCGGTCGCACCACCCGCCGGACCGGGCCAGCCGGGGCGCTCCGGTCGGGCCATGCCAGGCCCTCCGTTACGGCCACCCGGAGCTGATCCTTCCGGACCATCCTGCGCCGCACCCCCGCGATGCACGGCATTTCCGCCGAATTGCGGCGCCACACGAGGCTGCGCCCGCGTGCTTCGCCCCTTTCGTCCGTCGTAAGCTGCACGGACGCATCGCGACAGCACGAGCACGCGGAGGGCGTGGGAGCGTCAGGACACTCCCGGTCCCCGATGCGCGACCGGACCTCCCCGTAATCCAGCTCCTCCCCACCCACCCTCAGGGGCTCGACCGAGCCCCGCGCGGACACTCCAGCAAGGCCCGCCACCACCCCCCGGCGGGCCGGACGTCCCGGGGTGAACCTCCGGCCCCGCAGACCGCTCGCTCCCTGGTTCGCCGATGCCCTGACCACATTGCGAACTGGAGATCCACGTGGCCGGCCGTATCGAGGACTACGCACTCATCGGGGACATGCAGACCGCTGCCCTGGTCAGCAGGGACGGGGCGGTGGACTGGCTCTGCCTTCCCCGCTTCGACTCGCCGGCCGTGTTCGCCGGCCTGCTCGGCACCGATGAACACGGCTTCTGGCGGATCGGCCCGGCCGAGGCCGTCGTGACCGAGCTCCCCGCCCCGGCCGCCACGACCCCCACCGCCGGCCGGGTCCGCATCGCCGCCCCCGGCGACCTGCGCGTGCCTCCGCCCACCGTCGCCGCCCCCGCCGTGCCCGCCGACCGGCGCCGCTACCGGGGCGACTCGCTGATCCTGGAGCAGGAGTGGGACGCCCAGGGCGGCACCGTCCGGGTGATCGACTTCATGCCGCCCCGTCCGCTGGCCGGCCGGGACGCCGTCCCCCAGGTGATCCGGATCGTCGAGGGCGTGGCCGGCGCCGTCCGGATGCGCTCGGCGTTGCGGATGCGCTTCTCGTACGGCCGGATCGTCCCCTGGGTGCACCGGGTCGAGCAGGCCGACGGCGGCCACCGCACCGTCGCCATGGCCGGCCCCGACTCGGTCTGGCTGGACGGCGAGGCCGAGACCTACGGCCGCGACCTCACCACCTACGCCGACTTCACCGTCCGGGCCGGCGAGCGGATCGCCTTCGCCCTCACCTGGCAGGCCTCCCACCTGGAGCCCCCGGCCGTCCCGGACGCCGAGGCGATGCTCGACGCCACCGCCGACTTCTGGCACGACTGGGCCGACCAGTGCACCTACCAGGGCCCCTACCGCGAGGCGGTGATCCGTTCGCTGATCACCCTCAAGGGCCTCACCTACGCCCCCACCGGCGGCATCGTCGCCGCCCCCACCACCTCCCTGCCGGAGGACATCGGCGGCGAGCGCAACTGGGACTACCGCTACACCTGGCTGCGCGACGCCGCGATCACCCTCTCCTCGCTGCTGCGCACCGGCTACCGCGAGGAGGCCAAGGCCTGGCGCGAGTGGCTGCTGCGGGCCGTCGCCGGCGACCCGGAGAACCTGCAGATCATGTACGGCATCGCCGGCGAGCGCGAGCTCAACGAGACCTCGCTGGAGTGGCTGCCCGGCTACGAGGGCTCCCAGCCCGTCCGGATCGGCAACGGCGCCGCCGGGCAGCTCCAACTCGACGTCTACGGCGAGGTCGTGGAGGCCCTGCACCTGGCCCACATGACCGGCCTGGTCCGCAACGACCACGCCCACCACCTCCAGCTGCGCCTGATCGAGTACCTGGAGGACCACTGGCAGAACCCGGACGAGGGCATCTGGGAGGTCCGCGGCCCGCGCCGGCACTTCGTCCACTCCAAGGTGATGGCCTGGGTCGCCGTCGACCGCACCATCAAGCTGCTGGAGCAGACCCCCGAGGACGCCCCCGCCGACGACCACCTGGAGCGCTGGCGCGAACTGCGCGACACCATCCACCGGGACGTCTGCGAGAAGGGCTACGACCCGGAGCGCAACACCTTCACCCAGTACTACGGCGGCCGGGAGCTGGACGCCTCGCTGCTGCTCATCCCCCAGGTCGGCTTCCTGCCGCCGGACGACAAGCGGGTGATCGGCACGATCGAGGCGATCCAGCGCGAACTGTCCACCGAGGACGGCTTCGTGCTGCGCTACCCGACCCACGACGAGTCGGGGACCAACGTGGACGGGCTGTCCGGCCACGAGGGCGCCTTCCTGGCCTGCTCGTTCTGGCTGGCCGACGACCTCGCCATGATCGGCCGGGTGCAGGAGGCCCGCGAGCTGTTCGACCGGCTGCTGTCGCTGCGCAACGACCTCGGACTGCTCGCCGAGGAGTGGGACCCGCGGCTCAAGCGCCAGGTCGGCAACTTCCCGCAGGCCTTCAGCCACGTCCCGCTGATCGACACCGCCCTGCGGCTGACCGCCTGCGGCGCCGCCTACCTGTCGGCCCAGCCGGACGGCCCGGCCGCCGACCGGGTCGAGCAGGCGACGGTCTGAGCGTGACTCAGGCCCGCTGGACCAGCTCGTCGTAGGTGCTGAGCACCTGGGCGACGGTGGCGGCCTCGTCCGGCCAGGTCTCGGCCTGCTGTCGGCCGGCCGCCACCAGCTGCTCGCGGCGGGCCGGGGCGACCAGCAGCTCGCGCACGGCCCGGCCCAGTGCCGCAGGGTCGCCCGGCGGCACCAGCACGGCGGCGTCGCCGACCAGTTCGGGGATGCCGCCGACGGCGGTGGCGACCACCGGCACACCGGCCCGCATCGCCTCCTGGACCACCAGCGAACGGGCCTCCCAGCGGCTGGAGACCACCACCACGTCGGCGGCGGCCAGCAGGTCGGGCACGTCGGTGCGGTAGCCGAGCAGCCGCACCGGCAGCTTCTCCGCGGCCACCCGCTCGCGCAGCGGGCCCGCCTCCGGGCCGTCCCCGGCGAGCAGCAGCAGCGGCTCCGGGTCCAGCGCGGACAGCTCGCCGGTCGCGTCCAGCAGCAGCCCGAAGGCCTTCTGCGGGACGAGCCTGCCGACCGCCAGCACCAGCGGGCGGTCCGGGCCGTCGCCGAGCAGCGCGGCGCGCGCCTCGGCCCGGCCGAGTCGGCCTTCGGGCATCGGCGGGGCGGCCACCGGGCCCAGCCGGGCGTCGGTGGCGCCCAGTTCGCGGGCCCGGGCGACCAGATCGGAGGAGGCGCCGAGGACCAGGTCGGCGGCGCGCGCCACCCGGCGCTCCATCAGCCGTTGCAGGCGCCGCTCCATGCCGGTGGCCAGCAGCGCGTGGTGCGAGGTGACCACCAGCGGGGTCTCCGGGCGCAGGCCCGGGAAGCGGCCGGCGGTGCGCAGCGCGAGGTCGGACAGCAGCCCGGCGCGCAGCCCGTGGGCGTGCACCACGTCGGCTCCGGTGAAGGCCCGCCGCAGCTCGCCGATCGCGGTGGCGTCGCTGCGGGCGCCCGCGGTGGGGGTGATGTCGACCGTGTGGAACCGCGCGCCCGTGCGGGAGAAGCCGAACAGCGCGTCCGTACCGGCCGGTGCGCAGACCGTCACGATCACCCCGTGCGCGACCAGGCCCTGGGCCAGGGAGCGCACGTGCGCACCGATGCCGCCGGTGCTGGCGGCCAGGACGAGTACCACGTGCAGCTGCCCCGGTTCCGGGGCGGCCGCGGTGGCCCGGGCGGCGGAATGGTCCACGTCGTCTCGCATCCGACTCGATCAGGTTCGCGCGCCGCTTCGCGAGGGTTGCCCGCCGGGCGGCGCTCGGGACTGGAAAGCCAGTGTCCAGCCGCCACCATGCCAGGTCGGCGGCCCTCTTGGACAGTCGGCGCCACGGGGGGCGCGCCGTCGTCCCGCGGTGAGGGCCGCCGGTCCCGGGCTACCGGTGGCGGGGGGCCCGGGCGGCGGCCAGCAGCTCCTCGGCGTGAGCGCGGCCCAGCTCCGAGTCCTCCAGGCCGGCCAGCATCCGGGAGAGTTCGCGCACTCGCTCCTCGTCGTTCAACACCTTGACGCCGGAACGGGTCACGGTGCCGTCGTTGGTCTTCTCCACCACCAGGTGCCGGTCCGCGAACGCGGCGACCTGAGGGAGGTGGGTGACCACCACGACCTGGGCGGTTTCGGCCAGTTTGGCCAGCCGGCGGCCGATCTCGACCGCGGCCTTGCCGCCGACGCCCGCGTCCACCTCGTCGAACAGGTAGGTGGGGACGGGGTCGGCGCCCGCGAAGACCACCTCGACGGCGAGCATCACCCGGGACAGCTCACCGCCCGAGGCGCCCTTGGCGATCGGGCGCGGCTGGGCGCCGGGGTGCGGGGCGAGCAGCACCTCGACCTCGTCCACGCCGTGCGGTCCGTACGCGACCGTGCGGCCGTCCACCTCGATCCCGGCCAGATCGTCGACCCGGGTGATCGAGAAGGTCACCCGGGCGTGTGGCATGGCCAGTTCGGCGAGTTCGGCGGAGACGGCCTCGGCGAAGCGCCCGGCCGCGGCCTGCCGGGCGGCCGACACCTCGGCCGCCAGCTCGGCCAACTCGGCCCGCAGCTCGGTCTCCTGGGCGCCGAGCTGGTCGATCCGCTCGTCGTCGCCGTCGAGTTCGGCGAGCCGGGTGGAGCCGGCCTCGGCCCAGTCGATCACCTCGGCGAGGGTGTTCTCCTCGCCGCCGTACTTGCGCAGCAGCTGGGCCAGCACGGCCCGGCGGTCCTCGACCGCGCCCAGCCGCACCGGGTCGGCGTCCAGGTCGTCGGCGTAGCCGGCCAGGTCCCCGGCGACGTCGGCCAGCAGGTAGCCGACCTCGTTCAGCCGGTCGGCCAGAACGGCCAGCCGCTCGTCGTGGTGGCGCACCGCGTCCAGGGCGCGCCGGGACTGGGCGAGCAGGGTGCCCGCGTCCAGCGCCTCCGGGTCGGCCGGGTCGCCGGCCAGGGCGGCGTGGGCGAGGGTCGCCGCGGAGGACAGCGCGTCGGCGTGGCCGAGCCGCTCGGCCTCGGCGGCCAGCTCGACGTCCTCGCCGGCCACCGGCTCGGCGGCCGCGATCTCGTCCAGGCCGAAGCGGAGCAGGTCGGCCTCCTGGGCGCGCTCGCGGGCCCGGGTGGTCAGCTCCTCCAGGGTGGCCGAGACCTCGCGCAGAACGCGGTAGGTCTCCCGGTAGCGGGCCAGCGGCTCGGCCACCGACTCGCCGGCGTAGCGGTCCAGTGCGCCGCGCTGACGGGCCGGGCGCAGTAGCCGCTGCTGGTCGGTCTGGCCGTGCACGGCGATCAGATCCTCGCCGAGCTCGGTGAGCAGCCCGACCGGGACGGCCCGCCCGCCGACGTACGCCCGGGAGCGCCCCTCGGCGGAGACGGTGCGGCTGACCAGCAGGGCGCCGTCGTCCAGTTCGGCCCCGGCCTCGACGGCGCGCGCCGCGACCGGGGAGTCGGCGGGCAGTTCCAGCCGGCCCTCCACCACGGCGCGTCCGGCGCCGTGCCGTACCAGGCCGGGGTCGGCGCGTCCGCCGAGCAGCAGGCCGAGGCTGGTCACGACCATCGTCTTGCCGGCGCCGGTCTCACCGGTCACGGCGGTGAAGCCGGGGGCCAGCTCGACCACCGCGTCGTCGATGACCCCAAGATCCCGTATCCGCATCTCGTCCAACACGGAGACGACCTTACGAGGTTCCGCCCCCGGAGCGCGACGAGCGGCAACGGCGTGCGGCAACTCGCTGCCGCCAAGTTCACCCCTTCCGGGAGGTTTCGGTAGCGGTGGGCACCGTGCACCACGGCAGGAAGACCTGCACCAACGGGCCGATGAGCAGCGCGTACACGACCGTGCCGACCCCGGCGGTGCCGCCGAGCAGCAGTCCGGCGGCCAGTACGGTCAGCTCGATGCCGGTGCGGATCAGCCGCAGCGACCTCCCGGTGCGCCGGTGCAGGCCGGTCATCAGGCCGTCGCGCGGGCCGGGGCCGAGGCGGGCTCCGATGTAGAGGCCCGAGGCGACGCCGTTGAGCACCACCGCGGCGGCCATCAGCGCCACCCGGGCGGTCAGGCCGTGCGGGCCTCCGACCAGCCCCAGGGTGAGGTCCATCGCCGCACCGATCATCAGCACGTTGGCGACGGTGCCCACCCCCGGGCGCTGGCGCAGCGGGATCCACAGCAGCAGGACCAGGGCGCCGCAGATCGTCACCCAGGCGCCCACGGTGAGGCCGAGCACCCGTTGCAGGCCCTGGTGGAAGACGTCCCAGGGGTCGAGGCCGAGGCCGGAGCGGAGCATCAGCGCCATGCTCACCCCGTAGAGGGTGAGGCCGACGGCCAGCTGCGGGAGGCGCCGGCCCAGCGCGTGGGTGTCGCCGAGGACCCGGACGGCGAGGCCCGGTCGGGCCGGTTCGGAGGCGATGGTGGACGTCGGGGTGGTCATGGTGGCCACTGGTGCTCCTGCGGGTGGTGCCGCACCCCGGGGCGGCCCCGGTGGTGGCGGCCCGACGGCCGCCCTGCCATGATGAACAGGCCAATGAGGCCTTCGACAGGGCCAATCCCGAGCAAGTGGACTGATGAGCGTATGGCCGACTGGCACACCACCGTCACCCCGCCCGCACTGGCCCGACTGCTCGCCACCGCCCGGCTCCCCGAACCGGCCACCGCGCGCCGCCCCGCCTACCGCACCCTCGCCGGGCAGATCCGGCTGCTGGTCACCGAGGGCCGGCTGCCGGTCGGCGCCCGGCTGCCCGCCGAACGCGAACTCGCCTCCGCCCTGGAACTCAGCCGCACCACCGTCGCCACCGCGTACGAGACCCTGCGCGGCGACGGCTACCTGCACAGCCGCCGCGGCGCCGGCAGCTGGACCTGCCTGCCCGAGGGCGCCCCGCCGCCCAGCGACGCCCTGCACCCCGTCCCGCCGGACGAGCAGGGCCGGATCCTGGACCTCGGCGTCGCCGCCCTGCCCGCCCCGCAGCCCTGGTTCGGCCGGGCAGCCGCCCGGGCCGTCGAACTGCTGCCGCACTACGCCGCCGGGCACGGCCACTACCCCACCGGCGTCCCGGTGCTGCGCGAGGCCGTCGCCCGCCGCTACACCGAGCGCGGACTGCCCACCACCCCCGACCAGATCCTGGTCACCACCGGAGCGATGGGCGGCCTGCACCTGGTCCAGCGGGTCCTGGTCGGCCGCGGCGACCGGGTCGCCGTCGAGGCCCCCAGCTACGCCCACACCCTCCAGGCACTGCGCCTCACCGGGGCCCGCCTGGTGCCGGTGCCGTACGCCTCCGGTGGGCGAGCGGGCGAATGGCAGTGGGACCTGGAGGAGTGGCAGCGGGTGCTGCGCGGGGCCGCCCCCAAGGTCTCGTACGTCATCCCGGACTTCCACAACCCCACCGGCGCGCTGATCGACGAGGAGCAGCGCCGCCGGCTGCTGGCCGCCGCCCGGGCCGCCGGAAGCATCGTGCTGGTGGACGAGACCACCGCCGAACTCGGCTGGGGCGTCCCGGAGTCCATGCCGCTTCCGCGCCCGATGGCGGCGCTGGACCGCTCCGCCCAGGTGGTCACCGTCGGCTCGGCCGGCAAGCTGCTCTGGGGCGGCCTGCGGATCGGCTGGGTCCGGGCCGCGCCCGCGCTCGTCCGCCGCTTGGCCACCGAGCGGGTCTACAGCGACGTCGGCACCCCGGTGCTCGACCAGCTGATCGCCGCCGAGCTGCTGGGCGAGCCGCTCCGGGCCGTCCGCGCCCACCAGCTGGACCGGCTGCGGGCCACCGCCCACGCCTTCGCCGCCGCACTCTCCGGGCAGCTGCCGGACTGGGGCTTCCCGCTGCCGCCCGGCGGCCTCTCGCTCTGGGGCTCCACCGGCGGCCTGTCCGGCGCGGCGCTGGCCCAGGCCGGGGAGCCCGCCGGGGTCCGGATCGCGGCCGGCAACCGGTTCGGCTCGGACGGCGCCTTCGAGCACCACATCCGGCTCCCGCTCACCGTGCCCGCGGCGGCCGTCCCCGCCGCCGTCGAACGGCTGGCCGAGGTGGCCGCCCGCGCGACGGCGGGCGGCCGGTTCGGCCCGGCCGACGAGGGCCAGGCACTGGCGGTCTGACGCCGCGTCAGGTCACCTTGGGTCAGCAGGGCTTGTTCGACCGCCCGCGCCAACCCGTCACCGGGAGCGCGAACTTGGCCACCAGCCGGTCGGTGAACGGCGCCCGGTGCAGCCGGGCCAGCCGCACCGGCGTCTGCCCCCGGCGCACCTCCACCCGTGCCCCGGCGGGCAGTTCGACCGAGCGCCGCCCGTCGCACCAGAGCACCCCGTGCGGGGTCTTGGGCTGCACCTCGACCGCCAGCACCGAGTCCGGCGAGGTCACCAGCGGCCGGGCGAACAGCGCGTGCGCGGAGATCGGCACCATCAGCAGCGCCTCCACCTCCGGCCACACCACCGGCCCGCCGCCCGAGAAGGCGTACGCGGTCGAGCCGGTCGGCGTCGCGCAGACCACCCCGTCGCAGCCGAAGTTGGAGACCGGGCGGCCGTCCACCTCGGTCACCACCTCCAACATCCGTTCCCGGGACGCCTTCTCGATCGACGCCTCGTTCAACGCCCAGTCCTGGTGCACCACATCGCCGTTTGTCCGGACGATGACGTCGAGCGTCATCCGCTCCTCGACCTCGTAGTCGGCGTCGACCACCCGCTCGACCACCACGGCCAGGTCGTCCCGCTCGGCCTCGGCCAGGAAGCCGACCCGGCCGAGGTTGATGCCCAGCATCGGCAGCCCGTGCGAGCGCGCCAACTCCGCGCCGCGCAACAGCGTCCCGTCGCCGCCGGCGACCAGGATCAGCTCGCAGCCGTCCGCCGCGCCCGGCCCCTCGGCGACCTTCTCGACCCCCTCCGGCAGGTCGAGGTCCACCGCCTCGGCCTCCAGCAGCCTGATCCGGAGCCCCGCCTTCAGCAGCCCGTGCACCAGGCCCTCGACGCTGCGCAGCGCCGCCTCCCGGCCGGTGTGCGCGATCAGGAAGACCGTGCGTTCTTCATCGCTCATGCCGCTGCCCTCTCCCTACGCCTGCCGGGTCGCCCTTGGCCCGGTGCGGCCGCGCCATCCAGCATGACGGGCCGGACGCTCGCAGAGCACCCTACCGGGGCCCTTCCGCCACGGCCCGGTCCGCCTCCGCGGGGTCCAGCTGCGGGGCGTCCCGGCGCATCCAGAGGAAGTACTCGACGTTCCCGGACGGCCCCGGCAGGGGACTCGCGGTGACCGCGCGCACGCCCAGTCCGAGCTGCCACGCCTGCCCGGCCACCTGGCGCACCATCTCGGCCCGCAGCTCCGGGCTGCGCACCACCCCGCCGCTGCCGAGCCGCTCCTTGCCGATCTCGAACTGCGGCTTGACCATCAGCACCAGGTCCGCGTCCTCGGCCGCGCAGCCGGCCAGCGCCGGCAGCACCAGGCCCAGCGAGATGAAGGACAGGTCGCCGACCACCAGGTCGACGGGGGCGCCGCCGATCATCTCCCGGGTCAGTTCGCGGACGTTGGTGCGGTCCATCACCGTCACCCGCTCGTCGCTCTGCAGCGACCAGGCCAGCTGCCCGTAACCGACGTCCACCGCCAGCACGTGGGCGGCCCCGGCCCGCAGCAGCACGTCGGTGAAGCCGCCGGTGGAGGCGCCCGCGTCCAGCGCCCGGCGGCCCTCGACCACCAGGCCCTGCGGCACGAAGGCCGCGAACGCCCCGGCGAGCTTGTGCCCGCCGCGGGAGACGTAGTCGGGGTCGTTCTCGTCCTTGGCCACCACGACCGCCGCCGAGGTCTCCACCTGGGTGGCCGGCTTGGTCGCGGTGGTGCCGCCGACGGTCACCCGGCCGGCCGCGATCAGCTCGGACGCGTGCTCACGCGATCGGGCCAGCTTGCGGCGGACCAGCTCCGCGTCGAGTCGGCGTCGTGCCACTGCCACTGGTGTTTCAGCTCCTACGGGTCCTGCGGATCATTCCTGGTCGAGCGCGGCCAGCGTGTCGGCGAGCCGTTGGTGAACATCTTCGTACACCGCGACGTGTGCCTCGGCCGGGACCCCGTCCAGAGCCTCAAGCCGGGCCAGCCCGGCGTCCACCCCGGGGTGCCCGGTGGGCAGCAGTTCGACGCCGAGCGGCTCGACCGCCTCCACCCGGGTGCCGCCCTCACTCGTCCCGGACATCTGGCTTCTTGGTGCTGGTGGCCTTGCGGACGGTGGTCTTCTTCGTCGCCGTGCGCTTGGCGGCCGCCTTGGGCTCGGCGCCGTTCTGCTTCGGCTGCGCGGCGGCGGACTTCTTGACGGTCGCCTTCTTCGCGACGGCCGTCTTCTTGGCGGGTGCCTTCTTCGCGGGCGCCGCCTTCTTCCCGGGCGCCGCCTTCTTCCCGGCGGCGGGCTCCTCGGCGCCCTCGGTCATCGCCTTCCGCACCGCGGCCTCCGTCGCCGGGGAGAGCGGGGACACCGGCGGATCGAACTCGACCGGCTCGTCCACCTCCACCCGCTCGCTCACGACCGGCTCCGCCGCCACCGGCTCGTCCTCGAACTCCCAGCCCCGCCCGAACAGGTCGTCCGCCCGGGGCGCCGGCGTCGGCTCGTCCTCCGGGTACGGCGCCGCGTACGGATGCGGGGCCGGCTTCGTCGCGGCCGGCTCCTCCTCGACCTCGCGCAGCTTGCTCTCCAGGTACGCCAGCACCACGCCGACCTTGGTCACCTGGTCGCCGACCTTCTCGAAGGCCTTCTCCACCTCGTTGCGCGCCACCCCGACGGCCAGGTCCACCCCGGCCCGCCCGGCGGTGACCGCCTCCTCCGCCAGGCTCTGCAGCGCCTTGGCCGACGGCGGGAACTGCCCGCCCAGCTTGCGCTCGACCTCGGAGACGTCGACGCCGGTCTTCTCCAGGACCGCGGCCGCCGTGTCGGCGACCCGCTTGCCGACCTCCTCCACCACCACGGCGGCGGCCGCCACCGCTCCCCGCACCGTCCTCGGCAGCATCCGGGTGCCTCCTCCGCGCCTGCGCGCGCCTCGCTCCGTCGCCCTCGGCACCCGGGCGTTTCCGGGCACCCCACTGACGACGCTACCGCCAAAACCCTCCTGAGGTACCGTGGCCCGGCAGTCAGCACCGTAGCGACCTGGGGATGGAGCGACCGCCATGGCGAACGCCGAGGAGTGCCGGGAAGCGCTGGAGCAGTTCAGCCGGAACATGGCGAGCTCCACCGGCGACGTCCGCAAGGCCGCCGCCCTCGACCGCTCGCTCAGCTGCCGGATCACCGACCTGGACCTGACCTTCACCGGCCGGCTGCGCGACGGCCGGATCCAGGACGTCATCACCACACCCGGCCCGCCCGGCGAGAAGGCCGCCATCCGGCTGACCATGGCCAGCGACGACCTGCTCGCCCTGGTCGGCGGCGACCTCAACTTCGCCGCCGCCTGGGCGAGCGGCCGGGTCAAGCTGGAGGCCGGCCTGCGCGACCTGCTGCGGCTGCGCACCCTGCTCTGAGGCCCCCGGCCACCGGTCAGAAGCCGAGCTCGGCCAGCGCCTTCCGCCCGTCCACCGGCTCGCCGTCCGCCGCGTCCAGCGCCGTCCAGGCCGCCGCGCACAGCGCCCGCAGGCCGTCCCAGCGGTCCCCGGCGCCGGCCAGCCGCAGCGCGCCGCCCTCCGCCGTCGCCGTCCAGCCGCCGCAAGCGAAGCCGCCGTCCGCCGCCGTCACCGCGGGCTGCGGGACCAGCAGGCCGCGCAGGTCGGCGGCCAGATAGGTCGGCCGGTGTTCGACCGGGGCCGCCAGCAGCTGCGCCGGGGTGGTCACGCCGGTGAACACCAGCAGGCTGTCCACCCCGCCGTTGAACGCGCCCTCGATGTCCGTGTCCAGCCGGTCCCCGACCACCAGCGGGCGCCGGGCGCCGGTCCGCAGCACGGTCTCCCGGTGCATCGGCGGCAGCGGCTTGCCCGCCACCTCCGGCTCCACCCCGGCCGCCGCCCGCACCGCCGCCACCAGCGTCCCGTTGCCGGGAGCGATGCCGCGCGCCGTGGGCACCGTCATGTCGGTGTTGGAGGCGACCCACGGCAACCCGCTGCGCACCGCGTACGCGGCCTCCGCCAGCTGCGGCCAGCCCACCGACGGGTCGAAGCCCTGGACCACCGCGAGCGGCTCCTCGGCCATCGAGCGGACCGCCACCAGCCCGCGCTCGGCCAGCGCCTCCTCCAGCCCCAGGCCGCCCACCACCAGGACCTTCGCCCCGGCGGGCACCTTCTCGGAGACCACCCGGGCGGCCGCCTGGGCCGAATTGATGACGTCCGCCGGCTCGGCCGGCACGCCCAGCTCGGTCAGGTGCTCGGCGACCACCCGCGGCGGGCGGGAGGCGTTGTTGGTCACGTACGCGAGCCGCATCCCGGCCGTACGGGCAGCCGCCAGCGAGTCCACCGCGTGCTCGACCGCGTGCGGGCCGGCGTAGACCACGCCGTCCAGGTCCAGCAGCGCCGTGTCGTACGCCTCGGTCAGCGGGCGGTCGCTGCCGCCGGGGGCGGTCCGTCGTGCGGTGGTGGCCGTCTCGCTCATGCCTGCCCAATCCCATCCACCGCAGCCTCGTGCGCTGCGGTCCGTCTGCTCGTCACTGCCCGCCCGGTCAGGCGTCGTCGTCGATGCCCTCGGGCTCTCCCCCGGCCTCCCCCGGCAGGCTCGGTTCCCGGTAGCCCGGCGCACCGGGCAACAGCGGGCCGAACGCCCCGGCGCGGGCCGCCAGGGTCGCCCTGGTCTGCCGCAGCGCCGACCGGTAGTGGTCGGTCTCCGGACGCATGGCCACGGCCAGCGCCAGGTGCTCGGCGGAGGTCTCGAAGTCGCCCAGCCGGGCCGCCGCGACGCCCCACCCGAACTGAGCGTAGTCGTCCGAGGGATCGGCCAGCGCCACGGCCCGGAAGTTCTCCAGCGCCGCCGCGTACGAACCGGCGTCGAACTGCGCCCGGGCCAGCGCCTCCCGGATGCTGCGCGAGTGCGGTTCGGCCTCCGCCGCCCGGGCCAGCAGTTGCTCGGCCGCCGCCGGATGCCCCTGGGCCAGCAGCTTCGCGCCCCGGCGGAACCAGTCGTAGACGTCCCCCACGGGCTCCCCGGAACGCCCCTGGGCCGGGACGCCCCCTGTCGGCGGCTGCTCGCCCGGCACGCCGCCGTCCACCCGTTCCTGCCCGTCCTGCATGCCGTACCTCGCCCTCGTCCGCACACCCGCCCCACCGCTCGGCGCGGGCATTCCGATCTCTCAACAACGCGTACCCGGTTACGATGCCCAGAATGAGCACACCCAGTGCAGAAGACGGAGTCGAGACTCCCGTGGGCGGCCCCGGTGACCCCGGGCACGTCGCCACCGCAGGCCTGTCCCTGTCCCCCTTCCGTGGCCTGCGCTACGTCCCCGACCGGGTCGGCGCGCTGGCCGCGGTGATGTCCCCGCCGTACGACGTCGTCGACCCGGGGCGCCGGCTGGACCTGGAGACGGCCGACCCGCACAACGTGGTCCGGCTGATCCTGCCCCGGCCCGAGCCCGAGGACGCCGGCGACCGCCCCGACCGCGACACCAAGTACCGGCACGCCGCCCGGCTGCTGACCGGCTGGCAGCGCGAGGGCATCCTCGCCGCCGACCCCGAACCGGCGATCTACGTCTACGAGCAGCGGGTCCCCGGCAGCGGCGACGCGCCCGAACTGCTCCAGCGCGGCCTGATCGGCGCCCTGGCGGTGAGCGGCCCCGAGGTCGGCGTCGTCCTCCCCCACGAGGACGTCATGCCCCGGCCGGTCGCCGACCGGGTCGGGCTGATGCGCACCACCCGGGCCAACCTCGAACCGCTGCTGCTCACCTACCGGGGCAACGGCGGCGCCTCCGGCGTCATCGAGCGGACGGTCGAGGGCGCGCCGCTGCTCTCCACCACGACCAGCGACGGCACCCACCACCGCCTGTGGGCCGTCACCGACCCCGTCCTGCTCGGCGAGATCAGCCGCGACCTGGCCACCTGCCGGGCCCTGATCGCCGACGGCCACCACCGGTGGGCGATGTACCTGCGGCTCCAGCGCGAGCACCGCCACCTGCCGCGCAGCCCGTGGGACCGCGGCATGGTGCTGCTGGTGGACACCGCCCGCTACCCACTGCGGGTCCGGGCCATCCACCGCGTGCTGTACCGGCTGCCGGTGGCCGAGGCGCTGGAGAAGCTCGGCGACCAGTGGAAGGTCAAGGAGGTCCCCGGCCCGCTGCCCGCCGCCCTCCAGGCGCTCGCCGAGCAGAAGCGGCACGGCGGCAACGGCTTCGTCCTCACCGGCGGCGACGGTGTCTTCTGGCTGCTCAGCGAGCCCGAGGAGGCCCTGCTCGACGCGACCGTGCCGCACGACCGGCCCGAGGAGTGGCGACACCTGGACGCCACCGTGCTGCACGCCACCCTGCTCGACCACACGTGGCACGTCCCCGACGGCCCCGACGACATCGGCTACCTGCACACCGCCGCGGCCGCCGAGCGCGAGGCCGCCCGCGCCGGCGGGACCGCCGTCCTGCTCCACCCCGTCCGGGAGAGCGTGGTGCGGCGGCTGGCCGAGCAGGGCGTCACCATGCCGCGCAAGTCGACCTCGTTCGGCCCGAAGCCGGCCACCGGATTGGTGCTGCGCAGCCTTCCGCTGGGGTAGCAGAGGCCCGAACGCCGTGAGACCCCGCCGTTCCTCCGGGAACGGCAGGGCCTCACGGTGTTTCAGGGCGCTCAGGCCTGGGCGTCGCCCTTGGCCTCGGCCTCGTCGGACTTCTCGGCCTTCTCGGCCTCGTCCGCCTTGGCGTCCTCGGCACGCTCGGGCATCACGCCGTCGAACTCCTCGTCGATCTCGAGGTCGTCCTCGTCGTAGTACTCCTCGACGTCCTCCTCGTCCTCGAAGATCACCCGGTCGTCGGAGTTGTCGCCGCCGCGCTTCTTCGCCGGGGCGTCGGCCTGCTCGGCGTCGTCCTCGGCCAGCTCCGGGTCGAGCGCGTCGGTGAACTCCACGCCGTCGATCTCGGCCAGACGCTCCGAGGCGTTGGTCGAACCGTCGGTGTCGGCCTCGGCCGCCTTGGCGAACCAGTCACGGGCCTCGTCGCCACGGCCGGCCGCGATCAGCGCCTCGGCGTAGGCGTACCGCAGACGAGCGGTCCACGAGTGCACGGTGCTGGAGGCCAGCTCCGGGCTCTGCAGGGTGACGACGGCGGCGTCGAACTGCTCCATGTCGCTGCGGGCACCGGCCGCCACCAGGCGCATCTCGACCTGGCCGGCCTTGTCCAGCTGCTTCACCTCCGGCTCACCGGCCATCGCCAGCGCCCGCTCCGGACGGCCCAGACCGCGCTCGCAGTCGGCCATCACGGGCCACAGGTCGGCACGGCCGGTCATCCGACGGGCGGCGCGGAACTCGGTCAGCGCCTCGGAGTACCGCTGCGTCATGTACGAGGCGAACCCGGCCGCCTCGCGGACGGCGGCCACGCGGGACGCCAGTCGCAGCGCGACGCGCGAGTACTGGTAGGCCTCCTCCGGCTCGCCGTCGAGCAGGCGGGCCACCATCACCAGGTTGCGGGCGACATCGTCCGCGAGGGTCTTGGGCAGGCTCTTGAGCTCCTGGCGCACGTCCGCGTCCAGCTCGAAGCCGGTGACGTCCTCCGGGATCGGCAGGCGCTTGACCGGCTCGTAGTTGCCGCGACGGTCGTCATAGTCCCGACGGTCGCGGTCGCCGCCGCGGTCGTCCCGGCGGTCGCGGTACGACGGACGGTCGTCACGGCGGAAGCCGCCGCCACCCTGGCGGTCGTCCCGACGGAAACCACCGCGGTCGCCGCCACGGTCGTCACGACGGAAGCCGCCACGGTCGCCACCGCGGTCGTCGCGGTCGCGGGTGAAGCCGGAGGGGCGGTCGTCGCGGCGGAAGCCGCCACGGTCACCACCGCGGTCATCGCGGTCGCGGGTGAAGCCGGAGGGGCGGTCGTCACGTCGGAAACCACCGCGGTCGCCGCCACGGTCGTCGCGGTCGCGGGTGAAGCCGCCGCCGTGCGGACGGTCGTCACGGTCGTCACGACGGAAGCCACCGGGGCGGTCGTCACGACGGAAGCCGCCACCCTGGGGCCGGTCGTCGCGACGGAAGCCGCCACGGTCGTCGCGGTCGCGGTTGAAGCCACCACCCTGGGGGCGGTCGCCACGGTCACGGTTGAAACCGCCACCCTGCGGACGGTCATCGCGACGGAAGCCGCCACGGTCGCCACCGCGGTCATCGCGGTCACGGAAGCCGCCCTGCGGACGGTCGTCCCGGCGGAAGCCACCGCCCTGGGGGCGGTCGCCACGGTCACGGTTGAAACCGCCACCCTGCGGACGGTCATCGCGACGGAAGCCGCCACGGTCGTCGCGGTCACGGGTGAAGCCGCCGCCGTGCGGACGGTCGTCACGACGCGGACGGTCGTCACGGTCATCGCGGCGGAAGCCACCGGGGCGGTCGTCACGACGGAAGCCGCCACGGTCGCCACCGCGGTCGTCACGGTCGCGGTTGAAGCCGGAGGGGCGGTCATCACGACGGAAGCCACCACCCTGGGGGCGGTCGCCACGGTCACGGTTGAAACCGCCACCCTGCGGACGGTCGTCACGACGGAAACCACCGCGGTCGCCGCCACGGTCGTCACGGTCGCGGTTGAAGCCGCCACCGTGCGGACGGTCGTCACGACGCGGACGGTCATCACGGTCGTCACGACGGAAGCCACCGGGGCGGTCGTCACGACGGAAGCCACCGGGGCGGTCGTCACGACGGAAGCCGCCGCCCTGGGGCCGGTCGTCGCGACGGAAGCCGCCACGGTCGTCGCGGTCGCGGTTGAAGCCACCACCCTGGGGGCGGTCGCCACGGTCACGGTTGAAACCGCCACCCTGCGGACGGTCATCGCGACGGAAACCACCGCGGTCGCCACCGCGGTCATCACGGTCGCGGTACGACGGACGGTCGTCACGACGCGGACGGTCATCACGATCGTCACGACGGGAGCCGCCACGGTCGTTCGACCCGCCCCCACGGGACCGGGGCTCGTAGCCTCGGCCGTCGTCCGATCGACGCTCGGGACGGCCCTCGGGCTGGTTCGACATCCTGGTGACTCCTTCTGCTGCTTCAGCTCCACCGCGCGGACCGAGCAACATCAGTGCCGTCACGCGGTATCGGCGCCGGCCTCCTGGCCGCGCACCATCTCCATTGTCCGGCATGTCGGAAGCGTCCGCGTCTGGGCGGAAGTCCCGGTCTGCCGGTCTCGTGCAAGTTCGCAAAACACAAAAAGGCCGCGGCCCCAGCGAATCGCTGGGGCCGCGGCCTTGAATAATTGTTCGGCGGCGTCCTACTCTCCCACAGGGTCCCCCCTGCAGTACCATCGGCGCTGCGAGGCTTAGCTTCCGGGTTCGGAATGTAACCGGGCGTTTCCCTCACGCTATGACCACCGAAACCCTATCGGGTATTCAGCGAAACACACTTTTCAGTTGAATAAGTGTTTCTTGTTCGCCGGCGATAGCTGTTCGCTACCCGGGAACCACACAGTGAACGCGAGCGTCTGAGGACAAGCCCTCGGCCTATTAGTACCGGTCAACTCCACCCCTCACAGGGCTTCCATATCCGGCCTATCAACCCAGTCGTCTACTGGGAGCC
>NZ_JBITZP010000038.1:0-78570 GCF_044546945.1 Kitasatospora sp. NPDC053057 | reverse complement strand
GTCCGGCGCGTACCGCGGGCACGGTCGTCAAGGACGAGGGCGAGGGCGGCAAGCAGCTCGCCGCCTTCCTCGCCGACCAGAAGTTCATCTAGTCCCGCCCGTCAGCGCATCCAACGATCGATCAGGAGCAACGAATCATGGCTGAGATCCTGGTTCTGGTGGACCACGCCGAGGGTGCGGTCCGCAAGCCGGCCCTCGAACTGCTGACCCTGGCCCGCCGCATCGGCGAGCCGTCCGCCGTCGTCCTGGGCGCCGGTGCCGCGGCCGCCGACATCGCCGCCAAGGCCGCCGAGTTCGGCGCCGCCAAGGTGTACGTCGCGGAGGGCGCCGAGTTCGCCGACCAGCTGGTCGTCCCCAAGGTGGACGCCCTGGCCCAGATCGCCAAGACGGTGTCCCCGGCCGCCGTGCTGGTGACGTCCTCCGGCGAGGGCAAGGAGGTCGCCGCGCGCGTCGCGCTGCGGATCGGCTCCGGCATCATCACCGACGCCGTCGACCTGGAGGCCGGCGACGGCGGTCCGGTCGCCACCCAGTCGGTGTTCGCCGCGTCCTTCCAGGTGAAGTCCAAGGTCACCAAGGGCGCGCCGGTCATCACCGTCAAGCCGAACGCCGTCGCCCCGGAGGCCGCTCCGGCCGCCGGCGCCGTCGAGAACGTGTCGGTGGAGTTCACCGGCAACGCCGCCAAGGTCACCTCGCGCACCCCGCGCGTCTCGACCGGCCGCCCGGAGCTGACCGAGGCCGCCATCGTGGTCTCCGGCGGCCGTGGTGTCGGTGCCGCCGAGGGCTTCGGCGTGGTCGAGGAGCTCGCGGACGCGCTGGGCGCGGCCGTCGGTGCCTCGCGTGCCGCCGTCGATGCCGGCTGGTACCCGCACAGCAACCAGGTCGGCCAGACCGGCAAGCAGGTCTCCCCGCAGCTCTACATCGCGGCGGGCATCTCCGGCGCCATCCAGCACCGGGCCGGCATGCAGACCTCGAAGACCATCGTGGCCGTCAACAAGGACCCCGAGGCCCCGATCTTCGAGCTGGTCGACTACGGCGTGGTCGGCGACCTCTTCGCGGTGCTGCCGCAGCTCACCACCGAGGTGAAGGCCCGCAAGGGCTGATCCGACCGGTCCCATGGACCGGAGGGCGTGGCACCGGGTGCTCGGTGCCGCGCCCTCCGCCGTTTCCGCCCCCCGCTCCGGAGGGAGCGCCGCGCCGGCCCGTAGAGTCGGCCCGACGGCGGCCGGGCGCGGGAGCCTGCGGCGCGATCAGGGCGAGGACGAGGGCGAGGACGGAAGCATGGCACTGCTGACGGCACTTCAGGGCGACCGCGGCGACGCGGCCGACGCGCTGCGGATCGACGGCCGGGCGCTGTCCCGGGAGGAGCTGTTGGGCGCGGCGACCGCGGTGGCCGACCGGGTGGCCGGGGCTCCCGCGCTCGCCGTGCTCGCCCGGCCCACCGTGGAGACGGTCACCGCCGTGGTCGGCGGTCTGCTGGCGGGCGTCCCGGTGGTGCCGCTGCCGCCCGACTCGGGCCCCAAGGAGCGCGAGCACATCCTGCGCGACTCGGGTGCGGCGCTGCTGGCGCACGCCGCCGGGGAGGCCGCGCCCGACGGAGCGTCGGTGGCGGCCCTGCCCGTCGACCCCGCCGAGCGCTCGGCGACCACGTACGCCGAGCCGGCCGCCGATGCGACCGGCTTCGTGCTCTACACCTCGGGCACCACCGGCGCACCCAAGGGCGCGGTGATCCGGCGCGCGGCGATCGCCGCCGACCTGGACGCCCTCGCCGCCGCCTGGCAGTGGACCGCCGAGGACACCCTCGTCCACGGCCTGCCGCTGTTCCACGTGCACGGCCTGCTACTCGGCGTGCTCGGCGCCCTGCGCACCGGCAGTCGGCTGGTGCACACCGGCCGGCCCACCCCGGCGGGGTACGCGGCGGCGGACGGCAGCCTGTACTTCGGCGTGCCCACCGTGTGGTCCCGGCTGGCGGCGGACCAGGAGGCGGCCGGGCGGCTGGCCTCGGCCCGGCTGCTGGTCTCCGGCAGCGCCCCGCTGCCCGTGCCGGTGTTCGAGAAGCTGGCGGCGCTCACCGGGCACGCCCCGATCGAGCGCTACGGGATGACCGAGTCGCTGATCACCGTCAGCACCCGGGCGGACGGTGAGCGGCGACCCGGCAGCGTCGGGCTGCCGCTGGAGGGGGTGCGCACCCGGCTGGTCGGCGAGGACGGCGAGCCGGTGCCGTACGACGGGGAGAGCGTCGGTGAGCTGCAGGTCTCCGGCCCCACGCTGTTCAGCGGCTACCTCAACCGGCCGGACGCCGACGCCGAGGCCTGGACGGCGGACGGCTGGTTCCGCACCGGGGACGTCGCCGTGATCGGGGCGGACGGCTTCCACCGGATCGTCGGCCGCGCCTCGGTGGACCTGATCAAGAGCGGCGGCTACCGGATCGGCGCGGGCGAGGTGGAGGCCGCGCTGCGCGACCATCCGGCGGTCGCCGACGCGGCGGTGGTCGGCGCGCCGGACGAGGACCTCGGGCAGGCGATCGTCGCGTACGTCATCCCGGACGGCGCCGTGACGGGGGAACAGCTGACGGCATTCGTGGCGGAGCGGCTCTCGGTGCACAAGCGGCCGCGCCGGGTCGTCCTGGTGCCCGAACTGCCCAGGAACGCCCTGGGGAAGGTGCTTAAGAAACAGCTACTGGCGGAGGCCGTAGGCCGCTGCTGAGGGGGCGTCGGGACGGCCTCCGGTGACGGATGCTCACCCTGATGCACCGTCGGTTCACTCGCCCGGAAACCTTCCTTTGGCTCACTCCACTGCGCGCAGTGAGCGGACGCGTGCCTAACGTGACACGCAGGCAGAACTGAATCCCTGGGCGAGATGCCGCGGCTTCCGGTCGCACGGCCGGAGGCCGCGGCACGTCGGACGGGGATCTGCCGAGCCGTACGAACCGGCTGTGCCGGGGCGTACCGCGTGTCCGCAGCAGTTTCCGCAGCCGCCCGTTCGGCGGCCGTACGCCGCAGTGCGTTCGCAGCAGTGAAGGAAGTCAGCAGGATGACCACCGTCAACACCAGCGCGCCGGATGCCGCCGACGAACCGACCGGGCAGCACGCCCCCGCCACCGACGCGCGTTCCGCCACCGCCGCCCGCCCCGCGCGGGCCGGGCGGATCCGCCGGGGGCTAGGCATGGCGGCCGTGATCGCGGTCGGCGCGGGGGCGATCGGCCTCGGCACCGGCGTGAGCCCCGCCGTGGCCGAGCGGGCGCCGGCGCACGCCGGGTGGGACGGCTCGCGGTACTGGTTCAAGAACAGCCAGGGACAGTGGCGCTGGACCAGCCACTACAGCGTGTACGTGGCGCGGACCGGCGGGGCGACGTCCTCCTCGAAGTCCACGTCCTCGTCCACGTCGTCGTCGACGTCCTCGTCGAAGTCCTCGAACGGCGGGATCAAGCAGGGCTGGGACGGCTCCCGGTACTGGTTCGAGAACAGCAAGGGGGAGTGGCGCTGGACCTCCCACTACGACGTCTACCTGCAGCGGACCGGTGGCTCCTCGTCCTCGTCCGGCTCCTCGGGCGGCGCCTCCAGCGGCTCGGTGGCGGAGGACCGCGGGGTCGAGGCCGCGGTGCAGTACGCGCTCGCCCAGCTGGGCAAGCCGTTCCGGACCGCAGGCAACGGGCCCGACGGGTACGACTGCTCGGGCCTGGTGCAGCAGTCCTTCCGGCGCGGCGGCATCGCCCTGCCGCGGGTCGCCAACGACCAGTACGCGGCCACCACGCCGATCAAGGCGAGCCAGCTGCGCCGCGGTGACCTGCTGTTCTGGTCGCCGGACGGGACCGCACGGGGCATCCAGCACGTGGCGATCTACCTCGGTAACAACCAGTACGTGGAGGCGGCGCGGCCCGGGACGCGGGTCCGGATCTCGGGGATCAGCAAGGGGTACTACCCGGCGTTCATGGGACGGCCGTAGCGCACCCGTGCGGGGCGCCCGGGCCTGCGGGCCGGGCGCCCCGCAGCGCCGGTCAGAGGTCGGCCGGTCAGAGGTCGGCCGGGCGGGGGAGCGCGCCGCGGGCGCCGAGCGCGGTGACGGCGAACGCCCCGGCGGCCACGGCGGTGGCGGCGGCCTCGGGGAGGGCCGCGCCCCGGGCGAGCCGGGCGGCGAGCGCGCCGCAGAACACGTCGCCGGCGCCGGTGGTGTCGACCACCCGGACGGCGGGCGCGGGCAGTCGGGTGAGTCCTTCCCCGGTGACGACCAGCGCGCCCTCACCGCCGAGGGTGACCACCGCCCCCTCGGCCAGCCGGGCGAGGGCGTGGGCGGCCTCGGCGGCGGTCGCGGCGCCGGTGAGCTGGCGGGCCTCGACGGCGTTGGCCACCACCAGGGGGCGGCGGCCGGTTGGGCCGGGACCGGGCAGATCGCCCGCCGGGGCGGTGTTGTGCAGCCAGCGGGTGCCGCCGTTCGGGCCCGCGGCGGGCAGGGCGGCGGCGGTGGCGCGGATGCACTCGGCGGGGACCTCGTTGCTGGTGAGCACGACGTCGACCGGGAGCAGGTGGAGCCGGGCCAGGGCGGCGGTGACCTCGTCCGGGGTCAGCCGGGCGTTGGCGCCGGGGACGACCACGATGCTGTTCTCGCCGGAAGGGTCGACCATGACGATCGCCTGACCGGTGGGCGCATCGGGCTGGGTGTGCACGGCGCCCGTCTCGACCTGCGCGCCGCGCAGATCGGCGAGCGCCGCCTCGCCGTCGGCATCGCGCCCGACCTTGGCGACCAGGTGGGTCGTGGCCCCCATCCGGGCCGCCGCCACCGCCTGGTTGGCGCCCTTGCCGCCGAACCCCCGGGTCTCGTCGGCGGCGAGGACGGTCTCGCCGGGCGCGGGGAGCACGGGGCAGCGCAGGATCCGGTCGGTGTTGACCGAGCCGATGACGATGACCCGGCCGGCGGGGAGCAGCTTCATCGTTCCTCTGTACGTGTCGGGGCGCGGGCGGCGCAAGGGGTACGCGCCGAAGCGGGCGGAGGGCGGAGGGCGGAGAGCGGTCGGGCGGGGGGTGGGGAGGGGCGTGGGGCGGCGCAGGGGCGGCGCGAGCGGCGTACGGGTGGGGTGCGCGCCGGAAGTCGGCCGGTCCGACTTCCTGTGCGCAAGGGGTGGCCGCAGGGTGCGGCTTTGATGTCGGCCGTTCGCATATGTCCGTACCGGGCCCGTGGCCTGGGCACATGCCCCTGTCAAGGGGCGGGCAGGGGCGCGTGGGCGGGCGCGTCGAGCAGTTTTGGGGAGCGGCATCGCGCGGGTACCACCACGGGTGGCGCTGGTTCGGCCGACGGGGGCGCTGCCCGGTGCGAACAGCACCGGGGCAAGTCGAGGGCAGGGGACGTTGTGATCGTCTGGGTCAATGGCACATTCGGGGCGGGCAAGACGAGCGCCTGCCGCGAGCTGGTGGAACTGCTGCCCGGGAGCGTGCTCTTCGATCCCGAGCTGGTGGGCTTCGGACTGCGCCGGATGCTCCCGGCCGACCGGCTGGCCACGGTGTCCGACTTCCAGGACCTCGCGGCCTGGCGCCGGCTCGTGCCCGAGACGGCGGCCGCGCTGATCGGCGAGGTCGGCGGCCCGTTGGTGGTGCCGATGACGCTACTCAGAGAGGACTACCGGGACGAGATCTTCGGCGACCTCGCCGCGCACGGGATCGCGGTGCACCACTTCGTCCTGGACCCCGAAGAAACGATCCTGCGCGACCGCATCGCGCACCGCGAGGAGTGCCCGGGCGACCCGGAGGCCAGCGAGCGGGTCCGTACCTGGTGCTTCGAACACCTGCCCCGCTACCGGGCCGCCCGCCGCTGGCTGGTCGGCGACGCCCGGATGCTCGACACCAGCGCGCTCACCCCGCGCGAGACCGCGCACCGGATAGCCGAGCTGGTCCGGGTCGGCGACGCGCGCTGCCCGATCGTCCAGGCCCCGGACCCGACCGGGGACACCGTGGCCTCGGCCGTGCTGTTCTTCGACGAGCAGGACCGGGTGCTGCTCGTCGACCCGGTCTACAAGCCCGACTGGGACTTCCCCGGCGGTGTGGTCGAACGCGGCGAGGCCCCCACCGACGCCGCCCTGCGCGAGACCGCCGAGGAGCTGGGGCTGCGGCTCGACCCCTCGGTGCTGCGCCTGCTCGCCGTCGACTGGGAGCCGCGCACCGGCCCGCGCCGCGGCGGCCTGCGGCTGATGTACGACGGCGGGCTGCTGGACGATACGGGCCGGCAGAACCTGCTGCTGCAGCAGGAGGAACTGCGCGGCTGCCGGTTCGTCACGCTGGACGAGGCGGCCGACCTGCTGCCGCCGAGCCGCTACCGGCGCCTCGCCGCCGCGCTGGACGCCCGGCGGAGCGGGGAGCTGCGGTACCTGGAGGCGGGGAGCCGGGTGGCGCTCGGCCTGGCCAGCACGGCGGACGCCGTGTAGGCGCGACGCGGAGGACCGACGCGGAGAGCCGACGCGGCGGACCGGGGCGGGGCGCCCCGGTTGGTCGGGCGGGCGGTGGGGGCGTCAGGATGGGGGCATGCCGTTCACGTTGAGCCATCCCGCCGCCGTCCTGCCCCTGCTGCGTGCCGCCGGGGAGCGCGGGCCGTTGGTGGCCTCGGCGTTGGTGGCCGGGTCGATGGCGCCCGACGTGCCGTTCTTCGCCGAGTCGCTGCTGCCCGGGGTGTACGGGCACGGCGGCCTGACGCACGCCTGGTGGGCGGTGCCGACGCTGGACGTGGCGATCGCCGGTGCGCTGGTGGCGGGGTGGCACGGTCTGTTTCGGGCGCCGCTGGTGGGGCTGCTGCCCGAGCGCTGGGCGGGCGGCGCGGAGGCGCTGACGGTCCGGCGGCCCGGAGGTGTGGGTGCGGGCGGCCTTCGGGGCGTCGACGCGGCGTGGTTCCTGGCCTCGGCGGCCGTCGGCGCGGCCACCCACGTCGGCTGGGACGCGTTCACCCACGGCGGCCGGCTGGGCGTGCGGCTGCTGCCCGTACTGGACCGGAAGGTGGCCGGCGTCCCGGTCTACGAGGCGCTGCAGTACGGGAGTTCGGCGCTCGCGCTGGCCGCGATGGGCGGCTGGGCGGCGCGCGCGGTCCGGGCCGTCGAGCCGGTGCGCCCGGCCGTACGGCTCGCGCCGCGGACCCGGCGGCTGGCCACCGCGGCGGTGGGCGCGGCGACGGCGGCCGGGGTGCTGCACCGGCTGAGCCCGCTGCGGCGCAACCTCGTCCCGGAGGTGTGCTTCGGTGCCGGGGCCGGGCTCGCGGTGGGTGCGGTCGGCTACGCGGCGGTGGTCGCGGCCGCCCGCCGGTGGCGTGGCGGGCGGCCCGGGACCGGTGCGAACTCGCGTCAGCTGGAGCGCAGTTCGGCGTAGCGGCGGAGGAACAGGGCCTCGGTGAGGGCCATCCGCTCCAGCTCCTGCGGATCGACGCTCTCGTTGACGGCGTGGATCTGGGTGGTCGGCTCCTCGACGCCGATCAGTACGATCTCGGCCTGCGGGTAGAGCGAGCGCAGGGTGTTGCAGAGCGGGATCGAGCCGCCCTCGCCGGACGTGACCATCGGGGTGCCGAAGGCCTCGGCCATCGCCTCGGCCATCGCCTCGTAGGCCGGGCCGTCGGTGTCGGCGCGGAACGGGGCACCGTTGCCCTGGCGCTCGATCGTGAGCCGGGCGCCGAGCGGGACCTGCGCCTCCAGGTGGGCGACCAGGGCGTCCTGGGCGGCGTCCGAGCTCATGCCCGGCGGGACGCGCAGGCTGATCAGCGCCTTGGCGGCGGCCTGCACCGAGGAGGTGGCGCCGATCACCGGCGGGGCGTCGATGCCGAGGACGGTGACGGACGGGCGGGCCCAGAGGCGGTCGGCGACGGTGCCGGTGCCGGTCAGGGCCACGCCGTCGACCACCTTGGCGTCGGCGCGGAACTGCTCCTCCGGGTACTGCACGCCCTCCCAGGTCTGGTCGGCGGCCAGCCCGGCGACCGCGACGTCGCCGTTCTCGTCGTGCAGCGAGGCGAGCACCCGGACCAGGGACTGCAGCGCGTCCGGGGCGGCGCCGCCGAAGGCACCGGAGTGCAGGTTGCCGGCCAGGGTGGTGATCGAGGCCTCGACGACCGTCATGCCGCGCAGCGAGGCGGTCACGGTGGGCAGGCCGGGGGCGAAGTTGCCGGTGTCGCCGATCACGATCACGTCGGCGGCGAGTAGCTCCGGGTGGGCCTCGGCGTAGCGCTCCAGGCCGCCGGTGCCCTGCTCCTCCGAACCCTCCACGATGATCTTCAGGCTGACCGGGTAGCCGTCCCCGTACACCTGGCGCAGCGCCCGCAGGGCGGTCAGGTGCATCAGGATGTTGCCCTTGCAATCGGCCGCGCCGCGCCCGTACCAGCGGCCGTCACGCTCGGTCAGTTCGAAGGCGGGGCTGAGCCAGGCGTCCTCGTCGAGCGGGGGCTGGACGTCGTAGTGCGAGTAGAGCAGGACGGTCGGGGCGCCCTCCGGTCCGGGCAGTTCGCCGTAGACGGACTGGGTGCCGTCCGGGGTGTCCAGCAGCTGGATGTTGCCCAGGCCCTCGGCGGCGAAGGCGTCGGCGACCCACTGGGCGGCCTTCTGGCACTCCTCGACCGGGAACTGGCGCGGGTCGGCGACCGACGGGAAGGCGACCAGCTCGGCGAGGTCGGTGCGGGCACGGTCCATCAGGGACCGGACGGCGTCGGCCAGGGGCTGTGACATCGGTGCTCCGAGGGGGACGGGTCCGCCCGGGGGGTGGTACGGGCGGAGGAGATCGATTGGGGTACTGCCGATCATAGGCTGAGCGGTTCGGGGAGCTTCGAGAGAGCTTCCGGGTCGGTGGGTGGTGCTGCGTCCGGGGCGGCGGAGGGACGCATAGGATTGCTGGTCGTGACTGACTCCGGAAGCCCCGATTCCCGTAGCCCGCTCGACAGCCCGCCTCTGGGCGAGGACGGCCCGCTCGACGAGGCGCCCCTGCCGCAGGACGGCGTCTGGGACGTCGTGGTGGTCGGCGCCGGACCGGCCGGGGCCTCGGCCGCGTACGCCGCCGCCGCGCAGGGCCGCCGGGTGCTGCTGCTCGACAAGGCCGAGCACCCCCGCTACAAGACCTGCGGCGGCGGCATCATCGGCCCCTCCCGGGACAGCCTGCCGCCGAACTTCGAACTGCCGCTGCAGGACCGGGTGTCCGCCGTCACCTTCGCCTACGACGGCCGGTACACCCGGACGCGCCGCGCCCGGCGGATGCTGTTCGGGCTGGTCAACCGGGACGAGTTCGACCTGCGCCTGGTGCAGGCGGCCAAGCAGGCCGGGGCGGTGCTGGTCACCGGGGTGACCGTCACCGGGGTCGAGCAGCGCGGCGGCGAGCACCGGACGGCGCTGGTGACGGCGGCTGACGGGCGCAGCTTTGAAGCCCGTGCGGTGGTCGGCGCGGACGGCAGCGCCAGCCGGATCGCCCGGCACGTGGGCGTCACCTTCGACCAGATCGACCTCGGTCTGGAGGCCGAGATCCCGGTGCCGCCGCAGGTCGCCGCCGACTGGTCGGGCCGGATCCACCTCGACTGGGGCCCGCTGCCCGGCAGTTACGGCTGGGTGTTCCCGAAGACCGAGACCAGCAGCCTGACCGTGGGCGTCATCTCGGCGCGCGGCGACGGCGAGCGGACCAAGCAGTACCTCGCCGACTACATCCGGCGGTTGGGCCTGTCCGGCTTCGCCCCTCGGGTCGAGTCCGGCCACCTGACCCGCTGCCGGGCCGAGGACTCGCCGCTCTCCCGCGGTCGGGTGCTGGTCGCCGGGGACGCGGCCGGGCTGCTGGAGCCGTGGACCCGTGAGGGCATCTCGTACGCGCTGCGCTCGGGCCGACTGGCCGGCGAGTGGGCGGTGCGGGTCGCGGAGGCGGGCGACGCGGCGTCGGTGCGGCGCGAGGCGCTGAACTACGCGTTCGCGGTCAAGGCCGGGCTGGGCGTGGAGATGCGCGCGGGCAAGCAGCTGCTGGGCGCCTTCGAGCGGCGGCCGTACCTGTTCCACGCGGCGGTCTGCCTGGTGCCGGCGGCGTGGCGGGCGTTCGCCCGGACCACCCAGGGGCACACGACCTTCGCGCAGTTGCTGCGGCAGAACCGGGCGGCGCGCAAGCTGATGGCGATGGCCGCGCGGTAGCGGTTCCTGGCCCTCATGGCGTCGGTGGGGCCGGCGCTCCTCCGGTTCGGGAGGAGCGCCGGCCCTGCTTTCCTTACGGGGTCGGCTAGTTGAGCCCGGTGTCGGGCGAGCTCATCAGGGTGCCGGACGGCGGGACGCACGGCTGCGGGCCGCGTGACGCGGCGCGCCCCTGGTGCCGGGCCGTGACTACTCCTGGACGATCGCCATCGCCTCGATCTCGATCAGCACGTCCGGCCGGAACAGCGCCGCGACCTGCATCGCGGAGGCGGCCGGGAGCGGCAGGTCGCCCAGGTACTCGTCCCGGGCCTCCCGGATCGCCGCGAGGTGGGCGATGTCGGTCATGAAGAAGGTGAACTTGACGACGTCGGAGAAGTCCGCCCCGGCGGCGGCCAGGCAGCGGCGCAGGTTCTCGAAGACCTGGCGGGCCTGGGCCTTCGGGTCACCCGCGCCGACCAGGTTCCGGTGCTCGTCGAAGGCGACCTGCCCGGAGACCTGGACCAGCCGGCCGCTGCCGGTGACGACCTGGGTGTAGCCCGTCCCGGGGGCGACGCCGGGCGGCTCGGTGATGTGGGTGAGGTGCGTGGTGGTCATGGCGCCCATGCTGCCCGGCGGAGGACAGCCGCGACCAGCGGTTTTCCGTCCGGCCGCCGGGCGCTGTGGTCCGCCGGGCCGCGGTTGGCTCTGGCCGCGGGGCGGGTGGGCGTGCCAGAGTCGTGCGGGCGCCGTCCGGGAACCCCGGACCGCGCCCGCAGTCCGACCCACCCTCAGCCGGAAGGCAGGCCCACGCCGATGACCAGCGCAGAGCCCCTCGTCCGCGTCACCACCGCCGACGCCGTCACCACGCTCACCCTCGACTCGCCGCACAACCGCAACGCGCTCTCCTCCCGCCTGATGTCCGAGCTGCACGCCGGACTGGCGGTGGCCGCGGCGAACCGGGACGTCCGCGCGGTGGTGCTCACCCACACCGGCAAGGTGTTCTGCGCGGGCGCGGACCTCTCCGAGGCCACCGGCGCGGACCCGACGGTGGGCCCGCGCGGCCTGGTCGAGCTGCAGAAGGCGATCGTGGACTGCACCAAGCCGGTGATCGCCGTGGTCGACGGGCACGCCCGGGCCGGCGGCCTCGGTCTGATCGGCGCGGCGGACCTCGCCGTCGCCGGACCGGCCGCGACCTTCGCCTTCACCGAGGTCCGCCTCGGCCTCGCGCCCGCCGTCATCTCGCTGCCGCTGCGCCCCAAGCTGGAGCCGCGCGCCGCCTCCCGCTACTACCTCACCGGCGAGGTCTTCGACGCCGCCGAGGCGGCCCGGATCGGGCTGATCACCCAGGCCGCCGAGTCGACCGAGGACACCGGCGTGGTGCTGAAGGGCCTGCTGGACGCGCTGCGCCAGGGCTCGCCGCAGGGGCTGGCGGAGTCGAAGCGGCTGGCCAACGCCGAGGTGGTGCGGTCCTTCCAGCGGGACGCGGACGAGCTGGTGCAGCTGTCGGCGCGGCTGTTCGGGTCGGCCGAGGCGCAGGAGGGGATGCGGGCGTTCCTGGAGAAGCGGCCGGCTGCCTGGGTGCGCTGAGCCGGACGGCCGGCGATTCTCGGCCGACCCGCCCGCCCGGCCGGTGACCGGGCGGGCGGGTCGGTGTGGGTCAGCGGATCGCCGCGTTGTCCCGCCAGAGGTCGAGCAGCGCCCGGTCGCCGCTGAACTCGACCCGCCCGGACTGGCCCCCCTGCTCGGCCTGTTCGACCGTCAGCCGGTTCCAGAGCAGCAGGTAGAGCTCGCGGGACGGGCCGCTGATGGTCAGGTCGGCCGGTTCGGGGTGCTCCTCCGTGGTGACGATGAGCGGCTCGCGGGACAGGGTCAGGTGCCAGGAGCCCGGGCCGTCGGTCGTCCGGACCTGGACGGTGCGCCGACTGTCGCTGTCGCTGTGGACCTTCGGTCGGCCGCGGAGCATGAAGCCGCGCAGCAGCTCGTCGACGCCGTCCAGGGCGAGCGTGGTGTCCACGGCCGGGCCCGGCGAGCCGGCTGCCGCGTCGGCGTCGAAGCGGTGGACGGCGGTCTCCTGCGCCTGGCGCCGGGCCCAGAAGGCCAGCGGGCTGGGCGCGGGCAGGAAGCTCCAGCACTCGACCTCGGCCGGGGCCTCGGACAGCACCGTCACCAGCGCGGCGTGGCCGTCGCGGAACCAGTCGAGCAGCTCGGCGTCCGAGGGATCCGGGCCGATGACGGCCTGCCGGCCGGCCTCGTCCAGCGGCGCTCGCAGGCCCTTCGACGGGTAGGCGGCGGCCCAGCGGTGGACCTGGCCGACGTGCCGCACCAGGTCGCCCAGCCGCCAGTCCGGGCAGGTCGGGACGGGGGCGGTGAGGTCGGTGCGGGCGGCGGCGTCGGCCAGTAGGGCGCCCTCGCGGCGCAGCGCGTCGATGTGCTCGGAGATTTCCATGGGGCGGAGTCTTTCATCGAAGTCCGACAGCGGTGGCGGGTTTCGGACGGCCGTGGAGCCGGTGCGCAGGAGGCTGGGCGGGGCGGTGCCGGGACGGGTGTGACGTCGGCCTCCCGGCGGACGGGCGGACCCTACGGGCCGGTAACGTGAGCGCATGCCGATAACCCGTTCCCTCCTCTCCGCCGTCCGGGCCGGTGGCCGCCGGGCCGCCGGACGCCTCGTCCACCGGGGCTGGCGCTGGATGCAGCGGACCGGCGCGGTCACCAACCGGAACCCGGGCCCGTACCGGTTCGGCGAGCTGGGCGACGGCACGACCCTCGCCTTCCCGCTCGGGGCGGTGTTCAACGAGCAGTGGATCACCATCGGACCGTTCTCGATCATCGGCGAGCGGGTCACCATCAGCGCGGGCTTCCTGCCGGGGCTCGACCTCGGGCCGGAGCCGATCGTGCGGATCGGCGGCGGCTGCGTGATCGGCCGGGACAGCCACATCGTCGGCCACCAGTCGATCGTCATCGGCGACGATGTCTGGACCGGCCCCGGCGTGTACGTCAGCGACCAGGCGCACGAGTACCGGGACACCGGGCTGCCGATCGGCAAGCAGTGGCCGCGCAACGAGCCGGTGGAGATCGGCGCGGGCAGCTGGATCGGCACCGGCGCGGTGATCATGCCGGGGGCGCGGATCGGACGCAACGTGGTGGTCGCGGCGGGCGCGGTGGTGCGCGGCGAGGTGCCCGACCACAGTGTGGTCGCCGGGGCCCCGGCCAAGGTGGTCCGCCGCTGGACCGAGGAGGAGGGCTGGCAGCCGCCGCTGCGCCACGAACCGCCCCGGCCGGTGCCGGACGGGGTGACGGCGGAGCAGCTGCGCGCCCTGGTCGGGTGGGACCTGCGGTTGCCGGGCGAGCAGGGCTGAGGATCCTTTTGTCGATCTTTTAGGCAGGCGCTCCCGATTCCTGACGATCTGTCGACTATGGTGCCGTTTGTTCGAATCTCATCGAGCAATTCCATGGAACCGATCAACGGGGGACCCTCATGCGCAACCGTCTTGCATCCAACCGTCTCGCGGGTGGCCTCATCACCGCCGGAATCGTGCTGGCTGCCGGGATCGTGACCGCGCCGGCCGCGTCGGCGCAGGCCTCGCAGTACTGCGGCTACACCAACTCCGAGCCCACGCTCAGCTACCGTGCCACCGGGGACGCGGTGAAGCAGCTCCAGTGCGAGCTGAACCACGTCGTGTACTCCCCCAACGCGAGCGCACCGCTGGACGTGGACGGGGTCTGGGGCGACGCGACTGACGCGGCCGTCGCGAAGTTCCAGCGTTGCACCGGCCTCTACCAGGACACCGTCGTCGGCCCGCAGACCTGGGCCAAGCTGGACCAGTGGGTGGTCACCCGCGGCTGGATCGGTTGCTGATTCCGGGCTGACAGTGGCACCCGCGCCGTGGTCGGCGCGGGTGCTCTTCTGTGTGGCCGTCCTGGGCAGCTATCGGGCCGGCGGGGCCGCTTCGGCCGTCCTCGCGGCGATGGCGGCGGTGATCCGCAGGACGTCGGCCGGGCGGGCCGGGTCCAGGCCGGTGAGGACGGCGATCCGGCGCAGCCGGTAGTCGACGGTGTTCGGGTGCAGGTGCAGAGCGCTCGCGGTGTGGCGGCGGTTGAGGCCGCCGGCCAGGTGGGTGCGCAGGGTGGTGAGCAACTCTCCGCCGTCGACGAGCGGTTCGAGCAGTGCGGCGAGCCGGGAGCGGGCCCGGCTGGGCCGGGTCAACTGGTACTCCAGCAGTACGTCGTCCAGTCGGTGCAGCCCGGGCGGGCGGCCGAACGCCCGTGCCACGTCCAGGACTTCGTACGCGAGCGCGGCGGCGCCGGGCACCTCGGCCGGTACTGCGGCAGCCGCTCCGGCCAGTACGGGGACATCGGCGGCTCGGGCCGCGACGGCGAGGGCGGCGGCGAGCTGGGGCCATACGTCCTCTGTGACTGTCCCGTCGGACGGATCGGCGGACCGGTCCGGCGGAGCGTCGAGCGGGACGAGCACCAGCCCGCCCGAGGGGGTGAGCGCGGTGAGCGCGGACTGCCGGGTGCGGTGGTCGAGTTCGGCGCCGAAGCGGCGGAGCTTGCGGCGGGCGGCGATGCCCGGGTCGATGCCGGGGGAGTGCTCGTCCGGGTGGTCGGCGAGGGACAGGCAGAGCACGGCGTAGCCGGCCGGAAGCTCCGTCCCGGCCCGGGCGGCGGCCTCCTCGGCGGGGGTGCCGGCGAGCAGCGCGGTGAGCAGGGACTGTCGGGCGGTGGAGCGTCGGTCGCCGGCCGAACGCTGCCCGTCCAGGTAGCCGGCGCAGGCGGCGGTGGCGGCCCGGCGGAGCTGGTCGAGCAGCAGGCGGTTGAGCAGCAGCAGGTCGGCGGCGTCACCGGCATGGGCGTCCCGGGTGAGGAACTCCCAGCAGACCTCCAGCCCGAGGTGGTGGGCGAGCAGGACGGCGTCCAGCGGCAGACCCTCCTCGGCGCGGCGTGCGGCGGTCTCCCGGACGGCGGTGAACTCCTGGGCGGGGGCGGGGAGTCCGGTGCGGACGGCGTGGGCGAGGGCGCGGATGCGGCGCTCGGTGTCCCGGGTGAGCTCGCCGGTGAGCTGCTCGCGGGGGAGGCGGCGGTAGACCGGCACGCGGTCCAGCAGCGCGGCGACCACGCTCGTGGCCAACTCGCGGACACCGCCGAGGAGTCGCTGGTCGGCCGGGAGGCCGCCGATCACCGGGACGCGCCACTGGGCGGGGTGGTCGGCCGCGTCTGCGGGGGAGCTGGTCGGGTGGGTCGTGGGCACTGCGGCGGGGCGGGTCGTGGGCACTGCGGCGGGGTGGGTCGTGGGGGTGCAGTGGGGTGCGTTGTGACCGGTCACAGAGAACACCGTCCAGGTCTGGGGAACGCCCAAGGGCCGGGCCGGAGGGGCGACCGCATGATTGAGCCACTCGGGTTACCTGTTGGTAACAAACTTCGGCTGTGGAGGCAACAGTTGAGAACCCCACTTCTCCGCTTCTCCTCAACTCCCCTGCGCTGTCGGCTCCGTGGAGCCTTCGGCGCGGCCGTGCTGGCGGGCGCGCTGCTGGTCGGTGCGGCTGCGGCGCCCGCTGCTGCGGCGCCCGCGGCGGCCCCGGCCGTCGCCGCAGCGACCGAACTCCCGCCCGACGGCGACGCGGTGGCCTCGCCGCCCGGCGCCAACGACTGGAGCTGCCGACCGTCCGCCGCACACCCCGACCCGGTGGTGCTGGTGCACGGCACCTTCGCCAACCGCTACGAGAACTGGCTGGCGCTCTCCCCGCTGCTGAAGGGCCTCGGGTACTGCGTCTTCGCCCTCGACTACGGCACCATCCCCGGCATCACCTCCACCGGCAGCGGCCTGCTGCTGCCGATCGGCGGCCTCGGGGCGGTGCCCGCCTCGGCGGCCCAACTCGCCCACTTCGTCGACCTGGTGAGGACCGCGACCGGTGCGGCCAAGGTCGACATCGTCGGGCACTCGCAGGGCGGCATGCTGCCGAACTACTACCTGAAGTTCCTCGGCGGGGCTTCGAAGGTGGACAAGCTGATCGGCCTGGCGCCGTCCAACCACGGCACGACCCTTGACGGGATCACCAAGCTGGCGCCGTACTTCCCCGGGGTGGCCGACCTGATCTACACCGTCTGCCAGGCCTGCCGTGACCAGGCGGTGGGCTCCGACTTCAACACCACCATGGCCTCGCGGCCGGACACCGTGCCGGGCGTGCACTACACGGTGATCTCGACCGTGTACGACGAGGTCGTCACACCGTGGCGGACCCAGTTCCTGAACGGGCCGGACGTGGACAACGAGGTGCTCCAGGACCACTGCCCGGTCACGCTGGCCGAGCATGTGGCGATCGCGTTCTCGCCGACGGCGCTGCACCTGGTGACCAACGCCCTGGACCCGGCGCATGCCACGCCGGTGTTCTGCGGCTGACGGGCCGCCGTCCGCGCGGCGGGCGCCGTTGCCCGTGTCTCCGGGTGCTCCGGGGGCACGGGCAGTGCATTGCTCAGCGTTCGGCGGTGGCGGCGGTTGCGGTGGTGGCGGCGGTTGCGGTGGTGGCGGCGGTGCGGAAGGTGATGACGGCCGTGACCCCGTCGGGCCGCAGCTGGTGGGTGCCGGGTGCGTCGAGCAACGCGGCGTCGTAGCGGGTCAGTTCGGTGCCGTCGACGGCAGCCGAACCGGCGAGGCAGACCAGCAGGACGGTCGCGGCGGGCGGGACCTGGACGGCGGTGGGCTCGGCGACCAGGTCCA
The DNA here is from genome assembly GCF_044546945.1 of Kitasatospora sp. NPDC053057. NCBI lineage: Bacteria > Bacillati > Actinomycetota > Actinomycetes > Kitasatosporales > Streptomycetaceae > Kitasatospora > Kitasatospora sp. NPDC053057. Next base: position 61,771 of record NZ_JBITZP010000038.1, on the reverse strand, counting down.
CCGTGGCCTCGACCCGGCCGCGGCGGGTCATCACATTGAAGTCCACCACCGGACCGCCCAGCAGCCGGCAGTCGGTGGTGGCGTCGCCGGAAAAGGCGAACGGGCGAAGCGGGGCGTCGACCGACTGCTCGACGCCGTCCACCGTGAGCGCCATGCCCGCGCCCTCGATCAGGGTGATCACCCGGTCGATCCCGGGGAACCGCGAGAAGGGCCCGGCCGAGGCCACGTCGGCGAGGCTCACCCGCCAGTCGAAGTCGTTCAGCCCGGCCCCGGCGGGGAGCCCGGCGACCTCCCTGGTCACCCCGCCCCCGTTGAGCCACGGAGTGGCCGGGCGCTCGCTCGCCCGCAGTACCTGGATGCGTCCGGTGGTGGTCATGGGGTCGCATCCTGCCACTTGTGGGGCGGATCCGTCAGGGGCGGGGTGGGGCGGGACAGGGCGGGGCAGGCGGCGGGGGTAGGTAACAGCGGACGGATGACAGATGATGAAATCTGTTATCCGTTCGCTGTCATCTGTCAGCCGTCACCCGCGCCGCCTGACCGCCAGCGGCAGCAGGGCCGCCGTCGTGGCCGCGACCGCGACCGTGGTGAACGCCAGCGGCAGTCCCGCCGCGTCGGCGAGGAAGCCGATCACCACCGGCCCGATCAGCATTCCGCCGTACCCGAGCGTCGAGGCGAGCGCGACGCCCTGCGGTCCGCCCGCCGCACCGGCGCGTGCGATCGCGAGCGGGAACAGATTGGCCAGCCCCAGGCCGACCAGGATGAACCCGCCGATGGCCAGCGGCACCGCCGGGGCCAGGGCGGCGACCAGCATGCCGGCCGCTGCGGTCAGCCCGCCGAGCAGCATCAGCCGGTTCTGCCCGAGCCGTATGGACAGCCACGTGCCACCCACCCGCCCACTGGTCATGGCGAAGGCGTACGCGGCGTACCCGGCGGCGGCCGTCCCCGCGCTCGCGTGCACGTCGTCGGTCAGGTGGAGCGTGGTCCAGTCGGCGATGGCACCCTCGCCGTACGCCGTGCACAGCGCCGTGAGTCCCAGCATCAGCACCAGCAGCCGGATGTGCCTCCCGGCCGGGCGGTCCGTGGAGTTCTCGGCACTTCCCGTGGCGGCCCTGTCGCCGGCCCCGTCGCCGGCCCCGTCGCCGGCCCCGGCACCGGCGCCGCTGCGCTCCGGTGCGACCACTGGCGCAGCCGGGCTGCGCAGCAGTACGACGCCCGCGCCGACGGTGACCGCCAGCCCCAGCAGCCCGCCGAGCGCGAGCGCCCACGCGGTGGTCAACCGGTCGGCGAGCAGCCCGCCGAACCCCGCGCCGACCAGTCCGCCCAGGCTGTACCCGGCGTGGAAGCTGGGCATGACGGGCCGTCGCAGCTGCGCCACCAGGTCGACGGCGGCGCTGTTCATGGCGACGTTGGCGCCGCCGTTCCCGGCGCCGAACAGCAGCAGCGCGCCGCCGAGCGAGTACACCGAGTGGGCGTGCGCGGGCAGCGGCGCGGCGAGGCTCACCAAGGTGAGCGAGCCGACGGTGACCGGCCGCGAGCCGTACCGGAGGCAGAGCCGGCCGACCACCGGCATGGTGGCGACGCCGCCGATGGACAGGCAGAGCAGGGCGAGCCCGAGGGCGCTGTGCGAGGCGCTGACCTGGCTCCGGACGTCCGGGATGCGCACGACCCAGGCGGCGAACAGGAAGCCGTCGACAGCGAAGAAGGCGGTGAGTGCGAGCCGTGCGGCGCTCCAGGGTCTGTCGGGCGCCGGGGGTGTGCTGCGAGACTGGGGGGAGGAGCCGTCGGCGTGGCGGTGGGAACGGATTTTGTTTCGAAGCGGCACAAAGCCACAATAGGGGCGTGCAGCTCTCACCATCAAGCCCACGGCCCCGCTCCGGGACCGACCCCGACGCGCAGCGCGACGCCCACCGTCGCGCGGCCCCCGACCGCGGTCGGACGCTGCTCGGCCCCGCGCTCTCGCTGATCCACACCGGCCAGACGCCCACCCGTTCCGCGCTCACCCGCGCGCTGGACGTCACCCGGGCCACCGCCGGCGCGGTCACGGCCGAGCTGGAGGCGCTCGGCCTGATCACCGTCGACTCGCGCCCGGCCGGTGGCGGTCGCGGCCGCCCCTCGCACCGGCTGGCGATCGACCCCCAGGGCCCGGTCGTGATCGCCGGCCAGATCCACGCCGACGGGCTGAGCGTCACCCTGGCCGGCCTCGGCGGACTCCTCGACCCGCCGGTCCACCTGCCGCTGCCCGCCGCCACCGACCCGGTCCGGATGCTGCGCGCCGTCGCCCAGGCGGGTGCCGAACTGGCCCGCTCGACCAGCCGCCGCTGCCTGGCGGCCGCGCTCGCGCTGCCCAACCCGGTCACCGAGCCGGACGGCACCGCGCTCGCCGCGCTGCACTTCGCCTGGCCCAGCGGCACCCCGGTCGCCGACCTGTACGACGTCGAGGTCGGCCGTGCCGACCACGGCCCGATGGCGGTGCACCCGCTGCCCACCGCCATCGCCAACGACGCCAACCTCGCCGCGCTCGCCGAGTACCGGCACGGCGCCGGGCGCGGCGCCCGCCACCTGCTCTTCGTCACCTCCGGCCACCGCGGCGTCGGCGGCGCCCTGGTGATCGACGGCCACCTGCACACCGGCAGTGCCGGGCTCGCCCTGGAGGTCGGCCACCTCACCGTCGACCCGCAGGGCCGTCCGTGCGTGTGCGGCAACCGGGGCTGCCTCAACTCCGAGACCGACCCCGACGCGCTGTTCGCCGCCGCCGGCCTCACCCCGGAGCCGGGGCGCCCGCTGCTCGACCAGGCGCGCGAACTGTGCTGGGCGGCCGCCACCGACGAGCGGGCGCGGGCGGCGGTCGAGCACGTGATCGACCGGCTAGGGCTCGGACTGGCCGGGGTCGCCAACATCCTCAACCCGGACCGGGTGGTGCTCAGCGGACTCCACCTCGACCTCCTGGAGGCCGCCCCCGACCGGCTGCGCGCGGTGGTCGCCGAGCGGAGCCTGTGGGGGCGCAGCGGTCGGGTGCCGATCGTCGGCGCGGAGCTGGCGCACGGCGCGCTCGCGGGCGCGGCCGAGCTCGGCTGGGGCCCGTACCTGGCGGACCCGCAGGCGGTGCCGGTGTAGCGCCGGGGGCGCGGCCCGAGGACGATAAGCGGAAGCTGGGCCTTTGAAAACGGTCACTTATCGTGACCCTCGTACACTCGTAGTGAGCAGCGGGGGGCCGCAATGAGGGAGTAGTGACCATGAGCACCCAGTCCGGTGTGAGCCTCGGCATCGAGCCGACCGTCGACGTCGACCGCTCGGACCCGAACTACCGGGCCTGGCTCAAGGAAGCGGTGCGCAAGGTCCAGGCCGATGCCAACCGCTCCGCCGACACCCACCTGCTGCGCTTCCCGCTGCCGGCCGAGTGGGGGATCGACCTCTACCTCAAGGACGAGTCCACCCACCCGACCGGCTCGCTCAAGCACCGCCTCGCCCGCTCGCTGTTCCTGTACGGGCTCTGCAACGGCTGGATCCGCCCCGGCAAGCCGGTGATCGAGGCCTCCAGTGGCTCCACCGCCGTCTCCGAGGCGTACTTCGCCCAGCTGATCGGGGTGCCGTTCATCGCGGTCATGGCCAAGAGCACCAGCCAGGCCAAGATCGACCTGATCGAGTTCCACGGCGGCGAGTGCCACCTGGTCGAGCGCTCGGACGAGGTGTACGAGGCCTCCGCCCAGCTCGCCGAGGAGACCGGCGGGCACTACATGGACCAGTTCACCTACGCCGAGCGGGCCACCGACTGGCGCGGCAACAACAACATCGCCGAGTCGGTCTTCGCCCAGCTGCGCCTGGAGCCGCACCCCGAGCCGACCTGGATCGTCGCCACCGCCGGGACGGGCGGCACCTCGGCGACCATCGCCCGGTACGTGCACTACATGCAGTACGACACCCGGATCTGCGTCGCGGACCCGGAGAACTCCTGCTTCTTCGACGGCTGGGTCAACCATGATCCGGACGCGGTCTGCGGGAGCGGTTCCCGGATCGAGGGCATCGGGCGGCCCCGGATGGAGCCGAGCTTCGTGGCCGGGGCGGTCGACCGGATGATGAAGGTGCCGGACGCCGCGTCGATCGCCGCGGTGCGGGTGCTGGAGCAGGTGCTCGGGAAGAAGGCCGGGGCCTCCACCGGGACGGGGCTGTGGAGCGCGCTGCGGATCGTCGCCGAGATGCGGGCGGCCGGGCGGACGGGCAGCGTGGTCACCCTGATCTGCGACCCGGGGGACCGCTACCTGGACAAGTACTACTCGGACGACTGGCTGGCCGGTGAGCGGATCGACATCGCGCCGTACCGAGCCGCGATGGAGTCCTTCCTGGCGGGCGGCGCCTGGACGGGCTGACAACTGACAGAAGACAGGTAACAGAAAACAGATAACGGATGACAGATTTCAGATTCTGTTATCCGTTATCTGTCATCGTCAGCTGTCGCCAGTCAGCTGTCACCCGTCCGCCGCCGGATCACCGCCCGCCCACCCGCGAGGTCGATCCCCGTGCGCTTCGGCGCACCGTCGTGCTCGTCGTCCCGCAGCACCAGTTCGACCCGCCGCTGCTCCAACTGCACGCGCTTGCTCGGGTAGAGCAGCGCGTGCAACTCCTCCGTCGCGGTCGCTCCCGCGCCCCGTCCGCCCGCGCCCCGTCCGCCCGCAGCCGTGCCCGGTCCGCCCGCCATCGGCCGGCTGCCGAACCGCCGTACCACCGCGCCGAGGAAGAACAGCACCACCAATCCGGCCGGTAACAGCAATCCGCCCGCCGCGCCCGTCAACAGCATGCTCATGTGCACCCAACGGTCCGCTGCCGTCGGGGAGTTCCCCGCCCCCTACGGCAGCGGCACCCCCGGCAGGTCCGCCGGGACCAGCAGCTGCAGCTCCTCCGTGGACGGGTCGGCCAGGGCCGCCACCCGCACCGCGTGCCGCTCGACCATGGTCTCGAACACCTGCCGCGCGGTGCGCCCGTTGCCGAAGTTGGGGCCGCGCTCCAGCCGGGCGAAGTGCTCCAGCAGTGCGCCCTCGGCCGCCTCGGAGAGCGCGTACTCGTGCTCCGCGCACTGCGCCCGGGCGATCTCCAGCAGCTCGTCCGCCGTGTAGTCGGGAAACGTGATGGTGCGTGAGAACCGCGACGAGACACCGGGGTTGGCAGACAGGAAGCGCTCCATCTCGGCGGTGTAGCCCGCCACGATGACGACCACCTCGTCCCGGTGGTCCTCCATCAGCTTGACCAGGGTGTCGATCGCCTCGCGCCCGAAGTCCCGCGCGCCGTCCTCGGGGGCGAGCGCGTACGCCTCGTCGATGAAGAGCACCCCGCCGCGCGCCCGGTCGAAGGCGGCGGCGGTGCGGATCGCGGTGGACCCGATGTGCTCGCCGACCAGGTCGACCCGGGCCACCTCGACCAGGTGCCCGCGCTGGAGCACCCCGAGGGAGGCGAGGATCTCGCCGTAGAGCCGGGCGACGGTGGTCTTGCCGGTGCCCGGGGCGCCGGTGAAGACCAGGTGGCGGCGCAGCGAGGGTGCCTTGAGCCCGGCCTGGCGGCGGCGCCGGCCGACCGAGATCAGGTCGATCAGGGTGCGCACCTCCTGCTTCACCGTGGCCAGTCCGACCAGCGAGTCCAGCTCGGCGAGCGCCTCGTCGGCCGGCCGGCAGTTCGGGATCGGCCCGATCGCGGCGGTCGCGGCCGAAGCCGCCGAAGCCGCCGATGTCCCCGAGACAGCAGAGGCCGCCGAGGGCATCGACGCGGCGGTCAACGCGGGCGTGGCGGCGGCCAGTTGGGAGGCCCGAGGGTTCGGCAACTCCGGCAGTCCGGAGGTCTTCGCGCCCGCGGGGGCGGCCGGTGCCACGTCGTCCGAGGTGCACCCCTCGGCGACCGGTCCCGGTTCGGAGAATTCGAATCCGGCCCGCTCGTTCTGCTCCGCCCGGCACCGGATGAGCTGGGTGCGGCACCCGTCGATGATGTGGAAGCCGAAGCCCTTGCCGTGCGAGACCCGGCAGTCCTCGAAGGTGCCCCGCCCCTGCGCCGAGACGTACACCCCGGCGTCGGTGCTCGCCCGCACGGTGCATTCGCGCAGCACCGGGTCGGCGCCCTTGGTGACGATCACCCCGGTGGCGACGTCGGAGATCTCGCAGTCGGTGAGCAGCCCGCCGCTGCCGTGGTCGCGGAACCAGAGCCCGGTCCCGGCCTCCTGTACCCGGCAGGAGGCCAGCGTGACGGTGGCTCCGCCGCTGACCGAGACCGCCGAGCTGCGGATCCGGCTGAACGAGCAGCCCTGGGCGACGGCGGCGGAGTCGCGGTCGAGGACGAACAGCGCGTCCGGCAGGTCGTGCAGCGAGCAGTCGGTGAGGGTGACCTTGGCGCCGTCGCTGACCCACAGCGCCGGGTACTCGCCGGTGGAGCCGTGGATCTGGCAGGACTCGGCGACCGCCTCGGTGCCCTGGTCCCAGACCGACAGCGCCCCGCGTCCGAAGTCCCGCACGGTGCTGTGGACGAGGCTGAGCCTGGCGCGTCCGCGCAGGTCGGCGCCGTTCTCCGGCAGGTCGTGCACCCGGCAGCCGGTGAGCACCAGTTCGGCCTCGCCGTCCAGGGTCAGGCCGTTGCCGGTGACCCGGTGGATGTCGCAGTCGACCAGCCGTCCGCCCGCCTGCGCCTCGGCCTGCACGCCGCTGCCGCGGATCTCGTAGATCTCGCAGCCGGTGAGCTCGGCAGCGCTGTCCGGGTCGGAGAGCAGCACCCCGGCGCCGGAGGTGTGGTGCACCCGGCAGCGGTCCAGTGCGGCGGTCGCCCCGCCGAGGACGGCGAGCCCGGCCTGGCCGGCCGCGGCGACCTCGCAGTCCTCGAAGGCGGCGGCGGTTCCCTCGCCGCGCAGCCGCAGCCCGAGCCCGCCCGGGTTGGCGACCACGCAGCCGCGCAGGGTCGGCCGGGCACCGTCGCTGATCTCGATGCCGGTGGCGGAGCGGGTCTCGACCCGGCAGCCGCTGAACGCGGGCGTCGCCTGCGGTCCGGTGACCAGGACGGCCGGGGTGGAGCTGTCCCCGCCCTCGACCACCAGATCCTTCACGGTCGCGGCGGCGGTGACGGTGATCGCCACCCCGGAGGCCGGTTCGATCCGGACGGTGCCCGGGCCCTGGGCCGGGACGATCGTCACCGGCTTGTCCAGCAGGACGTTCTCCCGGAAGGTGCCCGGCCGGACGGTCACGGTGTCGCCCGGCTCGGCGGCCGCCAGGGCCTCCGCGAGCGTGTCGTACTCGCCCGCGCGGCGACGCCAGCGGGATGCGCTGTCCTGAGTGACCCGGACCCTGTGCTCAGCCATGACGGTCTGTCGTCCCCACCTTCGTCGTGCCGGCGATCAACGGGCCGTGGGCGCGGGGTGCGCGGGCCGTCCGCCCACCGTAGCGCGCCCCGGCGGTGGTCCGTCCGCCCGTCCCGGCCCGCCGGGACGGGTGATCCGGCGGCCCGTCGCCGCGCGGACACCGGGGGCGCCCACCGCGGCCACAGGTTCCGACCACTTGTTTCAACGAGCGCGCACAGCCGGAGTTCCGTACAAGGCGGGCCGCACGCGGAACTCCGGCCAGGGGCGGTGGTGGCTCAGCGCCCGTCGGCGGGCCAGTGTGCGCCGTCCTCCAGCACCTGGACGTCGTCGCCGAGGCGCAGCGTGCCCAGCACGTCGCCCTCGACGCCGGCCGGCCGCTCGGGGATCAGGTTCTGCCCGAACGCGGCCTTGCGCAACAGCTTGTGGTGCCGGGCCAGGGTGCGCAGCGGCTCGGGGCCGCGCCGCTCACCGCTCTCCTGGTCGGTGGTGGTGACCACGCAGCGGCCGCAGGGCTTGACCACCCTGAAGGTGAGCGCGCCGATCCGGATCCGGCGCCAGCCGTCCTCGGCCCAGGGCTCGGAGCCGCCGACCACCACGTTGGGGCGGAAGCGCTCCATCGGCAGGGTCTCGTGGCCGTCCGGGTGCTCGGCGGCGATCAGCTCGTTGAGCCGGTCCAGCGAGGCGGTGGTGGTGAGCAGCAGCGGGAAGCCGTCGGCCATCGAGACGGTCTCGCCGGGCTCGCCGTACTCCGGGTCGACGGGCCGGGCGCGCGGGTCGTCCAGGTGCACCAGGCGGTAGTCGCCGAGGTGTTCGGCGATCCACAGGTGCGCCTCCTTGGCGGCCTCGACGGCGCGGAAGCGGGTGCCCCAGACCTCGACCTCGGCGACCGGGTCCCCGGTGGTGACGGCGGGGGCGGCGACCTCGATCCGGGAGCCGTCGGGGGCGGTCAGCGCGAGTGCACCGTCGGGCAGCGGGCGGACCCGGATCTGCCCGAGCGCGGCGTTCTCGCGCTGGCTGACGAAGCGTCCGGTGGGATCGGCGAGCATCCAGCGGCGGTCTCCGGCCAGACCCCAGGGGTGGACCGCGGCGGTGTCGGGGCTCAGACGGTACATCGACTTGACGGGGTAGACATGGAGTCCGGTGAGGTGCATTCCCCCATCCTGCCAGCAGCGATGCGGCCGGACGCACGGCCCCGGGAGGCGCTTCGGCCGCTGCGGCCCCGGATGCGCTTCGAGCACCGGGGGCCCGTATGCGCACGGACCGCCCGGTACGCCGTGGGGGGCGTTCCGGGCGGTCCGTGGATGACCCGTTTCTCCGTTCGCCCGGCGTTCAGGGGTCGCCGGGTGGTGCTCAGGTGGTGCGGGTGCGGGCCGGTGGGGTCGGCCCTTGGTGGCAGTGCTCAGTAGCCCTGGCCCTGCGGCTGGTAGCCGCCCTGCTGGTAGCCGCCGGGCTCGGCGTACGGGCCCGGGCGCTGCGGCTGCATCGGGCGGACCGGTGCGACCGGCGCCATGGCCGGGCGCAGCTGGGCGCCGCCGAAGCCCTGGTCGCTGCCCTGGCCCTGGAAGCCGGGGCCGGCCGGGTTCGGACCGCCGAAGGACTGCTGGCCGCCGAAGCTCTGCGGACCGCCCTGCGGGAGGCCGCCGGGCTGGCCCTGGCCGAAACCGGCCGGTCCGCCGGTCGGCTGCGCGCCGAAGGTCTGCTGGCCGCCCTGGCCGATGAAGGTGTTCTGGCCGCCGAAGCTCTGGCCGCCGGTCGGCTGGTAGCCGCCGCTGGCGGTCTGGGCGAAGGCCGGGGCGGCGGGCTGCGGCCGCTGGTACGGCTGGGGGGCGCCGTAACCGGGGACGGGCGGCTGCGGGGCGGAGGCGTACGCCGGCGCGGACTGCGCTGGGATGTACGCCGTGGCCGGGCCGGCGGAGGGGCCGCTGCTCGGGCCGGGGCCCAGGGCGAGGCGGGCGGGCGGCAGCGCGGGGAGGTTGCTGCCGGCGCTCTCGTACCCGTTGCCGTACCGGTTCTCGTAGGACTGGCCGAGGCCGGATCCGTACCCGGAGGACAGGGCCGGCGGCAGGGCGGCCGGCACGTTGATGGGTGCGATCTGGGGGACGCCGCGCTCAGCCACGAGGCTGTCGTAGATCGGCGTGCCGGAGGAGAAGGACGGAGAGGGGTAGCCGACTCCGTCGTAGGAGCGGGGCGAGGTCATGGGGCATACGGTAAGCCCACAATGCGCCTGCTGAGGAGAGCGGGAGGGGGAGCAGTTCGAGTGTTTACACAGTCTTCGCTCGCACAAAGGTTTCGAAAGTAGGAAGAACGGACATAACGACGCCCAGTTCCGGACAACCCTGGCACCCCGTCAGTGATCGAACAGCGCCCGGACGCAGCGTCCGGAAGGCCGCGCGGTTACCGGCCGGTTGACGGCCGGGGCCCCATGGAGAAACTTTTGCGGATGGGGCGTGCGCCCGGCGCATTCGAGCCCCCGCCGACGGTGTGGCGGGGGCTCGTGAATGTTTCGGGCATAAATTTCCCGTCAGTGCCCAGAGCGGGCGATCCGGACGTCCTGCGAGAGCGTTCCGGAAGTCGCCTTCGGGGCGTCAGTGCGACTGCAGTGCCTGGGACTGCGCCGGCAGGCCGGGCCGGGCGGCGACCTCGGTGGTGCAGAACGAGCAGCGGGTCGCGGCGGCCGGGATCGCGCTCAGGCACTCCGGGCAGTCCACCTTGACGGCCGGCGCGGGCTTGGACCTCTCGAAGCGGTCCTGCAGCTTGCCGACCGGTACCACCACGGCGAAGTAAATGACCGCGCTGACCAGCACGAACCCGATCACGGCGTTGACGAAGAGGCCGTACGGGAACTTGGCGCCGCCCACCTCGAAGGTCTTCTGGGTGAAGTCGCCGACCGCACCGGTGGCGACCCCGACCAGCGGAGTGAGGAAGGCGCTGACGAACCCGGTGACGACGGCGGTGAAGGCCGCGCCGATCACGATGCCGACCGCGAGGTCCACCACGTTTCCGCGCAGCAGGAAGCTGCGGAATCCCTTGAACACCGGGTGACTCCAAATCCGAGCGGGGAAGGGGGAGACGGGGCAGTAGAAGGGGCGCCCCGGCCGGACATCCTGCCGAGCGGTCGGGGTCGAGGTCCAACCCGCGTTCACCCGATCCGCGTAACCGGCCGACGGTACGGGCGGGCCCCGGCGCCGGCCCGTACCCGACGCGCCCGGGTGGTGCGCGGGCCCTCCGCGTACCGGTCCATCGGCGTCGCGCGGCTCGTTCCCCACCCGATGGTGTGAGCCGGTACTCGACGCGGCGTACGAGGGGCGGAGGGCGGCACCGCGGAGCGGCGGGGGCGAGACGGGGCGCACGGCGGTCGCAACCGGCGCACGACGGCGGGTCTTCAGCGCACACCGGGTGTACGGGCGCGGGCACGCGGGCCACCGCCAGGTTGCGCGAAGGGGCTGTACCGGACGGAGCGCTGTGCCAAGGTCGGTCCATGCCCGACCATACGGCGGCCGACTCGGCCGGAGCCCGCCCGCGTGTCCTGCACCTGATCAGCGACGAACGCCGGGGCGGCGCCCAGAACTTCGCCCGTGACCTCCACCGGGAACTGCGCCGCCGGGGCCAGGCCTCCGCGCTGTGCGCCCTCGCCCCGCACCCGGCTGTGCCGTCCGCGCGGCCGGGTGCGGCCGCGTCGGGGGTGTGCACCGCGGGGACGGCCGTTCCGGGGACCTGCCGCGAGGGCTGTCCCGACACCGCCCGGCTGCGGGCCGCCGCCGTCCTCGGCCCCGGCCGCCTGCGCCCCAGCACCCTGCGGGCGCTGCGCTCCGCCGCCCGCGCCGCCGATGTCGTGCTCGCCCACGGCTCCGACACCCTGGCCACCTGCGCCCTCGCCCTGGCCGGCACCCGCACCCCCTTCGTCTACGTCTCCGTCGGCCACCCCCGCTACTGGACCGCCAACCGGCTGCGCAGACTGCGCGGCGGCGCCCTGATGCACCGCGCCGCCGCCGTCACCACGCTCACCGACGAGGCGCGCGAGGTGCTGGAGGAGCAGTTCGGGCTGCCCGAGGGCAAGGTCCGGGTGATCCCCAACTCCCGTGCGGCCGAAAGCTATCCGCCCGCCGACGGCCGGGCCGACCGGCGCGCAGCCCGGCACGCCCTGGGCCTGCCGGCGGACGTCCTGCTGGTCGCCTGGATCGGCGCGATATCCCCCGAGAAGCGGCTCGACCTCGCCCTCGACGTGCTCGACCGGCTGCCCGACGTCCGGATGGCCGTCGCCGGGGACGGGCCGCTGCTGGAGGCGCTGGCCCGGCACCCGGCCGCCGCCCGCGCCCACTTCCTCGGCCCGCTGCCCGACCCGGCGCCGCTCTACCGGGCCGCCGACGCGCTGTTGCTCACCAGCGACAGCGAGGGAGTGCCCGGCGCGCTGATCGAAGCGGCCCTGGCCGGGGTGCCGGCCGTGGCCACCGACGTCGGCTGGGTGCGCGAGGTGGTCCGGGACGGTGCCACCGGAGCGCTGGTCGCCCCGGGCGACCCGCTCGCGCTGGCCGAGGCGCTGGCCAAGGTGTTGGCCTGCAACCGTGCGGGCCTCGGCGCGGCCGCCCGGGCGCACGCGCTGGAGCACTTCGAGCTGGGCGCGGTGGTGGACGACTGGCAGCGGCTGGTCGCCGAGGTGTGGACGGCCGATCCCGCGAACTGACGGACGCCGCCCAGTACGCCGACGGCGTCTCCGATGCGGGCCCAGCTACGCCCGTCCGGGTGAATCCGGGCCCGCCGTTCCGCACCGACTCGTCGGTAACGGGCCGTCACCAGCAAACTGCCCGGTGTGAACTCGAAGTCGCTGCTGCGGTCCACCGCCCTGCTCGCCGTCGCCGCCGGGATCGCCGCATCCCCCGTCCAGGCCGGTGCGCTGTCCCATCAACCCCCGTCCGAGGGCGCCCAGTTCGTCAGGATCGACCGACCGCAACCGGTGCGTGAGAGTGCCCGCACCGAGGCCGTCGAGTTCTTCTGGTACGACTGCAGCCACTCTCAGGCGCTGGAGCAGCCGCTGCAGGCCTGGATCGAGAAGCACCGCGCCGACGTCGCGCTGCGCCGGGTCCCGGCGATCTGGCAGGGCAGCCCGGACGAGGGCGTGCAGCGTGCCCACGCGCGCCTGTACTACACGCTCGAGCGCCTCGGCCTGGTCGAGCGGCTGCAGACCAGCGCCTTCCGCTCGATCCACACCGACCGCGCCGACCTCACCACCGAGGCCGCCGCCACCGACTGGGCCGTGCGCCACGGCGTCGACGCCCTGCGCTTCGGCGCCGTCTACCGCTCCGCCGAGGTCGGGCAGTCGGTGGACGACGCGGCCGCCCAGTTCGTCCGCTACGGCATCAACGAGCTGCCGACCGTGGTCGTCCAGGGCGAGTACCGCACCTCCCCGACCAAGGCCGGCGGCGTGGAGGCGATGCCCGAGGTGCTGGACTACCTGGTGCAGCGGGAGCAGCTGCAGAAGCGCTGAACCACCACTGCGGGATGACGGCTGGTCAGCTCGCTCGAACACCCCTTGCCTAACCATTAAAATGCTGTTTAATGGTTAACATGAGCGAGCTGACGATCCCACACGTCCACCACCGCCACGTCGACCTCGACGGCCTGCGCGTCTTCTACCGCGAGACCGGCCCGGCAGACGCCCCCGTCCTCCTGCTGCTGCACGGCTTCCCCTCCGCCTCGCACCAGTACGCCCGGCTGCTCGACGCGCTCGGCACCCGCTACCGGCTGATAGCCCCCGACTACCCGGGCTTCGGCAACAGCGACAGCCCGGCGCCCGACGCCTTCCCGTACCGCTTCGACACCCTCGCCGACGTGATCGAGCGCTTCTGCCTCGCCCTCGGCCTGGACCGCTTCGCGCTGTACGTCTTCGACTTCGGCGCACCCGTCGGCCTGCGCCTGGCCACCCGCCGGCCGGAGTGGATCACCGGCCTGGTGGTCCAGAACGGCAACGCCTACGAGGAGGGACTCTCCGATCAGGCAAGGGAGTTCATCGCCCATCGGCGCGGCGTCCCCGGCGCCGAGGAGGCCGCCCGGTCGATCCTCACCCTGGACATCACCCGCAGCCAGTACGAGGGCGGCACCGGTGACCCCAGCCTGGTCGCCCCCGACGGCTGGACCCTCGACCAGCACTTCCTCGACCTGCCCGGCCGCAAGGACATCCAGGTCGAACTGGCCCTCGACTACTTCTCCAACGTCGAGCTCTACCCGGACTGGCAGGACTGGCTGCGCGCCAACCAGCCGCCCACGCTGGTGGTCTGGGGCCGGAACGACCCGTTCTTCACCGAGGCCGGCGCCCGTGCCTACCTGCGCGACCTGCCCGGGGCCGAACTGCACGTGTTCGACACCGGGCACTTCGCGCTGGAGGAGAAGCTGCCCGAAATCGCCCCGCTGATCGACGACTTCCTCGTGCGGACGCAGAAGTAGTCGCTGCTGACCGGGAGTTCAGTCGCGGCGCAGCAGGTAGGTGACGAACCCGAGCGTCCCCCGGTAGCCGTGCAGCCAGTCGGTGCGGTGGCGGTCCGCGGCATCGCGGGCGGCCGCCGCATCCGGGTGGTCCGGGTGGTCCAGCGCCCACCCGGCCAGCGAACCCGTCCAGGAGAACTCGTAGTCGTCCCACTCCCGCGCCGTGCTGACGTGCCCGTACACCGGCGTCCAGCCGTCCGCGAGCACCCGGTCGGTGGTGGTCGCCAGGTCCGCGAAGTCCTCCGGGACGGCTCCCAGGCCGTCCAGCGCGGCCCGGGACGGCTCGCGCTCCCAGAACCCCTCGCCGACCAGCAACCGGCCGCCCGGCGCGAGGAGTTCACGGGCCGCCGCGAGCGTGGGCAGCAGCCCGTCGAAGGCATGGGTGGCGCCCACGCACAGCACCAGGTCGAACGGCTCCCGGTCGGTGAACTCCCGGGCGTCCCGGTGGTGCAGGCCGATCCGGCGCTCCACACCGAGCGCGGTCGCCGCCTCCCGGGCCCGGGTCAGCGCAGCCGCGTCCACGTCCACCCCCACGGCCCGCCAGGCCGGCCGCGCGGCCAGCGCCCGCAGCAGCCAGGCACCCTCGCCGCAGCCGAGGTCCAGCGCCCGGCCGGTCTCCTGCCCGGCCAGCGCGCGGTCCAGCAGGCGGGCGACCGACCCGTCCGACAACGGCGCCGCGATCGGGTGGTGGGCGTGGGCGAGCCGGGAGATCCGCTGACGGTCCATCCGAGCAGTATGGATCCGACCGGCCCGGCGCGCCCGCGGTTTTCCCGTGCCCGCCGTGCCCGCCCGTGCCCGCCCGTACCGGCTCGTGCCGCTCACACCCGCGAGTACGTCCGGCCCTTCCAGGCCGCGCCCCGGCCGCGCCAGTGGCGCACCGCCGAGTCCACCGTCATCAGCAGGTACAGCGAGGCCGTGAACGGGAGCAGCAGCACGGCCGCGGCCGGCTGCCCGTAGTACCGGACCATCGGCAGGTAGGTGCCGGCCATCAGCGCCCAGGCCGCCCCGCCCGCCACCGCCACCGGCGGCACGCCCGCCACCAGCCCGGCCACCGTCGCCACCGGCGGCACCAGGTACACCAGCGCCAGCCCCAGCACCGTCCCGAGCAGCAGCAACGGCGAGTGCCGCAACTGGGCGTACGCGCTGCGCGACACCATCCGCCACAACTGCTCCAGCCGCGGGTACGGGCGGACGCTGTCCACCTCCCCGGCCAGCCCCAGCCAGGTGCGCCCGCCCGAGGACTTCACCGCCCGGGCCAGCGACACGTCGTCGATCACCGCCCCCCGGATCGCCGCCACCCCGCCCGCACGCTCCAGCGCCTCCCGCCGCACCAGCGAGCAGCCGCCCGCCGCGGCCGCCGTCCGGGAGCCGGGGCGGTTGCTCCGGCGGAAGGGGTACAGCTGGGCGAAGAAGTACACGAACGCCGGAACGATCAGCCGCTCCCAGCCGGTCTCCACCCGCAGCCGGGCCATCTGTGACACCAGGTCCAGCCCGTTGCCCTCGGCGGCGGCCACCAGCTCGGCCAGCGAATCCGGGCCGTGCGCGATGTCCGCGTCCGTCAGCAGCAGGTACTCGGCGTCCGGACCGGCCAGCTCCACCCCGTGCCGCAGCGCCCACAGCTTGCCGGTCCAGCCCGCCGGCAGCGGGGGAGGAGTGGTGACGGTCAGCTCCAGCCCGTCCATCGTCCGCAGCGCCGCGGCCAGCGCCCCGGTGCCGTCCGAACTGTGGTCGTCCACCAGGATCACCCGCGCCCGCCCCGGGTACTTCTGCGCCAGCAGCGTCGGCAGGCTCACCGGCAGCACCGCCGCCTCGTCCCGGGCCGGCACCACGATCACCGCCTGCGGCCACCGCACCGGCGGACGACGCGGCGGCAGCCGGACGTCGGTGCGCCAGAACAGACCGTGGCAGCACGCCAGCCAGAGCCAGACCAGCAGGGAGAACGCGGCGATCCACAGCAGGACGGTCACCCCGGCAGTCTGCCGCAGAACCGGCCGGGGCGGGTGGATCGACTAAAGTCTTGCCCTGTGAAGATCGCACTGATGGACTCCGGAATCGGCCTGCTGGCCGCCGCCGACGCCCTTCGGAAGCTGCGCCCGGACGTCGATCTGGTGCTCTCTTCCAAC
The DNA here is from genome assembly GCF_044546945.1 of Kitasatospora sp. NPDC053057. Classification (NCBI taxonomy): domain Bacteria; kingdom Bacillati; phylum Actinomycetota; class Actinomycetes; order Kitasatosporales; family Streptomycetaceae; genus Kitasatospora; species Kitasatospora sp. NPDC053057. Next base: position 45,850 of record NZ_JBITZP010000038.1, on the reverse strand, counting down.
CCGGCCTCGATGCCATGGGGGCCGCGCACGCCCGAAGAGGTCACCGAACTGGCGCTCGGCTGCTGCCGGGCCGCGGCCGCCCTGGAGCCCGACGCCCTGGTGATCGCCTGCAACACGGCCTCGGTCCACGCGCTCGCCACCCTGCGCGCCGAACTCGAGCCCGGCCTGCCCGTCATCGGCACCGTCCCGGCGATCAAGCCCGCCGCCGCCCTCGGCGGCCGCGTCGCCATCTGGGCCACCCCGGCCACCACCGGCAGCGACTACCAGCGCGGGCTGATCCGCGACTTCGGCGGCACCGCGGACGTCACCGAGGTCGCGTGCCCCGGCCTCGCGGACGCCGTCGAACACGGCGACGACGACGCCATCACCGCAGCCATCGCCGACGCCGCCGCCCGCACCCCGCACGGCACCGACGTGATCGTCCTCGGCTGCACCCACTACGAACTCGTCGCCGACCGCATCCGCACCGCCGTCGCCCCCACCGCCTCCCCGGCCCTCGCCCTCCTCGGCTCCGCCGACGCCGTCGCCGCCCAGGCCCTCCGCCGCGTCGCCGACCCCACCCGCACCGGCACCGGCACCCTCACCGTCCTGCACGCCGGCCTCCCCGCCACCCTGCCCCTCACCGCCACCCTCTATCCCCAGGGCCTCACCCTCACCCCCATCACCGCCTGACCCACCCGCAGAGCGCCTCCGGCCCGGAAAGCCGACGGAGCCGCACGAGTATGCGCTGCCCCAACCAGCCCGGGCCGTGGGTACGGCATTTCCTGGGGAGGCCGCGGCGCTTCCGGCGCGGACTACGACGTAGGAAGTCGAACAGCCCGACTTCTCGCGCTCAAGGTGGCTGAATCGGGTGCCCCCGGCGGTGCCGTTGGGGCACGCCGCATGCCTGGACGGCAGTGCGCCGAAGAGCGGAAATGGCCTGAACGGGACGGCGCTGTGTGGGGAGTCGATCCCCACACAGCGCCGTCGGCCGTCAGGCGACTTCTTGGCGGCGCCAGCGGCGGTAGGCGGGTTCGAGGCCGGAGAGGATGGTGTCGAAGCGGCGGGTGCTGGTGGTGGAGTCGACCTGGAGGCGGCTGATCTGGAGGGGGTGGGCGGGGAGTCGGGGGCCGAGGCGGTGGTCGGAGAGGAAGCCGAGGCGGTAGCCGAGTTCCTGCAGAACGGTTTCGGCGCGGGGGTCGTGGCCGCCGTCGGGGTAGGCGAAGGCGATCGGGGGTTCGCCGAGCCAGTGGGTGAGGGCTTCGTGGGCGCCGGTGATCTCGGTGCGGACGGTGGCGTCGTCGCAGCGGCCGAGGCACGGGTGCCCCTGGGTGTGGTTGCCGATGGCGACGCCGCCGTCCCGCAGGGCGAGCAGGTCGGCGGGGGTGAGCTGTTCCTGGCGGGGTGGCCGGCGGTCGGCGCTGACCCGCAGTTCGTGCAGGCTTCGGCGCCGGTCCGGGTCGGGCATGGCCTTGAGCCGGGGGAGCAGCTGGGAGGGGTGGCCGCAGTCGAGTGAGCGGGCGCGGCCGCCGTGGCGGGCGAGGAAGTCGGCCTCGTGCCACCAGAAGGGGCGCTCGGTGCCGATGAGTTCGGAGATGACGAAGGCGGTGGCGGGGATGCCACGCGCGTCGAGGGCGGGCAGGGCGTGGGTGAGGACGCTCCGGTCGGCGTCGTCGAAGGTGACCAGGACACTGCGCGGCGGCAGCGGCCGCCGCTCGGTGACGGCCTGGAGGACGGCTTCCAGCGAGACCGGGGTGGCGAGTCGCCGCAGTCGGTCGAGCTGGGCGCCGAAGGAGCGGTGGTCGGTGACCCCGTGGTAGGCGAGGACGGCGAGTCGCTGGGCGGCCCGGGCCCGGAACAGCGGCTGTACGGGGGCGAACCGCAGCCATTCGCCCCGTGCGTCCTGCTGTTCCGTCTCGGTCTGCTTCGGCTCGACGTGCCCCGCGTCGACGTGCCCCGCGTCGGCGTGCCCCGGGCCACCGCGCCTCGTATCGAGGTGCCTCGCGTCGAGGAGCGCGGCGTCAAGACGCTTGGTGTCGAGGCGCTTGGCATCGAGGTGTGTGGTCTCGAAGCGCTTCACCTCGACGGCCGGTCGGGGTCGGCCGGCGCCGTGGTGGTCGGACGCGCAGCCGGTGGTTGGTGCCCGCATGCCGGGCACGGGCCTGGCGCGGGCCGTGGAGGTCGATGGGGTGGATTGGGTCTGCGGCAACGGTTCCCCCTTGGTCGCCGAGCGGCGTGGCGGTACCGCCGGAGGACGGAGCCCGGCCTCCGACTCCAGGGGGCGGCGGCTCCGCTCCCTGGGTATTCCGGTTCTCGGTGGGGGGTTCTCACCCGTCCCGCGAACGGCTCCTGGATCACTCGATGCCATTGAGACCGCTGCACCGGACGGATGGTTGTACCGGGGGGACGAGGATTTTTCGTGGACTGATTGTGGAGCACGCACACGCCTCCCCAGGCCGGGAACACCCAGGACGGGCGCTCGCGCAGGGTGCGCGGAGCTTCACTCCGTGCGGGCTGCCCGCCGGGCCCGCCCGGGGTACCTTGGGCTCATGTCAGATGCGGACCGTGATCCCTTCCACCCGCACGGTGCGACCCGGTGGGGCCGCGCGTGCAGTGGTGGAGCCCTGGTCACCCACCGGATTCCGCTGGCCGTGGCGGGTGTGGCCTGCCTCGTGCTGGGCATCGTCGTGGCCGTGATCGTTCCGGACAGTGACGGTCCGGCCTGGGCGATGGCGGTGGCCGGCTGCCTGGCGACGGGGGTGCTGCTGCTCGGCCGGATCGTCTTCGGGGTGTTCCGTCGACGGGGCGCCGCGCTTTGACGGCGTTCCGACAAATTCGACTGTCACTCCACCGGTCGTCCCGGTGCGATTGATCAACAGATCGAGCGAAATTGGTCAGAACGACCGAATTTCATCTCATCCGACAAACTCGCGCTCTCTTCTTTCACCATTTCCGGACAACGGCTTCATCCCCCTCTCTCGTGAATGCGTTCCCGAGGGAGCGGCCGGACGGCTCGATAGGCTGCGCCGCATGCCTATTCCCCCCTTCCTCCTCGAACTCCGCTCCCTCGTGGGCACCCGTCCGCTCTGGCTGAGCGCCGTCGCCGCCGTCGTCGTGGACGACCGGGAGCGGGTGCTGCTCGCCCGACGGGCCGACGACGGGCGGTGGGCCTCGGTCGGCGGCATCCTCGACCCCGGCGAGCAGCCGGCCGACGGCGTGGTGCGCGAGTGCCTGGAGGAGACCGGTGTGGTGGTCGTGCCCGAGCTGCTCGCCTCGACCACCGTCACCCAGCCGGTCACCTACCCGAACGGCGACGTGACGCAGTACCTGGTGCTGACCTTCCGCTGCCGGGCGGTCGGCGGCGAGGCCCGGGTGAACGACGACGAGTCGCTGGAGGTGGGCTGGTTCGCGCTGGACGAGCTGCCGCCGATGCTCGACTTCGAGCACGAGCGGTTGCGCCACGCGCTGGAGTGCAGCGGCCCGGCGGTCTTCGCCTGGGACGGCAGGGAGTACCCGTAGAGCCCGCCGGTTTCAGCCCTTCTGCTGTCGGTAGGCCTCCTCCGCCGCGTCCAGCACGGCCGCCAGGTCCCCGCCCGCCGTGGCGGTCGCCGTGGCGGCCACCGCGCCCTCCACGAACGGCGCGTTCGCGAAGCGGACCGGGAACGGCAGGCCGTGCTCGTCGGCGTCGGACAGCAGGGCCCGCACGGTGGTGACGGCGCCGCCGAGGTCCGCGAGCACCACCACGCCGTGGCCCTGGTCGACCCGCCGGGTGGCGGCGGCCACCAGCACCGCGCTGATGCCCGGTCCGTCGGACGGGTCGCCGCCCGTCGCGGCGACCGGCGCGGGGGAGTCGGATCCGGTCAGAGTGAGTGCCAGGGAGCGTACGGCGGTGGCCAGTTCCTGGCTGTGCGAGACCAGGACGATCCCGACCCGGCCGTGCACGGCGGTCCGGGCCGGGGTGGGCCGGGGCAGCGGGGTGGGCGAGGGTGGGGTGCGGGGCGCCGGCGGGTGGGCCGAGGGGGCGTCGGAGATGGGGATGACGTCGGCGCGGGTGCGGGTGCCGTCCCGGCGGCTCATCGGCTGCTCCCTAGGGCGGGGTCGTGGGCGGATCGTGGGCAGGTCGTGAACGGCTCGGGAGCGGGTCCCGAGCGGGTCGTGGGCGGGCCGTCGGTGTACGGGACGGTCCGAGCGGCGCGGCGCCGGCTCGGGGCCCCGAGCCGGACCGCCGAGCGGCCCGTGCGGCGGCGCCGACCGACCCGTACCGGACCGCCGACCGGCCCCTGCCCGGCGGGCGGGTCCGTACGCGTCCTGGCAGCACTCTGGCAGCTGCCCGGGGCCCCCGCCGGTCGGGACACGCCCCACCGCGCCCCGAGCGCTCCTCCACCGGCCCTCCTCCCCGCCGGGCGGAGTCCTCGTCAACCCGCTGACCGGGGCCGGGGGGTGTGGCTAGGCTGATCGTGGAACGCCGTCGGGAGGAGATCGGTCAGTGGCAGTGAACAGCGGTACGGACACCAGCGTGAACGCCGGTGTGGTCGGGGCGGAGCCGGAGCTCGCGCCGAGCGGGAAGCCGAAGGTGGACTTCACCGGGGCCGAGTGGCTGTGCAGCAGCCAGGGCGTCGGGGACGTCCAGATCGCGTTCGTGGACGGGTACATCGGGATGCGGGACGGCCGTCAGGAGGACGGGCCGGTCCTGGTCTTCACCCCGGCCGAGTGGCGGGCCTTCGTGCTCGGTGCCCGGGACGGCGAGTTCGACCTCACCTGAGCGAACCCCACCCGAGCCACCAGCGCCGTCCGGGCGCACCCGCGGAGCGGTCCGAGCTGCAGGAACACGTGCAGCGTCCGGGGCCGCTCCGCGGGTGGTTCCGGAGGGTTCCGCGGCGGGCCCGGACGCTGATTCCGGTACCGAACATCACAACTGATGATCTTTTGAGCGTGCCCCGTCAGAATTTCTGTTGACTGTTAGACAAACGCAGCTCAGAGTATGAGCACAGGCAGACGCCGTGCCCACCGCCCCCACGCGGCCAGACACGGCGCCTGCTGTGCGGCCCGGCAGCACTGCCAGGCCATTCCTCCCAGTCATCCCCTGCGCACCGGGGTGCGTCGGCCGGTCCCGGCCCACGAGGGGCCGGCAGTCGCCGGGAGGCTGGCGCCGAGGCCGAGAGCGACTCGGACCACGGCACCTTTTGCTCGGGACCCGCACGCCCCCACGCGGCGGCGTCCCGAGCAGATCCACGGGAGCGACGGGCCGGGGCCCCGCGGATCTGGCTCTTGTTGCACGGAACTGCAGTGGAACTGTTGGCTTGTGTGTTCGTGCTGTGTGTGTTGACGAAGCTGGGTGCTCGGCAGTTCGGCACGACAAGTGCACAGTGAGGGAAACGCGTGTAGGGCCGCGTTGCGACATGCCGTCCCCCCGGAGGGTGAAACCCAGAACGGCTGTCGTGCTGAACCGAACGTAGCCCGGACGGTTGCTCAGAGTCAACATTGGTCTCTGAGCGTCGACCTCCCGCCCGTTCCCCGTCGGTGTCCCACCCGCCTCGCGAGTGCGGTGTGCCGGACACGTACGATGTTCCCATGTCTTTTCTCCGCCGTCGCTCCGGACAGCCCGCCGGCCCGGACTTCGACGTGCTCGCGATGGACCCGGGCGACTGGCCCGGCGACTTCGGTGCGGCCATGATGACCGGCCCGGACGGCTCCTGCCAGGGGATTTTCCTGCGCTACGACCTGTTCGGCGGCAGAGGCCCGGCGATGTTCATCGGCAACCTCCCCGAGGGCTCGCCCGCCCGGGAGACCGGCGACGAGGTGCCCTTCGAGGTGCGGCAGCTGCTCGCGGCGCTGGAGAACGACGAGCCGGTCGAGTTCGTCTCGGCCGAGGACTTCCCGGTCATGCTCGGGGACGACCTGCTGATCGTGAAGAAGGTCAAGGTCAGCGAGGAGCGCGTGTTCTGCGCCCAGTTCGGCCGCAGCGACGGCGTGCTGGTCACCATCGCGTCCTGGGACCGACCGATTTCGGACGACCTGTATCAGCTGCTGAAGCCGCTTCCGGCCGACATGTTCCAGCAGGGCTGACCGGGCCCCGCCCGGGGCTCGAACACTGCTTGACGGTATCGATCACCGGTTCGTACAGTCGCGGACATGCCGTGCCGTCTCCCGCTGTTGACCCGCCGCAGGCATCTGGACCTGCGCCGGACCGCCAGCGCGGTCTGTCCGGGCCGCTGAGGGGGGATTCCGCCCCCGTGGCGGCGGGCGGCCGACCGGACCGGGTCGGCGCCGATATCCCGGGGGCGGGTCGCGTGCCGGCCTCCGGGGCCGCCGGCCGGTTCCGCGCGCCCGCCCGGCGTGCCGCCCGCACTCGCTGAGCCACGCTGCCGCCCGGAGGCACCAGCCCCATGACGACCATCGCCGCCAACGATCGTTCGCCGAACGATCGTCCCCGATCCGAATCAGCGGATTCCGGCCACCCCACGCCGCCCACGCGCCCGACGGCCCCCGCCAGACCCACGACACCCACCGGACCCACGGCACCCGCGCCCGCGTCCGCGCCCGACCGCTCGGCGGTCGAGACCGCCCTGGCCGGCCTGCCCCGGGTGGTCGACCTGCTCGCCGCCCGCGCCGAGGAGCACGACCGCGACGCCACCTTCCCGTACCAGGGCATCGAGGCCGTCCACGAGGCCGGACTGCTCACCCTGACCGTCTCCCCGCGGTACGGCGGACCGGGCGGCACGCTCGCCGACACCGTCCGGGTGCTGGCCCAACTCGGCCGCGGGGACGCCTCGGTGGCCGTGGTCACCGCCTTCACCCTGCTCCAGCACGCCGAGCAGGCCCGCCGCCCGGGCTGGCCGACGGCCGGCTACCGGCGGCTGCTCACCGAGTCCCGCCGCGGGCCCGCGCTGGTCAACACGCTCCGGGCGGAGCCCGGCGGCCGGCCGGACGCGCTGCCCGGGACGGTGGCCCGGCGGGACGACGAAGGCTGGCTGCTGACCGGCCGGAAGACGTACTGCACCGGCGCCGAGGCGCTGGCCTGGATGGCCGTCACCGCGCGGACCGACGAACCCGAGCCCAGGATCGGGACGTTCCTCGTCCGCGGCGAGAGCGAGGGGCTGGAGATCGACCCGACCTGGGACCAGCTCGGCCTGCGGGCCAGCGCCAGCCACGACGTCGTGCTCGACGGGGTGCGGGTTCCGGTCGAACTCGCGCTCGGCCTGCGCACACCCGGCCGGGAGGACGGCGCGGAGGCCGAACTCGCCCGCGCCTGGCAGGATCTGGCGCTCGCCGCGGTGGCGATCGGGATCGCCCGGGCCGCCGAGGCCTGGCTGGTCCGCTTCCTGAACCAGCGCACTCCGGCCAACCTGACCGAACCGCTCGGCACCCTGCCGCGCTACCGCTGCGCCCTCGGCGAGATCGAGGCCCAGCTGATCGGCGCCGAGGAACTGGTCCACGGCCTGGCCTCCCGGGTGGACCGGGGCGAGCCGGACGCCGTGGCCCGGACCGGGCCGGCTCAACTGCTGGCCACCCGGGCCGCCACGACGGCCGTCCAGCAGGCCGTCGCGCTCACCGGCAACCCGGGGCTGAGCCGGCGTCACCCGCTGGAGCGGTACCTGCGGGACGTGCTCAGCAGCCGGGTGCACCTGGCGCCGGAGGAGGCCGTTCTGGACGCCGCCGGCCGGGCCGCCCTGGAACGCGGCGCCCGGCCGTAACGGCCCGTGGTTCAACTGCCCTTCAACGGTCTTTCAACGGCTCCCGTGGGCCCGGCGGTTCAGCGGGTGCCGACCGCGGCCCGGACCGCGCGGCGGGCCAGCGCGGCGTCGTCGTAGAGCCGGCGGATCATGATCCGCTGCTCCTCGCCGGCGCCCGGCACGTCGTACAGCCGGATCTCCCGCATCAGCACCAGCACCAGGTTCACCAGGAACGCGTCCCGGGCCAGCGTGCCGCCGCTCTGGGCGAGTTGGCTGATCTGGCGGCGGGCCGCGGTGTCGCCGGAGAGCACGCTCCACAGCACCGCCAGGTCGTAGCCCGGCAGGTACCAGCCGGCCTGCTCCCAGTCGACCAGCACCGGACCGGACGGTGCCAGCAGCATGTTGCTGAGCAGGGCGTCACCGTGGCACAGCTGCAGCGGGGTGTGGCCCAGGCCGTGCAGCAGGCCGCGCAGGTCGCCGGCGTCCCGGTCGGTGAGCTGGCCCACCGAGTGGTAGCGGGCGATCTCCATCTGGTAGTCCAGGCGCGGCTGGAAGACGTCGCTCGGCGGCCGCCAGAGGTTCAGCGTCCGGACGGCGCCGAGCAGCGCCCGCACCTCGCCCGGCGTGGGCGCGTTGACCGGGTGGCGTTCCCGGGCGGCCGGCCGCCCGGGAACGCGCTCCATGACGAGCACGCACCGGTCGTGGTCGGCCGCGACCAGCCGGGGCAGCCGCACCGGCGGGCGGTGCCGGACGAACGCCCGGTAGACCGCGACCTCGTGGTGGAAGTCGGCCACCAGCTGCTCGAAGTACTCACTCCGCACCGCCTGCGGCGCCAGGCACTTGGCGACCACCGGAGCCCGCCCGATGGTGCCCGCCACCAGGATGTGGCGGCTGCCCTCGCGCAGGACCTGGCGCGGGGTGAACGCGGGACATATCCGCGCGATGCTGCCCAGCGCGGCGCGCACCGCCGGGGTCTGCAGCGCCGACGGATCGATCCGCTCCGGTCCGAGCGGCGGCTGCCCGGGCCGCCGGGCCCGCAGCACCTGGCCGTCGGCCTGGCGGGCGAGCGGGAGGCGGTGGCCGACCGGCGGGGCGGCCTCGGGGCCGCGCAGCCCCAGCGCCGTACGGCCGGCCGGGACCCGGGCGTCCGTGGACCGGCCCTCGGTGCCGCGCGGAGCCACCGGTCGGCTCGTCGGGGGCACCTGCTTGGGCCCGGGACGGCCGTTGGCTGCGGTGGGGGGGCGCAGCGTGGTGCGGGTCGCGGTCGGCGTGGGGGTCGTCGCTGAGGAGTACATGGGCTGGGGGTGGTCCCTTCCGGTCCGTCGGCGGGTGCGCCCCGGGGGGCGCGGGAGGGCCGCTGCCGGGTGCTTCCTGGCACGGCGGCGGCCCTGCTGCGGTCGGTGGGTGGAGCGCGGGCGCCGGGCACGGACGCGGGGTCGGGAACCCCTGTTCGACAGTGCTCCGGCCGTCCGCACCCTGGGGAATGCGGTCGGCCGGACTGCCGTGGCCGTGCCCGGCGCCCCCGCGCCACCCGGCCGCGCCACCCCCTCGGGTGAGGACCGGGAGCGCCCCGTGCCACGGTCGGGGGACTGCCCCGGCCCTGGTGGGACGCCGCCCGACCCGAGGGGCGAGGTGGCGCACCCCTACAACACACCCGTCGGGCACTGGCTTAGTAGTCTGGCGGGCCCTGGCGAACGGTGGCGAATGCTCGCCTGGCACTTGCCGGAGCCTCTAGCCTCGGAGGTGCCGAGGAACCTGGGGGCTTCATTTGAGCAGGGAACCCAACACCCGACTCGCCGATCTGTTCGTCCTGACCGGATGGTCCAAGGGCGAGTTGGCGCGGCTGGTCAACCGTCGGGGTGCCGCGCTGGGGCAGCAGCAGCTGTCCACCGACACGTCGAGGGTACGGCGGTGGATCGAGCAGGGGGAGATCCCGCGCGATCCGGTGCCGAGGGTGCTGGCAGCCGTGTTCACGGAGCGGCTCGGCCGTGTCGTCACCACTGAGGACCTCGGTCTGGAACGACACCGGCCCACCAGGTCCGGAGCGGAGCCCTCCGCAGCAGTGCCATGGTCGCCGGATCGAACAGCCGCGGTCCTCACCGAGTTCACGGGAATGGACCTCATGCTGAACCGACGTGGATTGGTGGGCGCCGGAGCCGCGCTCACGACCGGGGCGGTCATCGCCGACTCGCTGAAGGGCTGGCTGGGCGGGGACGCGGTCGCGTACGCGGCCTCGGTGCCCGGGCCCCGCCAGGTGGTCACCGGGGGCGGCGCGCGCCCGGTGGTGGACGTGTACGACGCGGGCCCGGTCGGGCTCGACGAGGTGGAGTCGCTGGAGCGCTCGGTGCAGGTGTTCCGGGCCTGGGACGCGGCCCGCGGCGGCGGGCTCCAGCGCAAGGCGGTGGTCGGTCAACTCAACGAGGTGGGCGGCCTGTTGACCCACCGCCACGCACCGGCGGTGGAGCAGCGGTTGTGGCTGGTCGCGGCCAACCTGGCGGTGCTGGCCGGCTGGATGTCGCACGACGTGGGCCTGGAGCCCACCGCTCAGCGGTACTTCATGATCGCGGCCGAGGCGGCCAAGGAGGCCGGCGACCGGCCGCGGGCCGGCGAGGCGATCTCCCGGGCCGCCCGGCAGATGGTGCACCTGGGCCGGGCCGACGACGCGATCGACCTGATGTCGGCGGCCAAGGCGGGCGGCGGTCTGCTGCGGCCCAGAACCCGCGCGATGTTCAACACCGTCGAGGCCTGGGCGCACGCCTCGATCGGGCACTCCCAGGACACCTACCGGCTGCTCGGCGAGGCGGAGGACCTGTTCACCGAGGAGTCGCCGGAGCCGGCGCCGTCCTGGATGCAGGTCTTCGACGAGGCCGAACTGCGCGGCATGCAGGGGCTGGTGCTGCGCACCCTGGCCGAGCACGACCCGGCGGCGGCCCCCCGGGCCCGGCGGCAGGCGGAGCGGGTGATCACCCTGCGGGAGGGCACTGGGCAGCTGCGCTCGGCGCTGTTCGACCGGATCACGCTGGCCTCGGTGCACTGGATCACCGGGGAGCCGGACGCGGCGGCGTTCCAGGCCAAGATGGTGATGAACCTGATCGGCCAGAACTCCTCGCACCGGACCTGGGACCGGCTGCGCGAGATGTACCGGCTGACCGCGCGGTACCGGGGGCTGCCGGTGGTGGACGAGCTGCGGGCGGAGCTCGGCCGGGAGCTGCGGGCGGCGGACGCCAAGAACCGGCCGCGGTCGTCGTGAGACGGGGCGGCCGGCGGGGCCGGGTCGGGAAGGGCTGAGGTTCGGACCGAGGTTCGGGCCGGGGCTCGCGCTCGCGCTCGGGCGACGGCTCAGGCCGACGGGGCCGGCCGGAGCAGCATGCGCAGTGCGGTGACGGTGCCGTCCGCCCCGAGCACGGGCTCGCCCGCGCACTCGACGCTGTCGTGCCGTCCGCCGGGGCGGCGGATCCGCAGGGTGCCGGCGGCCGGACGGCCGTGCACCAGGGCGTCGGTCATCATCCGGCGCAGCAGCGGCCGGTCCGCCTCGGGGAGGCGGTCGGGCAGCCGGTCGAGGCTGAGCGGGCCGTGGCCCGGGTCGCAGCCGAGGAGGAGGTAGGCCTCCGCGTTCCAGCGGACGCCGTCGGTCAGCAGGTCCCACTCGGCCGAGCCGATGATCGGCTTGCCGTCGGCATCGCGGCGGCCGGGGCGGCCGCCGCTGTCGAGGGAGGGACCGGACGGCCCCTGCGCCGTGCCGTCCACTCTGCCCTCCGTTCCGCTGTCGGAGCCGTCGTCGGCGGTGCCGTCCGCGTCGCCCGCCGGGGCGCCGTCCACCGTGGCGGTGTCCGGCGGGCGGGCGGCGCCTAAGGGCATGCTCATGACGGGTCCATCGCTCGGTGTGGCCCCCGTGTGACTCCTCGGGGTGGTGAGAAGACTGTCGCACAGCGTCCACGCCGGTGTGGGCGATTTGGACAGAACGCAGGCAAAATTCCCCTGGCATATGCCACTGTGGCAGCGGCCTTCGTCGCCCTGTGTGCGGAAGGGGGTCCGAGGCGGTAACCTTCGGTGATTCCGGCGCCCGGGCGCCCACCGCAGTACCGACCAGAGACCCCCGGCGACGGAAATCCCGTTGCCACTACGACCGCCGCAACGGATGCTGACCTCATGTTCGAGCCAGTGATAGCACCTAGTGCCAGCCTCCTAGGCCTCCTGCAGCGAGGCCGCGGTGACGGGCAGCTCCACGCGCTGGCCGCCGACCGTGCCGAGGCCATCGCCGCGCTGGAGGAGTGCGTCACCAGGGATCCGCGGGCCGACTGGCAGGTCGAGAGCCGCTCCCTCTACTACGCCCGCCTCTACATGGAGCTGGAGGCCTCCCTCGACGGCATCGAGGACCACCTCCACTCCGCCGAGGACCTCGTCAGCGACGACGAGAGCCGCACCGGCCTCGCTCTTTCCGTCCTGGGCCACCTCGCCGCGTACGGCCGGCGCGACGCGCTGCTGGTGCTGCGCGAGTACGCCGCCACCGGCGCCAACTGGGCCTGGGCCCTGGACGAGCTCGCCCTGCGCGACGACGACCGGGGCCTGCTGCTGCTCGGCACCGCCGTGCTGGACCGCTTCGCACCGGGCCCCGAGGGTGACGCCGAGCTGCGCGAGTTCATCCGCAACGCCTACGAGCAGAGGCCCTGGCGCCTCTGGGCGGCCTACCACCCGAGAGTGGCCGCGGCCAGCGAGCAGTCACCCTTCGACCTCTGGCAGCGCCAGCTCAACCGCAGCGGCGTCACCCCCGGCTGGTCCACCGCCGACGTGCTGGCCTGGGCCGACCAGGGGCAGCTGGGCGACCTCGGCGCCGGCGCCTTCCTGGGCCACCCCGAGCCGGTGCGCGTCGACGAGGACCCGTCCGGGCCCGACGCCGTGGACCGCCGCGCCGCCGCGGCTGCCCGCTGTCTGACCGCCGTCGTCCGGCCCGAGGACCGCCCCGTCCTGCTGGAGGCCGCCCGCGGCGGCCTGCCCGGCGCCCGGCGGGCCGCCCTGCGCTACCTGGTCGACCAGCGCGACCCGGCCGCCCTCGAACTGATCGAGGCCGCCGCAGCTGACGTGGACGACCGGGTCGTCCGGGCAGCTCTGGAATTGCTCGGCCGGATGCGCGGCCCCGAGGTGCTGGCCCAGGCCCGCCGCTGGGCGGCCAGCGGCGGGGCCGACAGCGCGCTCGGCGAGACCGCCGTCCGCCTGCTCGCCGACGCCGGGGAACCGGCCGACGCGCCGCTGGTGGTCGCCGGACTGCGCCGCTGGATCTCCGTGCGCGGGGTCAGCGGTACCGGCCTGGGATCGCTGGTCGACGGTGCGGGGCGGCTGGCCGCCGCCGACGCCGTCCCGGTCCTGCGCCACATCTACGGGGAGGCCGCCTCCTCCGAACTGCGCGGTCGCGCCGCCCGGGCGCTCGCCGTGACCGATGTGCACTTCCCCGAGGGGCCCGCCGTCGAGTGCCTCTGGGACTGCGAGGAGTCCACGCGCGAGCTCGCCGCGCGCCACGTCGCCACCACGGGCGACGCGCGTGTGCTGGAGCGGCTGCGAAGGCTCGCCGCCGACCCGGCCGAAGAGGCCGAGGTCCACGCCGCCGTACGCGGCCGATTGACCGCCGCCCGCGAGTTCGGGCGCTAGGTAGGTCCTCAACGTTCAGTGGGCCGGGACACCGCGAAGGTGTCCCGGCCCACTGCTTTTCGGAGGCCGCGAGGCCGCTGGTGGAACGCCGTTCTACTTGGTGCTACTTGATCGAACCCGCGCCCGGGGCCAGCACGCCGCCCGCCACCTTTGCGTCCCGGCCCGGGCCGGGACTAGCCCGCGGGCCGGGCCCGGACCCAGGTGCGGTCCTCCGTCAGATACGCCTCGACCCGCAGGCCGGCGTCCGTCAGGGCCTGCTCGAAGACCTCCGTGCTGAGCGGACGGGACAGGAAGGTCTGGGTCCAGGTGCCGTCCGGGAACACGTACTCCGCGTGGACGGAGTTCACCCCGGAACCGACCGGTGTCGCGGAGAGGATCCGGGCCACCCCGTCCGTTCCGGCGATCCGGCTCTCCCGCGGCACGTTGCGGTGCCAGTCCTCGCCCTCGCGCTGCACCAGCACGCAGCCGTCCTCCGCGACGTGGCGGCGGCAGGTCTCCAACAGGCCCTGGCGGACGGAGGGATCGCCGGCGTGCACCAGGAAGGAGGCCAGCAGGACGACGTCGAAGCGCTCGCCGAGGTCCAGCCGCTCGATCGGGCTGCGCACCGTGCGGACGCCCGCGCGCACCCGGGCCAGCATCTCGGCGGACTCGTCCACGGCCGTGACGGCGAAGCCGCGCTCGACCAGCGGGTGGGTCATCCGGCCGACGCCGCAGCCCAGTTCGAGGATCCGGGCGCCGGGCGGCACCGCGGCCTGGATCACGTCCGGGGCGTCGCCCACCGGGAGGCGGGTCCACACCTCGACCGCGCAGCCGTCCGGCGTGATCGCGCCGGCGCCCGTGCCGTCGTAACCCTGGCGTCGCTCGTTGCTCATGTGCGTGTCGTTGCCCATGGGTGTCATCGGAACACGGGTGGGGTGGGGAGGGAAGGGCGGTCCGGCGCCTTTCGGTCAGTTCGGCCGATTCGCCTCGCCGGTCCGTCTGTTCGTCAGTTCGTCAGTTCGCGGAGGGCGGCGCGCAGCCAGGAGAGTTCGGCCTCGGTCGTGGCGCGGGCGGTCAGCAGCAGGCCGCGCCGGAACGGGTCGGCGAACTCCTCGGCGGTGCGCGGGCGGTCGCCCTCGTAGAAGAAGCTGGCCGGCTCGGACAGGAAGGCGACCCGGCGGCGCAACACGGCGGCCTGGGCGGCCGGGTCGTCGAGGTGGCGCAGGAAGGAGACCAGGGCGGTCCAGCGGTTCCCGTCGCTGATGTCGAGCGGCTCGGGCTCGCGCAGCCGGTCGAGCAGCGCGGTGCGACCGGCCTCGGTCAGGTGCAGGGTGTGCCGGGGTGCGGCGGCGCTGCCGGGCTCGGTCTCGCGGACCAGCAGGCCATCGGCCTCCAGGCGCTTGATCGCGGGGTAGAGCGAGCCGTCGCTGATCGGGCGGACGTGGCCGGTGAGCCCGGCGAGGTGGCGGCGCAGTTCGTAGCCGTGCAGCGGCCGGTCGTACAGGAATCCGAGGATCGCGAGCTTCAGCATGGGGCCACTCTCTCAGATCCGTGTCTCGATGCGTGGGTATATCGCTTTCGGGATACATCGACTTCGAGGTATGGTCTCGGCAGTTCCCGACCGACACAGGAGTGTGTGCGCATGCGCGAAGCCCCCGTCACCCCGAACGGCGACCGGATCCGCTGGGTCGAGCTGCCCGGTGCCGAGCCCGCCCGGCTCTACCTGCACGGGCTCGGCGCCAGCTCGCCCGTCTACTTCGCGGCTGCCGCCGCCCCCCCGCTGCTCACTGGGCGCCGCTCGCTGCTGCTCGACCTGCTCGGCTTCGGGATCAGCGACCGGCCCGCGGACTTCTCCTACACCCTGGAGGCGCACGCCGACGCGGTCGCGGCGGCGGTCGCGGCCGCCGGGCTGGACCGGGTCGAGGTGGTCGGCCACAGCATGGGCGGCGCGATCGCGATCGTCCTGGCGCACCGGCACCCCGGACTGGTCTCGCGACTGCTCCTGGTCGACGCCAATCTGGACCCGATCGAGCCCGGCCGCCGACGGATCGGAAGCAGCGGGATCGCGAGCTACACCGAGGCGGAGTTCCTGGTCGACGGACGGGAGGAAGTCGCCGAGCGGGTCGGCCCGTTCTGGTGGTCCACCATGCGGCTGGCCGGGCCCGAGGGCCTGTACCGCAGCGCCGTGCACCTCGCCCGGGGGAGCGAGCCGACCATGCGCGAGCTGCTGCTCGGACTCGACCTCCCACGCACCTTCCTCCACCCGGAGGCGGAGGAACCGGCGGGCGCTGACGCCCTGCGCGCGGCGGGGGTGCGGGTGGTGGAGGTGCCGGACTGCGGGCACAACATCATGCTCGACAATCCGGACGGCTTCGCGGTGGCGGCCGCGCAGGCGCTGGGCGTCGGCTGAGCCCGAACTAGGCTGAACGGGACCGCCGCAGAGGAGTCCGTACGATGCCCATCCTCGTCCCACCCGCACTGGCCGAGTCGCTGGCCGAGTTCCTCGGCGCGGACGGACGCACCTGGGCTGCCCGACTCCCGGCCCTGGCAGGCGAGTTGCTCGAACGCTGGGAGCTGCGCCCGGACGGGCCGGTGGCGCACGGTGTGGTCGGGCTGGTGCTGCCCGTCCGGCGCGCCGACGGCACGCCCGCGGCGCTCAAGCTCCAGCCGGTGGACGAGGAGACGGCGGGAGAACCGGTCGCCCTGCGCGCCTGGGACGGGCACGGTGCCGTCCGGCTGCTCGACCACGAATCCGGCTCCGGCTCCATGCTGTTGGAGCGCCTGGACCCGGCACGCTCACTGCTCGAACTGCCCGACGACCGCGAGGCGCTACACGTACTCGCGGGGCTGCTAGGTGAACTGACGCAGCATCAGGCACCTATCGGGCTGCGGACCTTGGCCGAGACCGCAGACCGTCTGCTGCTGAGGGCCCCGGCCGCGGCCGCCGCCCTCGGCGACCCGGCCGAACGGCGGCTGCTCGCCGACTGCACGGCCGCCCTCCTGGCGGTCTGCGCCGAGCCGGGCGACCGGCTGCTGCACTGGGACCTGCACTACGGCAACGTCCTCGCCCCGCCGCCGGGCAGCGACCGGGCGCCCTGGCTGGCCATCGACCCCAAGCCGCTGGCCGGGCACCCCGGCTTCGAGCTGCTGCCCGCGCTGCGCAACCGGTGGGCGGACGTGTCGGCCGCCGGGGACCCGGCCCGAGCGCTGCGGTGGCGCTTCGAGCTGCTGGTCGAGGTGCTGGAGCTGGACCGCGAGGTGGCGGCGGCCTGGACGCTCGCCCGGGTGCTGCAGAACGCGGTCTGGGCCGTGGAGGAGGGGGAGGGCGCGTTCGATCCGGCTCAACGGGTCATCGCGGAGCTGCTGTTGGGCCGGAGCTGAGCGCGTTCCGTCCAGGGTCCGCGCATCGGTGCCCCCGTCGCGTCCGCCCCCCGTCGCGTCCGCTCGCCGTCACGTCCGTCCGCCGTCAGGTGAACGCCTCGACCCGGACCCCGGCCGAGGCGAGGGCGCCGCGGATCCGCCAGGCGAGCTGCGCGGCGCCCGGGGTGTCGCCGTGGACGCACAGCGAGCGCGCCTCGACGGCGATGCGGTCGCCGCCGACGGCTTCCACCGTGCCGTCCCGGGCGATGCCGACGGCACGGGTGATCACCGACTCGGGGTCGTGCACCACCGCGTCGGGCTCGCGGCGCGGGACGAGGGTGCCGGCCCAGGTGTAGGCGCGGTCGGCGAAGGCCTCGGTGACGACGGGCAATCCGACCCCCTCGGCGACGGAGAGCAGCCGGGAGCCGGGCAGTCCGAGGACGGGCAGCGGCCCGTCGCAGATCGCCCCGGCGCGGAGCACGCCGGCCACCACGGCCTCGGCCTGCTCGGAGTCGGCGACCACCCGGTTGTAGAGGGCGCCGTGCGGTTTGACGTAGGAGACCCGGGAGCCGGCGGCGCGGGCGAAGACCTGGAGGGCGCCGATCTGGTAGGCGATCTCGTCGGCCAGTTCCTCCGGGGGGACGTCCATCGCGCGGCGGCCGAAGCCGGCCAGGTCGCGGTAGGAGACCTGGGCGCCGATCCGGACGCCGCGTTCGGCGGCGAGTGCGCAGACCCGGCGCATCGTCGACGGGTCCCCGGCGTGGTAGCCGCAGGCGACGTTGGCGCTGGTCACGACGGACAGCAGCGCCTCGTCGTCGGTCAGGCTCCAGCGCCCGAACCCCTCGCCGAGGTCCGCATTGAGATCGATCACCGCATCGGCCACGCCCGTCCGCCTTCCAGCAACTGTTGAGCCAGATGGTAGGGCCTGGCGATGAAGCCCGGTGACCGTGACCCGGAGGCCCGGAAGGCCCTCCGGCGCGCGGCCTCCGTGCACGCGCCCCGGGGCGGCGCCGAGGGCCGTCGACTCAGTGCGCAGCCAGGCGTTGCTGGAAGGAACGTTCCAGCGGACGCAGTGCCCGGAGCACGATCAGCAGCGGAATGACGCCGAAGACACCGAACGACATGTCGATGAATCGCCATGCCAGCGGGATCCCCCGCAACGGTCCGCAGATCAGCGCCAGCGGGATCACCGCGCCGCAGGCGAGCACCGCCCAGCGGATCACCCAGATGTTGCGGACCGGGTCCTTGAGCGGCCCCCAGAAGGCGGCGCCGATCACCAGGTGGGCGAAGGCCAGCCAGTCGGTGCCGTACGCCAGGAACGGATAGCGGTCGTTGGTCTCGGCGACGCCGGTGTGCACCCGTTCGAACCAGGCGAGCACGGCCGGGAAGTGGTCGGTCAGCGGCGCGGCCGGGCCGGAGGCGAAGTCGACCAGCCAGCCGGTCTCGGTCTCCAGCGGGAAGGCGGTCAGGCCGCTCAGCACCAGGCAGACCAGGAAGGCCCGGAGCCACCGCCGGACCCGCCGCAGGATGACCGCAGGGTCGCCGTCCATCTCGCACACCTCCATGTCGAGCGTGCCCCTGCCGGGCACGCCGAATAGCAGGCGGAGTCTTGTCCCACCTGCGCGGAGCCGACTGTAGACCCATCTTTTGAACATGTTCAACATTCTCCCACCGGCCCGCTGGTGGTGGACCCTGCCGCCCTCACCGTTTTGTCGAATGCCGGTTCGGGAATGGCGGAAACCCGTCGAAACCACGTTCTGAATCCACCCCCGACACGCCACCCGGCCGGCCAGCCGGCCCGTCCGCAAGGTCCGTTTCGGTCGATGTCGGTGCGAACCTCTAATCTTGTCCACCGTGACCGCCATCGCTGACCCGCCCACCGAGCCCGGCCTCCGGCCGGCCGCCGGCGCCGCCGTGCCCGCACCGCGGCCCGCGCCCGGCCCCGCCGCCGACGAGGGCCTGGCCCGCCGGCTCAAGGCGCTGGCCTGCACCGCCCCGCTGCACGACCTGGACAACCGCAAGGTCAACCTGGCCGGCGAGTACGGCGGCTACGCGATGGCCGAGGTCGGTCTCGCCGCGATCGACCTGGTCACCCTGAACATGGACTTCGACACCGGGGCCGACCGCGACATAGTGCTCGCCCGGATGCTGCCCCGGGTCGCCGCCCAGGCCCCGCACCGGCACGCCCCCGAGCACGAGCGGGTCGCCCGCTGGGTGCTGGAGTCGCTGATCAACGTCGGCAGCGTGGACCGCGGCTTCCGTGCCGTCTACGGCACCTTCGGCGTGGACGGCGAGTACATCCGCCGCGACTACGACTTCAAGCTGATCGAGGAGGTCCCCGGCCCCGACGGCGGCGTCTACCTGCGCACCACCGACGAGGCGGTCAACGTCCTGGTCGGCGCGCTCGACACCGACGTCACCTCGGCCCAGATCGCCGCCGAGGTCAAGCTGGAGGTGCTGATCCGCCGCGGCCGCCTGGCCGACGCCCAGCTGGCCGCCGAGCAGGCCCGCTACCGCACCGTCCAGTACGCCGAGACGCTGCGCCGCGCCCTCGACGCCACCCGCCGCAACGTCCGCGCGGTCGACTGGATGAAGGCGGTCCCGGACCTCATCGACGAGGCCCTGGACCACATCGCCGACCGCTACCGGCACGAGAACGCGATTCTCACCAACATCCGCAAGGCCCGCGACGAGGCCGAGGACCCGGAGCACAAGCGCCGCGCCGCCGAGCTGGTCGACATCGTCAAGGACTGCATCCGCCGCCACACCCAGCTGCAGACCCGCCTGCTGGAGGCCGGCCCGCTGTTCCGCGCCGAGCAGGACCGGCAGGCCTTCGCCACCCCCGGCGCCCGCAGCGGCATCGACCTGTACGGGCAGCTGCTCGCCCCCGTGCTGCAGCTGCCGATAGAGCAGGCCGTCCGCCCCACCGGCGCCTTCTTCGCCCGCGGCGCCGGACTGCGCACGCCCGTCTCGGTCCGGGTCGCCGACCTGGTCGACCTGCTGCTCACCCCGCCGGTCGAGCGCGAGCACCTCGGCGCCGAACTGCCCGACCCGGACCTGGTCGCCACCCCGGACGACAGCCGCTTCTCCGAGGCCCAGCTCGAATCCGCCCTGGAACTGCTCGACCTGCCCCCGGACGCCCCCCGCCGGCTCTCCGGCCTGCTCGCCGACGCCCGCAAGCGGGACCCGGAACTCCCGTACCTGGTCGCCCTGCTGGCCGTGCACGCGGCCAGCCCGCCGGTCGGCACCGCCTACCGCCAGGGCGAGGAGCGGCTGCTGTTCGCCGTGGACGACGGCACCCCGCTGCGCGACCGGGAGTTCGGCGGCGCCGACCTGATCGTCGGCAGCGCCCTGCTCGACGCGGTCGGCATGGCCGCCGACCGCAAGGACGCCGGCTGACCAGCCGGGCAGTGACTTTACAAGCACCCACGTTGACGAACCGTAACCACCGCGCCACCCCCGAGGAGCACCGCCCGTGACGACCCACCACGACACGTCCTGGGCGGCCGAGAGCGAACCCGCGGCCCCCGCGCCGATCACCCCGGCCGACGTCGCCGACGCCGCCCGGCTGGTCTCCTTCGGCCTCCAGGCCAAGCTGCTCCCCGCCCGCGACGCCGAGTACGCCGAACTCGTCCGCCGCCACCGCGAGGACCCGCCGTTCGCCCGCCTCGCCGACGCCATCGCCACCGGCATGGGCCTGGTCGTCCTGGAGGTCTCGCCGCGGGCCGGGATGGCCGTCGCCGCCGCCGAGGACTCGCTGTTCGCCGTCCGGATGGGCGACTACTCGCGCCGCGCCGCCTCCGAGTCCACCGACCGCTTCCTGCACGGCCTGGCCCACCTCGCCGTCGCCGCAATGGCCTTCCCCCGCCCCGAGGACCTCGCCGACGACGGCTACCTCGGCCGGATCACCGTCAACGGCGTCGACTCCTTCGTCCGCCAGGCCTGCCGCCGCCTCGAGGAGCAGGCCGACGCCGACGGCGCCAACACCGACCCGGCCTCCGACGCCCCCGGCCTGGAGGCCGCCTGGCGGGTCTGGGCCCGGCGCACCGCCACCGGCGCCACCAAGGACGCCCGCCGGCTCTCCGGCTCCACCATCGGCATCGTCGCCAAGGCCGTCATGTTCCTGGTCGACTCCGGCTTCCTGCAGAAGGTCTCCGACGACTCCGGCGGCACCTACCGCACCACCGCCCGCTACCAGCTCCAGGTCCGCGACCTGGCCGGCAGCGCCGCGATGGCCGAACTGCTCGACCTCGGCATCGTCCCGGTCTCCGACGGCACCGCCAGCCTGCTGCCGCCGGACACCAGCGACGAGCTGGTCGCCGACGCCGGCCTGCCGTTCCACTCGCTCTGATCGCTCTGACAACCCCATAAGACGCACGGAGAACCGCCGCACATGTACGAGCTCAACCGGGTCCGCCTCTACTCGATCGGACCGGCCGGCGCCCGCTACGCCGACACGGTGCTCGACCTGCGCGGCGTCGGCGAGCCTGTCGCCGACCCGGCCCCGCAGCAGATCGGCCTGTTCGGCGAGGAAGCCGACGGCCCGGTCCGCCGCCCCGCCCCGGCCGGCGTGCTCTTCCTGGAGAACGGCGGCGGCAAGTCCGTCCTGCTCAAGCTGATCTTCTCGGTGATGCTCCCCGGCCACCGCAACACCCTCGGCGGCGCCAGCTCCGGCGTGCTGCGCAAGTTCCTGCTCGCCGACGACTGCGGACACGTCGCCCTGGAGTGGCAGCACACCGTCACCGGCGAGCTGATCGTGGTCGGCAAGGTCAGCGAATGGCGCGGCCGCCAAGTCTCCTCCGACCCGCGCAAGTTCGCCGAGACCTGGTACTCCTTCCGCCCCGGCCCCGGCCTCACCCTCGACTCGCTGCCGGTCGCCGAACGGGTCAGCCTGGCCGGCGACCAGAAGGCCCGCGGCCGCCGACGCACCATGAAGGGCTTCCGCGACGCCCTCACCGAGGCCGGCAAGGCCCACCCCCACCTCGACCTGGTCTTCGAGGACGGCCACGACCGCTGGACCGAACACCTCGGCGAACTCGGCCTCGACCCCGAACTCTTCCGCTACCAGCGCGAGATGAACGCCGACGAGGGCGAGGCGGCCGGCCTCTTCGCGGTCAAGCAGGACAAGGACTTCACCGACCTGCTGCTGCGCGCCGTCACCGACACCCGGGACACCGACGGCCTGGCCGACCTGGTGCACGGCTTCGCCGCCAAGCTCGGCCTGCGCGCCGAACTCACCGCCGAGCGCGACTTCACCGCCGGCTCGCTCGACCTGCTGGAACGCATCGTCGAGGCCACCACCGCCCGCGAGACCGTCCGCGAGGCCCACCGCACCGCCGAGCGCCGCGCCCGCCGCCTCGCCCACGCCCTCACCTCCCGTGCCGCCGCCGAACGCGACCGCGCCCAGGACCTCGCCATCGAGGTCGCCGCCGCCGCGAGCGCCGTCACCGCCGCCGAGTCCGACCGCACCCGGCACAGCCTGATCGCCGACGAACTCACCCACCGGCACGCCACGTTGAGCCTCGCCGCGGCCACCGCCGAGGCCGCCGCGCTGCGCCGCGAACTCATCGACGCCCGCACCCTGCACTCCGCCTGGCAGGCCGCCGAGGCCGTGCTGCGCCAGCGCGCCGCCGCCGACCGGGTCGCCCGGGTCGCCGCCGCCATCCGCGAGGCCGAGCTGGACGCCGCCCCCGCGCTCGCCGCCCGCGCCCGCGCCGCCACCGCGCTCGCCCGCGCCCTGGAGGCCGCCGCCGCGGCCGCCGAAGCCCGCGCCGACACCGAGGAGCAGCGCGCGAGCGAGCTCCAGGAGGACGGCGGCAAGGCCCAGTCCGCCGCCACCGAGGCCGCCACCGCCGCCCAGAAGGCCCGCAGCGAGGCCGAACACCTGCGCCAGCGCCTCGCCGAGGTCGAGCAGGAGACCGAGGCCGCGGTCGAGGCCGGCTTCATCGACGCCGACGGCGACGTCGACCCGGCCCGGGCCGCGCTGCACGCCGCCGACGTCGAAAAAGCCGCCGCGGCGGCCCTCGTCCAGGCCCGTACCGCCGCCGAGGCCTGCGCCGCCCGGCTGCGCGAGGCCTCCGCCGCCACCTCCCGCGCCGAACTCGCCGCCGAACGGGCCGGCGACGCCCGCAAGGCCGCCGCGCAGTCGCTGGCCGCCGAGCAGCGCACCGCCGCCCTGCTCGCCACCGAGCAGCGCCTCGCCGACCTGCTCTCCCTCACCCCCTACCAGGAAGACGCCGAGGAGGACGCCGGCTTCCTCACCCCCACCGTGCTCGACCGCAACGCCGAGTACCTGCGCGAACTCCTCGACGAGGCCATCGCCACCGCCGAACGCACCCTGTTCGACCTCCGGACGGCCGCCGCCGACGACTCCCGCATCCTCGCCGCGCTCGGCGACGGCGGCCTGCTGCCGCCCGGCCCCGACGTGCTGGCCACCGTCGAGTACCTCGCCGAGCACGGCATCCCCGCCCTGCCCGGCTGGCGCTACCTCGCGCAGTCCGTCGACCCGGCCGACCACGAGGCGATCCTCGCCGCCCGCCCCGAACTGGTCGACGGCGTGGTCGTCACCGACCCGTCCTCGCTGGAGCGCGCCCGCGAGGCCCTGCAGGCCGCCGCCCTGCTGCCGCGCTCCACCGTGGCCGTCGGCGCCGCCGCCTCGCTGATCGCCCCGATCACCGACGAGCCGGCCTTCTTCCTGGTGCCGCCGAACCCGGCCATGCACGACGAGTCCGCCGCCGACGGCGAGCGCCGCGAACTGCGCGCCCGCGCCGCCGCCCGCGAGGAGCACATCCGCGAACTCGCCGGCCGCCTCGGCGCCGACCGCGCCCTCGCCGCCCGCCTCGCCTCCTGGCACGCCAGCTGCCCGCCCGGCACCCTCGCCGAACTCGCCGCCGCCGCCGAGGCCGCCCGCGAGCACGCCGAGCAGGCCGCCGCGGCCCTGGCCACCCTGCGCGCCGACCACGACGAGGCCGAGACCGACCACGCGGCCGCCGCCTCCGCCCACGAGGAGCACCGCGAGGCCGCCCAGCGCGCCCGCCGCCGCGCCGACGCCCTCTCCGGCCTCGCCTTCCGGCTGCGCGAGCGCGCCAACTGGGCCCGCCGCCAGCGCGAACTCGCCGAGGACGCGGCCGAGTGCGACCGCCGCCAGGCCGTCTGCGCCGAACGCGCCCGCACCTGCGACGAGGACCGCCGCGCCGCCCAGCGCGCCGCCGACGACGCCCGCCGCACGGTGCGCGCCCTGCGCGCCGAACGCGCCGAGATCCCCGCCGCCGAGCAGGCCGACGAACCCGCCGAGCAGACCGCCCCCGCCGCGCTGCCCGCACTGCGCGAGGCCTACCGGGCCGCCTCCCAGCTGTACGAGAAGGTCGGCGTCGGCGCCGACCTGCGCGCCGAACAGGCCCGCGCCGAGGGCGACGAGGCCGCCGCCGCGGCCGAACTCGACCGCCTCACCAACAAGGTCCGCACCCGCGCCGAGGAACTCCTCGGCAGCCCCGACGGCGCCGACGGTCCGGCCCGCCAGGCCGCCGCCGCCCGCGCCGAGGAGCTGGTCGCCACCATCGAGGCCCGCTCGGCCGCCGCCAGCGAGCAGCTCGGCCGCCTGCGCGGCGAGGCCGAGCGCTCCGCCCCCGCCGACGGCGAGGCGCACACCGAACTGCCCGAGGAACTCGTCCCCACCGACCCCGAACACGCCCAGACCCTGCTGCGCACCGCCAGCAGCCGGCTCGCCGAGTGCCGGGAGGCCGTGGACGCCGCCCGCACCGCGCACGCCGACCTCCAGCGCACCTTCGACACCGCCCAGGCCGCCGCCGCCGACTTCGACGAGCTGGCCGGCCAGCTGCGCGACGGCCTGCGCGAGCAGCAGGAGGACGAGGGCCAGCCGGTCGAGCCCTACCTGGGCTCGCTGCCCGAGGCCCGCAACGCCTCCACCGACGCCCGCCGCGGCCTGCGGACGGCCGCCGGCGAGCTGTCCTCCGCCGAACTCGCCGTCCGTGACGCCTCGGACGCGCTGGTCCGGCACGCCAACACCGCCCGCTACGAGGCCGTCCGCACCCCCGCCCGCCAGCAGATCCGCGAACTGCCCGCCTCCGCCCTGCCCGAGCACGCCGCCGCCTGGGCCGCCGCCTTCGCGCCCCGGCTGCGGGTGCTCACCGACGAGCTCGCCCAACTGGAGCGCAACCGCGGCTCGATCGTCGACCGGCTGCGCGGCCTGGTCGAGTCCTCGCTCACCACCCTGCGCGCCGCCCAGCGGCTGTCCCGGCTGCCCGAGGGCCTGGGGGAGTGGTCCGGCCAGGAGTTCCTGCGGATCCGCTTCGAGGACCCGGACCACGCCACCCTGGTCGAACGCCTCGGCGAGGTCATCGACGAGGCCACCCGCGCCGCCGTCCGGAAGAACAGCGACCTGCGCCGAGACGGCATGTCCCTGCTGCTGCGCGGCGTCGCCGCCGCGATCGGCCCCAAGGGCGTCAGCGTCGAGATCCTCAAGCCGGACGCGGTGCTGCGCGCTGAGCGGGTCGGCGTCGGCCAGATGTCCGACGTCTTCTCCGGCGGCCAGCTGCTCACTGCCGCCATCGCGCTCTACTGCACGATGGCCGCGCTGCGCGCCAACGACCGCGGCCAGTCCCAACTGCGCCACGCGGGCACGCTGTTCCTCGACAACCCGATCGGCCGCGCCAACGCCACCTACCTGCTGGAGCTCCAGCGCGCCGTGGCGGACGCGCTCGGCGTCCAGCTCATCTACACCACCGGCCTGTTCGACACCACCGCGCTCGCCGAGTTCCCGCTGGTGATCCGGCTGCGCAACGACGCCGACCTGCGGGCCGGCCTCAAGTACATCTCGGTGGAGGAGCACCTGCGCCCCGGCCTGCCCGCCCCGCAGGACCCGGACGGCCCGACCATCCACGGCGAGATCACCGCCACCCGGATGTTCAAGCGCCCCGCGGAGGTTCCCGCCCAGCCGTGAACTGACTAGCGTGATCACCATGCTGACGATCGCGCACCTCAGTGACATCCACCTCGGCCAGGTCCACCGCCGGGACGCGGGCAAGCGGGCCCGGCGGCGGGCCGAGCAGGTGATGGCGTACCTCGACGCGCTGCCCGGCCCGCTCGACGCGGTGCTGGTCACCGGCGACCTCGCCGACCACGGCCTGCCCGAGGAGTACCGGCAGGTCGCCGAGGTGCTGAGCTCGCGGCACCCGGTGCTCATCTGCCCCGGCAACCACGACAGCCGGGCGCCGTACCGGCAGGTGCTGCTCGGCGAGGAGCCCGCGACGGACCCGGTCAACCGGCTGCACCGGCTGGCCGGCGCCGACGTGCTGATGCTCGACTCCTCGATACCCGAGCAGCACGACGGCCTGCTGGACGATGCCACCCTGGACTGGCTGGACACCCAACTGGCCTCGGGCCGCCAGGAGTTGCCCGCCCTGGTGGCCTTCCACCACCCACCCGTCGAGCTGCACATCCCGTTCGTCGACGGGATCCGCCAGTTCGGCGAGGAGCGGCTGGCGCAGGTGCTGCGCCGCCACCCCCGGGTGGCGGCGCTGCTCTGCGGCCACTCCCACACCTCCGCCGCGACCACCTTCGCCGGCCTGCCGGTGCTGGTCGCGCCCGGGGTGGTGTCCACCATCACGCTGCCCTGCGAGGGGGGAAAGGGCATCGTCTTCGACCACCCGCCGATGCTCGCCTTCCACGTCCTGGACGGCGGCCGGCTCACCACCCACTACCGGGTGGTTCCCTAGGACGCTCCCTAGCGCCCCGCCAACCGCCGCATGACGGACATCAGTTCCTCGGGCGCAACGATGGAGAAGGAGTGCTCGGCGTCGTCGATCCGGGTCAGGTTGGTCACCGAGCCCTTGCGCCACCAGTAGAGCCGGGGCGACAGCGGCCCCGGGTTCTCCTGGTGGATGCGCAGGGCCATCGCCGCCAGGTCGTTGACGGCCCCCGCGACCTGCGGCTCGGCCAGCGGGTGGAAGAGCAGGTGGCCCCGGCTGGGCACGGCGAACAGGGCGCCTTCCTCGGGGAGTTCGCGCCCGGTCACCGCGCGGGCCAGGTCGTCCAGCACCAGGGCCTTGCTGGCGACGAACATCGAGTCGCCGTGCACGGCGTACAGGGTCGAGCCCTCGGTGGGGCCCTGGAGGACGTCGTACTCGACGGGGTCGGCGATCAGGTTCGCCCGCCCGGCGGCCCGCAGTCGTTCCAGCCCGATATGGGCGACGAACTTGTCGTCCAGCGTACGGACGGTCTCCGGCAGGTCCAGCGAGAGCGCCTCCATCAGGCCGGTGGCGACCGGCCGGAGGTAGCTGAACCCGTGCATCATCCCGGCCGGGATCGCGTCGTCGGCGATCAGCCGTAGGTAGGCGCAGCGGAGGACGTCGTCGGCGTCGCCCGGGGTCGTCCCGGCGGCGCCGGCGAGGGAGCGGAAGTGCCGCTCGACGAGCCCGGGCCAGTCGCTCTGATCGGCGCGACGGCAGAACTCGGCGAGGTTGTACAGGTTGCTGGTGCCCTCGGCCTGCTGGAGGGTCTGCCCGGACACCGTCACCTGCACACCGCGGTCGGCGTGGTGGCGGCGCACCAACTCGCGCAGGTAATCGGCCTGGTCGACCGTCAGGGCGGTGAGATCGGGGTCGTACTGGGTCTGCCTCTTGGAACGGAAGAACTTCATGCGCTCGACTCTAGGGGAGCGCGCCGACGTTCGACCGGCCGCCCGGGTGGCCCTGGGAAGGTGTGCGGCTAGCGCGTCGGCACCCCGCGCCGGGGCTGCCCGGGCCCGTACGACTGGCGCTGCTGGTACGGCTGTTGCGGTGCGCCGCCGGGCCGGGGGAGCGGCCGGGCGGCCAGCGGCTCGGGGGCGGCCCGGCTGCCCGCCATCGGGTACGCGGAGTTGGGCCCGCGCATCCGCTGGGCGGCGACCTGGCGGGAGATCAGGATCTCCAGCAGGCACCACATCGTGCCGAACACCCCGAGCCCCATCGCCAGCAGAGCGGGCGTCATCAGCCAACTGCCCGCGTACGAGGCCAGGGTCGCGACCACCACGCCCACCAGCGTGAAGGCCAGGCAGAGCACCGCCCGGACTGCGGCGGAGCGCACCTCGTCGGGCAGGCGGCGACGGCGGCGTGGCAGGGACATCGGGCGACCCCCAGGCGCGAATCCGGTGGCGGACATGGAACGGGCGCACGCGAAACGCGCCCCCTTGCCTCACTCTGCCCCGCCCAACCCGGACTACGCGTCCGAATCCACCGAACTGCCGCCAAACCAGTGTCATCCGGGCAGGCGGCGGCAGGAGCTCAGCCCAACTGCAGGTTGAGCTCCTCCAGGGCGCCCGTGACGATCGTCCGCATCGCCTGCTCCGCGTGGACGGCGTCGCCCCCGCAGATCGCGTCGGCGACCTCCCGGTGCAGCCTGATCGCGTACGGTTCCGGCTGATGGGGCATCAGATGGTACTCGGTCCGGCCGGTGAGCACCGCCCCCACGGTGTCCCCGAGGTGGGCGAACATCTCGTTCCCGGAGGCGCGCAGCACCAGCGCGTGGAAGGCGATGTCGTGCCCGAGGAAGGTGGTGAGGTCGGCTTCCCGTGCGGAGACCGTCAACTCCACGGCCAGCAAGCTGAGTTCGCGCCGGTCATCGTCGGTGGCGTGGGTGGCGGCGAGCGCGGCCGCGGCCGGTTCGACGGCCACCCGCAGCGAGCCGAGCGAGCGTAGCTGGGCGGGCCGGTCGGCGCCGGCCAGGCGCCAGCGGATCACCATCGGGTCGAAGACGTCCCAGAGCGACTTCGGCTGGACGGTGATCCCGACCCGCCGCCGGGACGCCACCAGGCGCATCCCCTCCAGGACGCGCACCGCCTCCCGGACGACCGTCCGGGACACCCCGAACCGCTGCTCCAGCTCCTCCCCGCGCAGCACCGCGCCCTCGGGGATCTCCCCCGACGCGATCGCCGGACCGAGCTCGTCAAGCACCCGACCGGGCAGCCCCTGGATCTCCATCCGCCCAGCGTAGACGCCACCCGCCCGAACCCCCATGTCGCCCTCCGTCCTACCCCACCCACCCCGCCCGCGCTCAGCTCCCCGGGGGGAAGTAAAAGTATGACGATTTGGTTTCCCCCACTTGAATACGTCATATCTTTGAAGCGATAGTGGCGGCCTGCAACGAAGGAGCACCACCCATGGCTCTCAACGTCGAGAACCGCGCCCTCCCGGACGCCCCCCTCACCGTCGTGGTGATGGGCGTCTCCGGTGTCGGCAAGACCACCCTGGCCCGCCTCCTGGCCGACCGCCTCGATCTCCCCTTCGCGGAGGCGGACGAGTTCCACCCGCCGGCCAACATCGCCAAGATGTCCGCCGGCATCCCGCTGGACGACCAGGACCGTGAGCCCTGGCTGCGCGCCATCGGCGCCTGGCTCAAGGCGCGCACCGAGGCCGGCACCGGGGGCGTGGTCACCTGCTCGGCGCTGAAGCACGGCTACCGCGACATCCTGCGCGCGGACGCCCCGGATGCCTTCTTCCTGCACCTCAGCGGTGGCCACGAGCTGGTCGGGGACCGGCTCTCCCACCGCACCGGCCACTTCATGCCGACGTCGTTGCTCGACTCCCAGTACGCCACCTTGGAGCCCCTGGGTGCGGACGAGAACGGCGCCGTGCTGGACGTGGGTCCGTCCCCCGAAGAACTCGTCGAGATGGCCGTGGCGCTGCTGCGGCCCGTCAATGGAGACCTCGCGTGAGTATTGCCTCCACCCTCGTGCTGGCGGCCGCCCCACCGGCCCTGCCGCACACCGGCAGCAACACCCAGCTGCTGATCGCGGTGCTGCTCAGCATCGGTGTGATCATCCTGCTGATCACCCGGCTGAAGCTGCACCCCTTCCTCGCCCTCACGCTCGGCTCCGGACTGCTGGCCGTCGTCGCGGGCGCCCCCTTCGACAAGCTGCTGAACAGCTTCTCCGCCGGCTTCGGCGCCACCGTCACCAGCGTCGGCCTGCTGATCGGCCTGGGCGCGATGCTCGGCAAGCTGCTCGCCGACTCCGGCGGCGCCAACATCATCGCGGACACCGTGCTGTCCCGGACCGGCAGCAAGGCGCTGCCCTGGGCGATGGCGTTGATCGCCGCCCTGCTCGGCCTGCCGCTGTTCTTCGAGGTCGGCGTCGTCCTGCTGATCCCGATCGTGCTGCTGGTCGCCCGGCGCGGCAACGTCCCGCTGATGCGGGTCGGCATCCCGGCGCTGGCTGGCCTGTCGGTGCTGCACGGCCTGGTCCCCCCGCATCCGGGCCCGCTGGTCGCGATCGACGCGCTGAAGGCCGACCTCGGCATCACCCTGGCGCTGGGCCTGCTGGTCGCCGTCCCGACCCTGATCATCGCCGGTCCGCTGTTCTCTCGGGTGGCCGAGCGCTGGGTGGGCCCGCTGGAGATCCCGACCGCCGTCACCCCCGAGGAGACGGTCGAGCGCGAGCGCACGCCGTCCTTCGGCGCGGTCCTGGCGACGATCCTGCTGCCGGTCGTGCTGATGCTCGGCAAGGCCCTGGCGGACGTCGTGATCGACGACCCGAAGGCGATGGTCCAGCGGGTGCTCGACTTCGTCGGCTCCCCGCTGATCGCCCTGCTCGCCGCGACCCTGCTCGGCATGCTGACCCTCGGCAAGGCGGCCGGCTTCGACAAGGCGCGGATCTCCGACACCGTCGGCAAGGCGCTCGGCCCGATCGCGGGCATCGTGTTCATCGTCGGCGCGGGCGGCGGCTTCAAGCAGACCCTGATCGACGTGGGCGTCGGCGACATGGTCAGCCACTGGTCCAGCCAGTGGCACATCTCGGCGCTGCTGCTGGGCTGGCTGATCGCGGTGCTGATCCGCCTGGCCACCGGCTCGGCGACGGTCGCCACCATCACCGCGGCCGGCATCGTCTCCCCGCTCGCGGCGAACATGTCCTCGACCCACTCGGCCCTGCTGGTGCTCGCGGTCGGCGCCGGTTCGCTGTTCCTCTCGCACGTCAACGACGCCGGCTTCTGGCTGGTGAAGGAGTACTTCGGGATGAGCGTCGGGCAGACGCTGAAGTCCTGGTCGGTGATGGAGACGATCATCTCGGTCGTCGCCATAGCGCTGATCCTGCCGCTGAGCGTGCTCGTCTAGCGCGCCCCGCGCGCACCACCGCCGAGGGGCGGCACCCGGACCGTACGGGTGCCGCCCCTCGGCGTTCGCGTCAGTGCCCCAGCAGGCCCGACAGCACCGCCGTCGTCGCCGCCATCAGCTCCTCGGCCACCGCGCCGCCGGCGGCCGTACGGGCCAGCAGCCCCTCGCGCGCCGCCAGGATCACCGCCGCGGCCTGACGGGCGTCCGCCCCCGCGGGCACCAGCTCGGGCAGGGCCCGCTCCAGGACGTCCGCCGCCGCCCGCGCCAGCGTTCGGTCGTGCGCGGCGACCTGCTCGGCCAGTGCCGCGGACCGGGCCGCGACCAGCCGGAACTCCAGGAACAGCAGGATCCACCCGCTCTCCGCTGGCTCGACCCGCAGCAGCGCCTCGACCAGCAGCCGGGCCCGCTCCCGCGGCGCCAGCGCCTCGCAGGCGGCGGCGAGCCGCTCCAGCTCGGCCATCCGCTCGGCGGCCCGGTCGTCGAAGAGTGCCAGCAGCAGGTCCTCCTTGCTGCCGAAGTTCGAGTAGAAGGCCCCGCGGGTGTACCCGGCGGCGGCGCAGACGTCCTCGATGCTCGTCCGGGCGAAGCCGACGGTCAGGAACAGCTCGCTCGCCGCGGCGAGCAGCCGGGCCCGGGTGTGGACGCGGCGGCGGGGCGGCCGGGGCGCGGCGGGATCGGTGGGGGGTGGGTTCACAGCAGCACGATACATGGTGTATTCAGTACGAGCCGTATTCAATACGGTCCGTACTGAACCGGAGGGGACCTGGCATGAGAGCGCGAAGCGAACGAATCAGCAAGAGGCGCGCATGGGCGAATGCCCCCGTCGAGCGCAGCGAGGTGGGCGCATGAACCGACTGCTGATCACCAACGCCCACCTGCTCCACCCCGAGGACGGCACCCGCACCGACCCGGGCTGGCTGGAGGCCGCCGACGGCCGGATCACCGCCACCGGCACCGGCCGCCCGCCCGCCGCCGGCGACGGGGTCCGGGTCGTCGACGCGCAGGGCGGCACCGTCCTGCCCGGCCTGATCGACGCCCACGTCCACCTGCTGGTCACCTCGCTCGACCTGCGCGACGTGGCCGACTGGACGCCCGGCTACGCCACCGTCCGAGCCCTCGCCGAGGCCGAGCGTATGCTGCGCCGCGGCTTCACCACCGTCCGCGACGTCGGCGGCGCCGACCACGGCATGGCCCGCGCCC
This sequence comes from Kitasatospora sp. NPDC053057, assembly GCF_044546945.1. Classification (NCBI taxonomy): domain Bacteria; kingdom Bacillati; phylum Actinomycetota; class Actinomycetes; order Kitasatosporales; family Streptomycetaceae; genus Kitasatospora; species Kitasatospora sp. NPDC053057. Next base: position 13,913 of record NZ_JBITZP010000038.1, on the reverse strand, counting down.
TGGCCGAGGGCCTGGTGCCCGGCCCCCGCCTGCTGCACGGCGGCAAGGCGCTCTCCCAGACCGGCGGCCACGGCGACCTGCGCCCGCTCGGCGACGACTCGCTGCCCTGCTGCGAGGCCCGCCCCAACTTCGGACGGATCGCCGACGGCGTGGACGCGGTGCGCGCCGCCGCCCGGGACGAGTTCCGCAAGGGCGCCCGGCACCTCAAGGTGCTGCTCTCCGGCGGCGTCGCCTCCCCGCACGACGAGATCGCCGCCGTCCAGTACAGCGAGGAGGAGATCCGGGCGGCCGTCGAGGAGGCGGAGAACCACAACCGCTACGTCACCGTGCACGCCTACCATCCGCGGGCGATCGACCGCGCCCTGCGGGCCGGCGTGCGCTGCGTCGAGCACGGGAACCTGCTGGACGACACGACGGTCGCGCTGCTGTTGGAGAAGGACGCCTTCCTGGTCCCCACCCTGGTCGCCTACGAGCAGACCGCCCGGCTCGGCGCCGCCTCGGGCCTGCCGCCGGCCTCCGTCGGCAAGCTCGCCGAGGTCCGCGACCGGGGCCTGGAGGCCCTGGAGCGCGCCCACCGCGCGGGCGTCAACCTGGTCTACGGCAGCGACCTGCTCGGCCCGCTGCATCCGGCCCAACTGGAGGAGTTCACCCTGCGCGCACAGGTCCAGCCGTCCGCCGACGTGCTCCGCTCGGCGACCACCACGGCGGCCCGGCTGCTCGGACTGGAGGGGGAGATCGGCACCCTCGCCCCGGGCGCGCACGCCGACCTGCTCGTCGTGGACGGCGACCCGCTGGCCGACCTCACCGTGCTGACCCGCCCGGAGAAGCACCTCAGGCACGTGGTCAAGGCCGGTACGCCGATCTGACGCAAACGGCGGGCGGGCGCCCGGGGAGATCCCCGAACGCCCGCCCGCCGTACGGCAGTTACTCGCGCTTACTTGTTCCCGCGCTTCGCGAGGCTGTGCCTACTTGTTCCCACGCTTCGCGAGGCTGTGCCTACTTGTTTCCACGCTTCGCGAGGAAGGCCTCGACCTCGTCCCGGATCTCCGGGGTGTCCAGCCCGCGCACCGTCATGGTGGTGCGGCGCCGCAGCACGTCGTCCGCCGTGTACGCCCACTCGCTGTCGGCCGCGTAGGCGACCTGTGCCCAGACGTCCGGGCCGTCCTCGTGGATCGGCCGGCCGAGCTCCGGGTTCTCGTCGATCAGGCGGGCGATCTCGAAGGAGAGCGTGCCGTAGTGGCTGGCCAGGTGCTTGGCCACCAGCGGCTCCATCCGCGAGCCCGGCTCGCGGTCGATCAGCAGGCGGTGCGCCACCGCGTTCGGCGCGCCGACGCCCGGCAGCGGGACGGTCGGGGCGATCGGGGACATGTCCTCGCCGAGGCTGGTGCCGGGCACGTGGGCCAGCTTCTCCAGCACGGTGCGGCCGATGTGCCGGTAGGTGGTCCACTTGCCGCCGGAGACCGACAGCATGCCGCCGCGGCCCTCGGTGACGACGGTCTCGCGCTTGGCGGCGGCGGTGTCGCCCGGGCCGCCGGGCAGCACGCGCAGACCGGCGAAGGAGTAGGTGATCAGGTCGCGGTCGAGGTGCTCGTCGCGGATCGCGTGCGCGGCCTCGCCCATGATCTGGTCGATGTCGGCGTCGGTGGCCCGGACGTCCTTCGGGTCGCCGGTGTACTCCTCGTCGGTGGTGCCGAGCAGGACGTGGTCCTCCCACGGGATGGCGAAGGAGACGCGGTACTTGTCGATCGGGATGGTCAGCGCGGCGCGCCACGGCGAGCGGCGCTTGACGACGACGTGGGCGCCCTTGGAGAGGCGGATCGACGGCGCGGCGCCGGCGTCCTCCATCTTGCGCAGGTGGTCAACCCACGGGCCGGTGGCGTTCAGCACCAGGCGGGCGTTGACGCCGAACTCGCTGCCGTCCAGGCGGTCGCGCAGCTCGGCACCGGTGACCCGGCCGCCGGTGAAGCGCAGGCCGGTGACCTCGGCGTGGTTGAGCACCACGGCGCCGGCGTCGACGGCGGCGCGCACGGTCATCACCGCGACGCGCGAGTCGTTCATCTGGTGGTCGCCGTAGACGGCCACCGAGCGCAGGCCCTCGGTGCGCAGCGCGGGCACCTGCTGGGCGGCGTGGGCGGCGGTGGAGACCCGGCCCATGCCGTCGCGGAAGGCGGACAGCGCCGAGTACAGGAACACGCCGGCGCCGAGCTTGGCCGCGCCGTGCGGGCCGCCCTTGTAGACCGGCACGAAGAAGGTCAGCGGGTTGACCAGGTGCGGGGCCACGTCGGTGGAGAGCGCGCGGCGCTCCTTGTGGTTCTCCGCGACCAGCTTGACCGCGCCGGTCTGCAGGTAGCGCAGACCGCCGTGGACCAGCTTGGACGAGGCGCTGGAGGTGGCACCGGCGAAGTCGCCGGCGTCGACCATGGCGACCTTCAGGCCGGCCTGGGACGCGGTCCAGGCGACGGCCGTGCCGAGGATGCCGCCCCCGATCACCAGCAGGTCGTAGGTGGCCTTGCCGAGCAGTTCACGGGTCTCGGCGCGGGAGGCGGTGCGGCCGGCGGTGCGCTCGGCGCCCAGGGTCGGGATGGTTGCCATGGTGGTTGTGTACGGCGCGCTGGTCGGGCGGCGCCGTTACTCCTCTCGTGTGCGGTGCGGCCCCTGCGGGAGAGGCCGGTCGGCCCGGTGCGGCGGGCCGGTTAAACGCGGTGACACCCGTTGCCGGAACAGCGGGCGGCCGGTCGGGGCACGGGGCCCCGACCGGCTTGTCGGTCAGTTGTTCTCTTCTTCCTCCACCCAGCCCATGGTGCGCTCCACGGCCTTGAGCCACTTCTTGTACTCGCGCTCCCGGGTGGCCTCGTCCATGCGCGGGGTCCACTCGGCGGCGCGGTGCCAGTTGGCCCGCAGGGTGTCGAGGTCGTTCCAGAAGCCGACGGCGAGTCCGGCCGCGTAGGCGGCGCCGAGGGCGGTGGTCTCGGCCACGTACGGGCGCTCGACCGGGGCGTCCAGGACGTCGGCGATGTTCTGCATGAGCAGGTTGTTGCTGGTCATGCCGCCGTCGACCTTGAGGGCGGTGAGCTCGACCCCGGAGTCCTTCTGCATGGCGTCGACGACCTCGCGGGTCTGCCAGGCGGTGGCCTCCAGGACGGCCCGGGCCAGGTGGCCCTTGGTGACGTACCGGGTCAGACCGGCGATCACACCGCGGGCGTCGGAGCGCCAGTACGGGGCGAACAGGCCGGAGAAGGCCGGGACGAAGTAGGCGCCGCCGTTGTCCTCGACGGTGTTGGCGAGGGTCTCGATCTCGGCGGCGGTGGAGATGATGCCGAGCTGGTCGCGCAGCCACTGGACGAGCGAGCCGGTGACGGCGATCGAGCCCTCCAGCGCGTACACCGGGGCCTGGTCGCCGATCCGGTAGCCGACCGTGGTCAGCAGGCCGTGGTACGAGTTGACGATCTTCTCGCCGGTGTTCAGCAGCAGGAAGGTGCCGGTGCCGTAGGTGGACTTGGCCTCGCCCTCGTCGAAGCAGGTCTGGCCGAACAGCGCGGCCTGCTGGTCGCCGAGCGCGGAGGCGACCGGGACGCCGGCCAGGTCGCCGACGGCCTCGCCGTACACCTCGGCGGAGGAACGGATCTCCGGCAGGACGGCCATCGGCACGCCCATCGACTCGGCGATGCTCTCGTCCCAGGCCAGCGTCTTCAGGTTCATCAGCATGGTGCGGCTGGCGTTGGTCACGTCGGTGACGTGCTTGCCGCCGTCGACACCACCGGTGAGGTTCCAGATCACCCAGGTGTCCATGGTGCCGAACAGGATGTCGCCGGCCTCGGCGCGCTCGCGCAGGCCCTCGACGTTGTCCAGCAGCCAGCGGATCTTCGGGCCGGCGAAGTAGCTGGCCAGCGGGAGGCCGGTCTCGCGGCGGAAGCGGTCCTGACCGACGTTGCGGCCCAGCTCGCGGCAGAGCGCCTCGGTGCGGGTGTCCTGCCACACCAGCGCGTTGTGCACCGGCTCACCGGTGTTCTTGTCCCACAGGACGGTGGTCTCGCGCTGGTTGGTGATGCCGATCGCGCGGATGTCGTCCTTGGTCAGGCCGGCCTTCTCCAGCGCGCCGCGGACGACCGACTGTACCCGGGTCCAGATCTCGGCGGCGTCGTGCTCGACGTAGCCGGGCTGGGGGAAGATCTGCCGGTGCTCCTGCTGGTCGACGGCGACGATCCGGCCGTCGGCGCCGAAGATGATGCAGCGGCTGGAGGTGGTGCCCTGGTCGATCGCGGCGATGTAGTTGCCAGTGGAGGTCATGTGGAGGGTCCTCGGCTCAAGTTCGGGGGTTACGGGGTGGGTGGGCCTGACACGGACGTTCGGTGGACGCCCGTCCGGTCAGTCCCCGTGCTCGGCGGGTTCGACTGTGCCCTTGCCGGGTGGCCTTTAGAAGAGGGCGTTGTAGACGCCGCCGGCCGCCAGGCCGCCCAGGATCGGGCCGACGACCGGGACCCAGGCGTAGGACCAGTCGGAGCCGCCCTTGTTCGGGATCGGCAGCAGCGAGTGCACGATGCGCGGGCCGAGGTCACGGGCCGGGTTGATGGCGTAGCCGGTCGGGCCACCGAGCGAGAGGCCGATGCTGACCACGACGATCGCGACGACCGCGGTGCCGCCGGCGCCGAGCTTCGGGCTGAGGGTGAGGATCGCCATGCAGAGCACGAAAGTGCCGATCACCTCGGTGATCACGTTCTGGATCGGGTTCCGGATCTCGGGCCCGGTCGAGAAGATGCCGAGGGTGGGCTCCTTGTTGGCCTGGAACTGGCCGAGGTAGGTGAGCCAGACCAGCGTGGCGCCGATCATCGCGCCGAGCAGCTGGGAGCCGATGTAGAGCGGCACCTGGCTCCAGTCGCCGCTCTTGACCGCGAGCGCGATGGTGACAGCCGGGTTGAGGTGGGCGCCGGACTTCGCGCCGGTCATGTAGGCCGCGACGAGGACCGCGAAGCCCCAGCCGAAGGTGATCGCCAGCCAACCGGCGTTCACGGCCTTCGACTTCTTGAGGGTCACGGCGGCGCAGACGCCACCGCCGAGGAGTATCAGGGCGGCGGTGCCGAGGGTTTCGCCGACGAAGACGTCGCCGTTGGAGAACGCGGACACAAAGACTCCCTTGTCATGGCCCGGAGGTGCGGGTGGGGGCAGGCGGCCGGTCGATCCCTGTGCGGGTGAGCGCGCTGGGGGAGTGATCTTCCCGGCCATCGTTCGACAATGTCGACCGTCATGCGGAAGCTTCCTCCCCAGGTCGGCCCCACGTCAAGGCAGGGTTACGCAGCTGTGACCCTTCCCTCGGCGGCTCCCTCGAAGTTACCCAGCGGAGCGCCCCGAATCAGGACAAAACGCTAAGGCGCGGACAGGCTCACCGCCCGTCCGCGCCTCAGCGTGACGAATCGACCGCTGTGCTCAGAACCGCCCGGCGCCCAGATCGCGGGAGATCGCCCGCGCCGCGCTGCGCACCGAGGCCACCAGCGAGGGCTTCACGAAGCCGTCCTCGCAGACCCGTTCCACCGGCCCGTTGATGCACACCGCACCCACCGGGTTGCGCCGGCGGTCCTGGATCAGCGCGGCGATCGAGGCCACGCCCTCCCAGGTCTCCTCGACCGAGTCCGCCCAGCCGCGCTCCCGGATCAGCGCGCACTCGGCGTCCAGGTCGGCCGCCTCGGTCAACGTCCGCAGGGTGTACGACTCGTACGGCCCGTCGCCCAACTCCCCGCGCGCGACCGGGTCGTAGGCCACCAGCACCTTGCCGATCGCGGTGCTGTGCAGCGGCTGCATCGAACCGACCTCCAGCACCTGCCGGGTGTCGTCCGGCCGGAAGACGTGGTGCACGACCAGCACGCCCTGCTGGTGCAGCACCCCCAGGTAGACGGTCTCGCCGGCCGCCCGGGCCAGGTCGTCCGCCCACACCAGCGCCCGCGCCCGCAGCTCGTGCACGTCCAGGTAGCTCTGCCCGAGCCGCAGCAGCTCGGCGCCCAGCTGGTACTTGCCGCTCTCCGGGTCCTGCTCGACGAACCCCTCCTGCTGCAGCGTGCGCAGGATGCCGTGCGCGGTGCCCTTGGCCAGGTCCAGGGCGGTCGCCACCTCGGAAAGGCCCAGGCGGCGCTCACCGCCGGCCAGCAGGCGCATGATCGCGGCGGCCCGGGAGAGCGACTGGATCGGGCCGGGCATGGGGTACCTCCGCGCTGACAGGCGGTCGACATTGTCGACCGCAGTGGTGACGGGACGAGTCTGCCAGGCGCTCGTCCGTCCGTGCACCTTCCCCCTCGGTAACCCGTACTCGGCCGGGTGTTAACCTTCCGCGCCCCTCAGCCGGCCCTACCCCTCCACCCCGCTGAGCACCCCGCGCCGCACGGCCACCTCGGCCGCCAGCGCGGCGATCCCGTCGGTACCGACCCGGCAGCAGCCGCCGACCAGCCGGGCACCGTCCGCCAGCCAGCCGCCCACCCGGGCCGAGCGGAAGGTCGGCTCCCCGCGCCAGTCCCGGCGGTCCGGGTCCCACCGCTCCCCGCTGTTCGGGTACACCACCACCGGCTTCCCGGTCACCTCGGCGGCCACCGCCACCGCCAGGTCCGCGTCCTTCGGCGTGCAGCAGTTGACGCCCACCGCCAGCACCTCGTCCACCTCCGCGGCCAGCGCGAACGCCTCCGCCAGCGGCTGGCCGGCCCTGGTCCGTCCGTGCGCCACGCTGTACGACAGCCAGGCCGGCACCCCCAGTCCGCGCACCAGCTCCAGCAGCGCCCGGGCCTCGTCCGCGTCCGGCACCGTCTCCAGCGCCAGCACGTCCGGCCGGGCCGCCGCCAGCACCTCCAGCCGCGGCCGGTGGAAGGCCACCAGCTCCGCGTGGCTCAGCCCGTACCGGCCCCGGTACTCCGAACCGTCCGCCAGCACCGCGCCGTACGGGCCCACCGAGGCCGCCACCCAGCGCCGCCGCCCGCCCGGTTCGGCCCGCACCGCCTCCCGGGCCAGCTCCACGCTGCTCGCCAGCAGCCGCGCGGCCGCCGCGTGCCCCACCCCGCGCCGGGCGAAGCCCTCGAAGCTCGCCTGGTAGCTCGCCGTGATGGCGACCTCGGCCCCGGCGGCGAAGTACGCCCGGTGCGCCGCGACCACCGCCTCCGGGTCGTCCGCGAGCAGCCGCGCCGACCACAGCGCGTCCGACAGGTCGTGCCCCGCGGCGGCCAGCTGGTTGGACATCCCGCCGTCCAGGACGAGCGGACCGGCCGCCAGAGCCGAGGCGAAGTCCGGCGGGGGAGCAGTGGGCATGGCGGCCTCCTCGGCGCGGTCGTTCCTGGTCACAGCCTAGAAGCCGGAGGCCCCCGCGGACCCGGAAAACCGTTTGCCGCCGGGGAACGAAGTCGTTACGTTGTGCTCATCCCGAGAACGACAGCACCAGGTGCCCCAGCGGGGCGCGGAGAGGAGCCCGCGATGGCAGCGGACGAACCGTCCCCCCAGCCCGCCGCCGGGCCCACGGCCGAGCAGGAATGGCTCGCCGCGTACGACCCGCGCGCCTACACCCCGATCGCCGTCACCGTCGACGTCGTGGCCCTGACGCTGCGGCACGGCCGCCTGCACGTGCTGCTGGTCGAACGCGGCGCCCCGCCCCACCAGGGCTGCTGGGCGCTGCCCGGCGGCTTCCTGCGGGCGGGGGAGGAGGGCCTGGACGAGGCCGCCGCCCGCGAGCTCGCCGAGGAGACGGGCCTGCAGGGCGCCTCCGAGACCGAGGCCGCACTCTGCCGCCTGCACCTCGAACAGCTCGGCACCTACGGCGCCCCCGAGCGGGACCCACGGATGCACGTCGTCTCCGTCGCCTACCTCGCCTTCGCCCCGGACCTGCCCGACCCGCAGGCCGGGACGGACGCGGCGGCCGCCGCCTGGCACCCGGTCGCCGACCTCGATCTGGCCCCGCGGTCCTCCGACCGCGCCCAAGCCACCGGTGTGCCCGCCGACACCCACGGGGGTGGCGTCGACGGGCACACCGGTCCCCGCCCGGGCACACCGCGGCCGATCCCGCTGGCCTTCGACCACGCCCGCATCGTCGCCGACGGCCTCGACCGGGTGCGCGCCAAGCTGGAGTACAGCCCGCTCGCCACCGCCTTCCTGCCCTACGACTTCACCATCCCCGACCTGCGCGCCGTCTACGAGGCCGTCTGGGACGAGAAGCTCCACCCCGGTAACTTCCACCGCAAGGTCCTCTCCGTCCCCGGCTTCGTCGAGAGCACCGGCTCCACCACCGAGCGCGGCGGCGCCCGCGGCGGCCCCCGAGCCCGCACCTACCACGCCGGCGACGCCCGCCTGCTCCACCCCGCCCTACTCCGCCCCGCCCGCGAGGAGCCCGCCGAGGCCGAGCCCGCCGGAACGGCCCCCACCGCCGACCGGGCCCACTGAGCGAGAGGGCTACCATCCGGCCATGACCACCGACGAAGCGATGCAAACGACCCACCGGCCGTTCTCCCACTGCCACTTCTGCGGCACCGCGTACCCGCCCGGCGCCGACGCCTGGCCGCGCACCTGCCCCGGCTGCGCCGAGATCAGCTACCGCAACCCGCTGCCCGTCGCGGTCACCGTCCTCCCCGTCACCCGGCCCGACGCCGACCCGGCCCTGGTCGTCATCCGCCGCACCATCGAACCCGGCTACGGCGAACTCGCCTTCCCCGGCGGCTACATGGACTACGGCGAGAGCTGGCAGCAGGCCTGCGTGCGCGAACTCGGCGAGGAGACCGGCATCCTGGCCGACGCCGCCGACGTCCGCCTGATCCACATGGCCTCCGACCCCAATGGCCGCTTCGTCATGCTCTGCGGACTCCTCCCCGCCCGCCCGCTCGCCGAGCTCCCGCCCTCGCGCCCCACCGACGAGACCGAGGGCTGGCTCCTCGCCACCGCCGACACCCCACTCGTCTGGGACTTCCACAACGACATCCTGCGCCGCTGGTTCGAGGGAGAGTTCAACCCCCGCTGACCAGCGGCACTCACGCCGGCCAACCCTGGCGCAGCGGGCGCTCACATGGCATGGTCTGCACCGACAGCCCAACCGGACGGGTTGGCCACGAGCTCGCCCGTCCCCACCAACGGCCGGGAGACCACCACCGTGAGCACCCCACCCCAGGACCAGCCGCTCTGGCGCCCCAACCCCGCTCGCGCCGCCGCCACCAGCCTGGTGGCCTTCCAGGCCTGGGCCGCCGAACACCACGGCGCCCCGGCCGCCCCGCTGGCCCCGGCCGCCGACGACCAGCAGGCCGCCCAGCGCTACGCCGACCTGCACGCCTGGTCCACCGCCGACCTCGACCGCTTCTGGACAGCAGTCACCCAGTGGTTCGACGTCCGCTTCACCGAGGCCCCCGAGGCCGTCCTCGCCGACCCGGCCATGCCCGGGGCCCGGTGGTTCCCCGGCGCCCGCCTCAACTACGCCGAGCACGCCCTGCGCGCCGCCGACGACCCCGCGAACGCCGACCGCCCGGCGATCCTCCACCTCGACGAGACCACCGAGCAGCCGGCCGCCCTCACCTGGTCCGAGCTCCGCCGCCAGGTCGGCTCGCTGGCCGCCGCCCTGCGCGCCCGCGGCATCGGCCCCGGTGACCGGGTCAGCGCCTACCTGCCCAACGTCCCGCAGGCCGCCGTCGCCCTCCTCGCCACCGCCGCCGTCGGCGCGGTCTGGACCAGCTGCGCCCCCGACTTCGGCGCCCGCAGCGTCCTCGACCGCCTCCAGCAGATCGAACCCGCCGTCCTGTTCGCCATCGACGGCTACCACTACGGCGGCAAGGACCACGACCGCACCGAGGTCGTCGCCGAGCTGCGCCGCGAACTCCCCAGCCTGCACACCGTCGTGCACGTCCCGCTGCTCGGCGCCCCCGCCCCCGAGGGCGCCCTCCAGTGGGACGACCTCGTCGCCGACGACGTGGAACCGGTCTTCGAGCCCGTCCCCTTCGACCACCCGCTCTGGGTCCTCTACTCCTCCGGCACCACCGGCCTGCCCAAGGCCATCGTCCAGAGCCAGGGCGGCATCCTGCTCGAACACCTCAAGCAGGCCGGCCTCCACTTCGACCTCGGCCCCCAGGACCGCTTCCTCTGGTACACCTCCACCGGCTGGATGATGTGGAACTTCCTGCTGGCCGGCCTCCTCGTCGGGGCCACGATCGTCACCTACGACGGCAGCCCCGGCCACCCGGACACCGGCGCCCTGTGGTCGGTCGCCGCCCGCACCCGCGCCACCGTCCTCGGGACCTCCGCCGCCTACGTCATCGCCAGCCGCAAGGCCGAGCTGCACCCCGGCCGCGACCTCGACCTCTCCGCCGTCCGCTGCATCGGCACCACCGGCTCCCCGCTCCCGCCCGACGGCTTCCGCTGGGTCTACGACGAGGTCAAGCAGGACGTCTGGCTCGCCTCGGTCAGCGGCGGCACCGACGTCTGCTCCTGCTTCGTCGGCGGCGTCCCCACCCTGCCGGTGTACCTCGGCGAGATCCAAGCCCCGTGCCTCGGCGCCGCCGTCGAGTCCTGGGACGTCCAGGGCCACCCGCACACCGACACCGTCGGCGAACTCGTCGTCACCAAGCCCATCCCGTCCATGCCCACCGGTTTCTGGAACGACCCCGAGGGCACCCGGTACCACGACAGCTACTTCGACACCTACCCGGGCATCTGGCGCCACGGCGACTGGATCACCGTCACCTCCCGCGGCACCGTCGTCATCCACGGCCGCTCCGACTCCACCCTCAACCGCCAGGGCGTCCGGATGGGCTCCTCGGACATCTACGAGGTGGTCGAGCGTCTCCCCGAGATCGCCGAATCCCTGGTCATCGGCCTGGAGGAGCCCGACGGCGGCTACTGGATGCCGCTATTCGTCGTCCTCGCCCCCGGCGCCGAACTCGACCAGGACGTCATCGGCCGCATCCGCACCTCGCTGCGCACCGAACTCTCCCCCCGCCACGTCCCCGACGAGGTGATCGCCGTCCGCGGCCTCCCGCACACCCTCACCGGCAAGCGCATCGAGGTCCCGGTCAAGCGCATCCTCTCCGGCACCCCGCTGGAGCAGGCCGTCAACCCCGGCTCCGTCGACAACCTCGACCACCTGCGCTTCTTCGAGCAGCTCCGGGTCGACCGCCAGGCCTGACCGGCGCCGAGCAACGCCGAAGGGGCGCCCCCAACCGAACCGGTGGGGGCGCCCCTTCCGCTACCTACTACGTCCCTACTCGCCGGAGAGCACCTGCTGCGCCGCGGCCCGCGCCTCCTCGGCACTGTCCGCGGCCCGGGCCGCCTCGGCCGCCCGACGGCACTGCGCCAGCGTGTACTTCGCCAGCATGCTCCGCACGTAGGGGATCGAGGCCGAGCCCATGGAGAGGCTGGTGACGCCCAGACCGGTCAGCACCACGGCCAGCAGCGGGTCCGAGGCCGCCTCACCGCAGACGCCGCAGCTCTTGCCGGCCGCCTTCGCCGCCTCGGCGGCCGAGGCGATCAGGTCCAGCAGCGCCGGCTGCCACGGGTCCTGCAGACGGGCCAGCGCACCGACCTGACGGTCGGCCGCGAAGGTGTACTGCGCCAGGTCGTTGGTCCCCAGCGACAGGAACTCGACCTCCTGCAGGATCGCCCGGGCCCGCAGCGCGGCCGACGGGATCTCCACCATGGCGCCGAACTTGGCGTCCAGCCCAGCCTTGCGGCACGCGGCCGCGAAGTCCCCGGCGTCCTTGCGGTCGGCCACCATCGGGGCCATCACCTCAAGGTGCACCGGCAGGCCCGCGGCGGCCTTGGCCAGCGCCTGCAGCTGGGTGCGCAGCACCTCGGGGTGCTCAAGCAGGGTGCGCAGACCGCGCACGCCCAGCGCCGGGTTCGGCTCGTCGGCCGGGGTCAGGAAGTCCAGCGGCTTGTCCGCGCCCGCGTCCAGCACCCGGACCACGACCCGGCCCTCCGGGAAGGCCTCCAGTACCTTGCGGTACGCCTCGACCTGCTTCTCCTCGCCGGGAGCCTGCGCCGAGTCGTCCAGGAACAGGAACTCGGTACGGAACAGGCCGACGCCCTCCGCACCGTTCTCCAGCGCGGCCGGCACGTCCGCCGGGCCGCCGACGTTGGCCAGCAGCGGCACCCGGTGCCCATCCGAGGTCTGCCCCGGACCGGAGGAGGCGGCCAGCGCGGCCTTGCGCTCGGCGGCGATCGCCCGCAGCTCCTCCTGCTTCTCCTGCGACGGCTCCAGCAGGACATCGCCCGAGCTGCCGTCCACGGCGACGACGGTGCCCTCGGCGACGTCCGTCGCCCCCGGCAGCGCGACGACGGCCGGCACGCCCAGCGCCCGCGCCAGGATGGCGCTGTGGCTGGTCGGCCCGCCCTCCTCGGTCACGAAGCCGAGCACCAGGGTCGGGTCCAGCAGCGCGGTGTCGGCCGGCGCCAGGTCCCGGGCGAACAGCACGTACGGCTCGTCGCTGTCCGGCACCCCCGGCATCGGCACGCCCAGCAGCCGGGCCACGATGCGGTTGCGCACGTCGTCCAGGTCGGCGACCCGCCCGGCCAGGTACTCCCCGGCGGAGGCCAGCAGCGCACGGTAGGCGGCGAAGGCGTCGTACACACCGCGCTCGGCACTGCTGCCGACGGCGATCCGGCGGGACACGTCGGCCATCAGCTCCGGGTCCTGCGCCATCAGCGCCTGGGCCTCCAGCACCGCCTGCGCCTCGCCGCCCGCCAGGTTGCCGCGCGCGATCAGGTCCGCGGCGACGGCCTCGACCGCCGCCTGGGCGCGCGCCTGCTCACGCGGGGCGTCCTCGGTCGGGATCCGGGTGGTCGGGGGCTCCAGGACCGCCGTGCCCATGTGCCGCACCTGGCCGATCGCGACTCCGTGGCTGACACCCACGCCGCGCAGTGTCTTCTCCATCTACCTGTATCTCCGCTGAGAGGAGCGGTCCCGCCGGGAACCGCTGAGTACCGGGTCGCCCCGTCAACTCCTGCGGGGCGGGTGTGCGTCGGTGGTCGGGAGGTCAGCTCCAGCTGAACAGCTTGTCGCCCGCCTGGACCTCGCCGTCCTCGTGGACGTCGACCAGCGAGTCGGGAGCGGCCTCCAGCGCCACGATCGGCGAGATCGGCGACTTGCCCGCAGCCTCGACGGCGGCCGGGTCCCACCGGATCACGGCCTGACCGCGGGTCACCGTGTCGCCCTTGCTGACGAGCAGCTCGAAGCCCTCGCCGTTCAGCTGAACGGTGTCGATCCCCAGGTGGGTCAGCACACCGTGCCCGTCGGCGTCCACCACGACGAAGGCGTGGGGGTGCATGGAGACCACGACGCCGTCCACCGGAGCGACCGCCTCGGTGGGCTCGCGAACCGGGTCGATCGCGGTGCCCGGGCCGACCATCGCGCCCGAGAACACCGGGTCCGGCACGCCGGCGAGCCCGACGACCTGGCCGGTCAGCGGCGACGTCACAGTGGTCATGGTTGTGCCTCCCAAGTGCGCAATACAGCGAGCGGCCGCGAGGTGCGGCACACGATCAACTGAAGCCTAAATCATGTCAACTTCGGACATCTGCTGACGTTCCCGGGCGAAGACCCACGCCCCCGCCCGCCTACCGATCGGCGTCACATCGACTCACGACTGGTCTAGTCCTCTTAGTCGATGCGCCGCACTCTACAGGCATCTTGGCGAATCAGGACCATTGCTGTATATGCTCGCGAGAGCAACAAATCATGCCGCCGCCCGGGTGACCCAGGGCGTGCCCCGATTCGCGCTGCGGCTGCCGACCCGCTATGGTGGGTCGAGTCGCCGCAAGTCGGCGGTTAACACCAGATTTCAGATGCGAAAAGCCCCGGTAAACGGAGCGGAAAACATCTGGTAGGCTGGAAACACGAAAGAACGAAGCGCCCGGAGGGCCCGCTGGAAGGCGGTCCGAAGGAAGCGTCCGTTCCTTGAGAACTCAACAGCGTGCCAAAA
>NZ_JBITZP010000037.1:66227-78931 GCF_044546945.1 Kitasatospora sp. NPDC053057 | reverse complement strand
CATCGCCCTCGTCATGCTCTGCCTCGGCGGCAACCGACCCACCCTGCCACGCCGCCAACCCGCATGATCACACCCACAGGTACATCAGAAGAGCCGGAAAAGGGAACCGCCGCCCGGCTCGGATGAGCTGGGCGGCGGTTGCCTTGGTTCGGTCAGGCCTTGCGGAGCTGGAAGGCGAGGCCGAGGGATTCGTCGGTGAAGGTCTCGGAGTTCCAGTCGGCTGCGCCGGCGGCGAAGTCGGTGGCGAGGACCTCCTCGGCGACGAGGGGGCCGTGCTCGGCGATGGCCTCGGCGGTCTCCTCCGCGGTGGCGCGCCAGCGGAGGACGATGCGGTCGGCGACGTCCAGGCCGGAGTTCTTGCGGGCCTCCTGGATCTGGCGGATGGCGTCGCGGGCGATGCCGAGGCGCTTCAGCTCCGGGGTGATGGCCAGGTCGAGGGCGACGGTGGCACCGGACTCGTTGGCGACGGCCCAGCCCTCGCGCGGGGTCTCGGTGATGATCACCTCGTCGGGGGAGAGGGTGATCGTCTCGCCGTCCAGTTCGACGGAGGTGGTGCCCGAGGCGCGCAGTTCGGCGGCCAGGCGGGCGGCGTCGGTGGCGGCGACCGCCTTGGCGACGTCCTGCACGCCCTTGCCGAAACGCTTGCCCAGCGCGCGGAAGTTGGCCTTGGCGGTGGTGTCGACCAGGGAACTGCCGCCCGCCCCGGACGGGGACGACGCAGAGAGGGACTCCAGGGCGGAGACGTTGAGCTCCTCGGCGATCTGCGCGCGCAGGTCGGCGGGCAGCTCCTCCCAGCCCTGGGCGGCGACCAGCGCGCGGGAGAGCGGCTGGCGGGTCTTCACGCCGGACTCGGCGCGGGTGGCCCGGCCCAGCTCGACCAGGCGGCGGACCAGCGCCATGTGCCGGGAGAGCTCGGTGTCGATCAGGGTCTCGTCGGCCTCCGGCCAGGTGGCCAGGTGCACCGAGGCCGGGGCCTCCGGGGCGACCGGGACGACGAGGTCCTGCCAGACCCGCTCGGTGATGAACGGGGTGAGCGGGGCCATCAGGCGGGTGACGGTCTCCAGCGCCTCGTGCAGGGTGGAGAGCGCGGCGGCGTCGCCCTGCCAGAAGCGGCGGCGGCCGCGCCGGACGTACCAGTTGGAGAGGTCGTCGACGAAGCCGGAGAGCAGCTTGCCGGCGCGCTGGGTGTCGTACGCCTCGAAGGCGGTGTCGACCTCGCGGACCAGGGTGTTCAGCTCGGAGAGCACCCAGCGGTCCAGCTGCGGACGGTCGGCCGGGGCCGGGTCGCTCGCCGAGGGGGCCCAGTTCGAGGTGCGGGCGTACAGGGCCTGGAAGGCGACGGTGTTCCAGTAGGTGAGGAGGGTCTTGCGGACCACCTCCTGGATGGTGCCGTGGCCGACCCGGCGGGCCGACCAGGGCGAGCCGCCGGCCGCCATGAACCAGCGGACGGCGTCCGCGCCGTGCTGGTCCATCAGCGGGATCGGCTGCAGGATGTTGCCCAGGTGCTTGGACATCTTCCGGCCGTCCTCGGCCAGGATGTGGCCCAGGCAGACGACGTTCTCGTAGCTGTTCCTGTCGAACACCAGGGTGCCGACGGCCATCAGCGTGTAGAACCAGCCGCGGGTCTGGTCGATCGCCTCGGAGATGAACTGCGCCGGGTAGCGCTTCTCGAACAGCTCCTTGTTCTGGTACGGGTAGCCGTACTGGGCGAAGGGCATGGAGCCCGAGTCGTACCAGGCGTCGATGACCTCGGGCACGCGGGTGGCGGTGCCGCCGCAGTCGCGGCAGGCGAAGGTCACCGCGTCGATGTACGGGCGGTGCGGGTCGAGGGCGCTCTGGTCGGTGCCGGTGAGCTCGGACAGCTCGGCCAGCGAGCCGACGCAGGTGAGGTGGCCCTCCTCGCAGCGCCAGATCGGCAGCGGGGTGCCCCAGTAGCGGTTGCGGCTGAGCGCCCAGTCGATGTTGTTGTTCAGCCAGTCGCCGAAGCGGCCGTGCTTGACCGTGTCCGGGAACCAGTTGGTGGCCTCGTTCTCGCGGATCATCGCGTCCTTGACGGCGGTGGTCCGGATGTACCAGGACGGCTGCGCGTAGTAGAGCAGCGCGGTGTGGCAGCGCCAGCAGTGCGGGTAGCTGTGCTCGTACGGCAGGTGGCGGAAGAGCAGGCCGCGCTCCTTGAGGTCCGCGACCAGGGCCTCGTCGGCCTTCTTGAAGAACTGGCCGCCGACCAGCGGGACCTCGGGGGCGAAGGTGCCGTCGCCGAGCACCGGGTTGACCACCGGCAGGCCGTACTTGCGGCAGGTCGCGAGGTCGTCCGCACCGAAGGCGGGGGACTGGTGGACGATGCCGGTGCCGTCCTCGGTGGTGACGTAGTCGGCGTTGAGGACGTAGTGGGCGTTCTCGATCTCGACCAGGTCGAAGGGGCGGCGGTAGGCCCAGCGCTCCATCTCGGCGCCGGTGAAGGACTCGCCGGTGGTCTCCCAGCCCTCGCCGAGCGCCTTGGCGACCAGCGGCTCGGCGACGACCAGCTTCTCGTTGCGGTCGGTGGCCACCACGTAGGTGACCTCCGGGTGGACGGCGGCGGCGGTGTTGGAGACCAGGGTCCACGGGGTGGTGGTCCAGACCAGCATGGCGGCCTGGCCGGCCAGCGGGCCGCTGGTGAGCGGGAAGCGGACGTAGACCGAGGGGTCGACGACGGTCTCGTAGCCCTGGGCCAGCTCGTGGTCGGACAGACCGGTGCCGCAGCGCGGGCACCAGGGGGCGACCCGGTGGTCCTGGACCAGCAGGCCCTTGTCGAAGATCTGCTTGAGCGACCACCAGACGGACTGGACGTACGACGGGTCCATCGTCCGGTAGGCCTCGTCGAGGTCGACCCAGTACCCCATGCGGGTGGTCAGCTCGGTGAAGGCGTCGGTGTGGCGGGTCACCGACTCGCGGCACTTGGCGTTGAACTCGGCGATGCCGTACGCCTCGATGTCCTGCTTGCCGGAGAAGCCCAGCTCCTTCTCGACGGCGAGCTCGACCGGGAGACCGTGGCAGTCCCAGCCAGCCTTGCGGGCGACGTGGTAGCCCTTCATCGTCCGGTAGCGCGGGAAGACGTCCTTGAAGACGCGGGCCTCGATGTGGTGGGCGCCGGGCATGCCGTTGGCGGTCGGCGGGCCCTCGTAGAAGACCCACTCGGGGCGGCCCTCGGACCGCTCCAGGCTGCGCTGGAAGATCTTGTTGTCCTGCCAGAAGGACAGGATCTGGTGCTCCAGGGCAGGCAGATCCACCTGCGCGGGAACGGGGTTGTAGGAGCTGCTCATCGCGGGCGTCTACCTCCGGCGGATGCTGGGACTGGATCCTCCGGAGGGACGAGACGGACCGGCCGCCCCGCGGTACCACCCTCCTTGGCCGCGGTGCTGCGTTGCGGCCCTCTTGTTTGGGCTTGCTGCCGGGTCTAGTGGGCCGCTGCGGGCTGCGCGGTGGCCGTTCTTCCGGCGGCTCCGGGGTGATCTTCCCGCCGTGCACACCCCCGGGCTCGCACCGTCCCCGGGTCGCTGGTGGCTGCGTACGTCGGTACTCGTCCCATCTGCGCCTTGCAGGGCCAGTGTATCGGCCGGGCGAGACGGTTTGTCCAAAGGGATTCGGGGGAGTGGGTCCGGGGGCGCCATCCGGGCCGGTCAGCGGGGGCGGTTAGGCGGGGGAGAGGTGGGCACAAGTCTGTCAGCGCGCGGGGCGTGGCGGTTGGGGCGGCTGCCTGGGTGGGAATCATCGTGAGGCGCCGGTATGTCATGTTGTGACCGGTTTTGATCGGGATTATCGTTCCGGCACTGGAAGCCGCCGGGAACCGGCGGCTCGATTCGTTCGTAGATGGGGTCGAAGCCATGGCTGAGAAGGCAACCGGCGCGGGTACCGCCACGAAGCGGGCACGCAGGGCCGTGGCGGCCGATCCAGGGGAGGGGACCGTGACCACTACCGCACCTCAGAAGACCACCAGTACCGACACCGTCACCGTGCCGCGCGGAGCCGAGTCGGTCGACCCGGCGACCCTGCCCGTCCGGCCGGGCGAGGACGCCTGGACCTCGGACGAGGTCCACGAGCTGCACGACGAGCTGATCAGCGACCTGGAGCGGCTGCGCGGGGAGATCGACGCCGCCGACGCCGCGATCGCGGGCCTGATGCGCGACTCCAACGACGGAGCCGGTGACGACCAGGTGGACGCCGGTACGAAGAACATCTCGCGGGAGAGCGAGCTGGCGCTCGCCAACAACGCGCGGGACAGCCTCGCCCAGACGGAACGCGCCCTGGAGCGGCTGGAGGGCGTCGGCTTCGGCATCTGCGAGTCCTGCGGGCAGGCCATCGGCAAGGCCCGGATGCAGGCATTCCCCCGGGCCACGCTCTGCGTGCAGTGCAAGGCCAAGCAGGAGCGCCGCTGAACCCGGACGCCGACCGGGCGACCGGCCGCGCCACCGGGGCGACGCGGGGGGTCGGGCTTGCCGTACGCTCGACCCCGTAACGTCGCCTGACTCGTCGGTACGGACGCGTTCAGGCCCTCACCGGTTCACATCGGCAGCGGAGCGGATCATCAGTACGCAAGGTTCCCCTCAGACCCGGGGCGAGGCCGTCCCGAACCCCGCCGATGACGCGGAGGTGGCCATGGCGGATACTGTGGAGCCGACGGGGCCCGCAGAGCCGACCGAGCCCGCCGAAGCGGCCCCGGCGGGCGGCGCCACGGCTGTGGACGAGCCCAAGGGCCGGCGCCGGGTCGGGGTGCTGCTGGTCGTCGCGGTGCTCGCCTTCCTGATCGACCTCGGCAGCAAGCTGCTGGTCGTCGCCAAGCTGGAGAACCACGCGGCGATCAAGGTGATCGGCGACGTCGTCACCTTCCAGGTGATCCGCAACTCGGGCGCCGCCTTCGGCATGGGGCAGGCGCTGACCGTCGTCTTCACGATGATCGCCTCGGCCGTCATCGTGGTGATCTGGCGGATCGCCCGCCGGCTCTACAGCCTTCCGTGGGCGATCGCGCTCGGGCTGTTGCTCGGCGGCGCCCTCGGCAACCTGACCGACCGGCTGTTCCGCGCGCCGGGCGTCTTCCGCGGGCACGTCGTGGACTTCATCTCGGTCCAGCACTTCGCGGTGTTCAACCTCGCGGACTCGGCGATCGTCTGCGGCGGCATCCTCGTCGTGCTGCTCTCGTTCCGCGGCAGCAACCCGGACGGGAGCGTGCACCAGCCGGCGGAGAAGGGCGAGAAGTAGGGCCCGTGCCCGGCCTCGATCCCCGGCCTGGTGCCGGGCGGGCCACCGGCGGGCGGGGCCGGGGCGCCTTTCCGGCATACTCGTACGGGTGAGTACCGCAGCGCAGATCCGCAGCCTCCCCGTTCCCGACGGCCTGGAGGGCGAGCGTCTCGACGCCGCCCTCGCCCGGATGTTCGGCTTCTCCCGGACCAAGGCCGCCGAGCTGGCCGCCGAGGGCAAGGTGACGCTCGACGGCGCCGTGGCCGGCAAGTCGGACCGGGTGACCGCCGGTTCCTGGCTGGAAGTCGAGATCCCCGCCCCCGCCGCCCCGGTGCAGATCGTGGCCGAGCCGGTCGACGGCATGCGGATCGTCCACGACGACGAGGACATCGTGCTGGTCGACAAGCCGGTCGGCGTCGCCGCGCACCCGAGCCCCGGCTGGACCGGCCCCACCGTCATCGGCGGGCTCGCCGCGGCCGGCTACCGGATCTCGACCTCCGGTGCCGCCGAGCGGCAGGGCATCGTGCACCGGCTGGACGTCGGCACCTCGGGGCTGATGGTCGTCGCCAAGTCCGAGCGGGCCTACACCGACCTCAAGCGGCAGTTCCACGACCGGGTCACGGACAAGCGCTACCACACGCTGGTCCAGGGGCACCCGGACCCGCTGAGCGGCACGGTCGACGCGCCGATCGGGCGCCACCCCAGCTCGGACTGGAAGTGGGCGGTGACCCGCGAGGGCAAGCCGTCCGTCACCCACTACGACCTGATCGAGGCGTACCGGGCGGCCTCGCTGATGGCCATCAAGCTGGAGACCGGCCGAACCCACCAGATCCGCGTCCACATGTCCGCGCTGCGGCACCCCTGCGTGGGCGACCTGACGTACGGCGCCGACCCGACGCTGGCGAAGCGGCTCGGGCTGACCCGGCAGTGGCTGCACGCCGTCTCGCTCGGCTTCGAGCACCCGGCGGACGGGCAGTGGGTCGAGTTCAGCAGCGAGTACCCGGCGGACCTGCAGAAGGCGCTGGACATCATCGCGTCGGAGAGCTGAGATGACGGTCTCCGTGCGGGTCGCCGAGGGGGAAGCCGACCTGGAGCTGGTGCGGGCGGTGCGGCGTGAGGTGTTCGTCGTCGAGCAGAACGTGCCGGAGGAGCTGGAGTACGACGAGTACGACGCCACCTCGGTGCACGTGCTGGCCGTGGGGGCGGACGGCGCTGCGCTGGGGACCGGGCGGCTGATCTTCGGCGAGGAGGCCCTGAAGCTGACCGGGGGCGTCGAGGGGCGGGTGCTGCTCGGGCGGCTCGCGGTCCTGGCGGCGGCCCGGGGGACGGGGCTCGGGGCCGAACTGGTCCGGGCGATCGAGGCGGCGGGGCGGGAGCGCGGCGGCGTCGAGGTCGAGCTGCATGCGCAGGTGCAGGCGCTCGGATTCTACGAGCGGCTGGGCTACGTGGCGGAGGGGCCGGTGTACGAGGATGCCGGGATTCCGCATCGGACGATGACGAGGGGTTTGTAGGACGAAGGGTTTGTAGGGGTGAGGGGCAGGCCCCGGGGCTTCGGTGCCGGTGGCCGCCCTCCGCTTCGCGCAGTTCCCCGCGTCCCTTCCGGGGCGCGGGGATTTCTGTTCTGCCGGGGGAGTTCGGCCCGGGTCAGGTATCGGTGGTGCGGAGGCGGGGGAGGGCATGGGGGTGTTCGTCGCGTAGGTGGGCGATGAGCTGTTCGCGGATGTCGAAGCGGAGCTGGGCGGCGTCCTCGGGGCTGCGGGCGGTCATGGTGGCGCGGACGACGATGGTGCTGGGGGTGGTGTCGGTGACGTTGAGGGCCCACTCGTCGCCGTCCCAGAGCGGGTGCTGTTCCAGGCGGGTGTGCAGGGCCGCGCGGAGTTCGTCCACCGGGGTGCTGTGGTCGAGGTGGAGCAGGACGGCGGCGAGCAGGCCGGGGTCGCGGCGGGTCCAGTTCTCGAAGGGCTTGTTGACGAAGTAGGAGACCGGGACGATCAGCCGGCGGTAGTCCCAGAGCCGGACCACCAGGTAGGAGAGGGTGATCTCCTCGACCCTGCCCTGCTGGCCGTCCACCACCACGGTGTCGCCGATCCGGACGGTGTCGCCGAAGGCGATCTGCAGGCCGGCGAAGAAGTTGCCCAGGGTGCTCTGGGCGGCGATGCCGGCCACGATGCCGATGAGGCCGGCCGAGGCGAGCAGGCTGGCGCCGACGGTGCGCATGGCGGAGAAGGTCAGCAGCATCACGGCGGCGGTGACCACGACGATCACCGCGCTGACCACCCGGCGGAGCATGCTGATCTGGGTGTGCACCCGCTGCACCCGGGCCGGGTCGCCGGTGACCGTCTCGTAGCGGCGGAGCAGCGCCTCCAGGACGGCGGCCACCACGCGGACGGTGAGCCAGCCGAGGGAGGCGAGCAGGAGCAGCAGGAGCAGGTGGTGGGCACCCTCGTCCTCGGCCAGGTGGAAGATCCGCTGGAGCGGGTTGGCGGCGAGCAACAGGGCTGAGGCGACGGCGAGTTGGAGCGGGATGCGGCAGCGGCGGAGCAGCGCCCAGACCGGGGCCTCGGGGTGGCCGGCGCTGATCCGCTGGAGGGCCTGGTCGACGATCCAGCCGACCGCCAGGGTGGCGGCGACGGTGGCGAGCAGGGTGATCAGCGGCCAGAGCACGGGGACCTTCTCGGGGTGACTCGGGATGTTCTCGGGATGTTTCCGGAGTGTTCTCGGGGCCGGGGAGAGCCGGGTGAGCCGTACGATACCGGGATTCAGCGGGGCGAACCGGGCGAAAAGGGCTGGTGGCTTTATCGGACGCCTACCCGGACGACGGATACGATCAGCCCCCATGGAGTTCGGTGGGGCATGGCGTCGGTGGCGCGGCCGGGGTACGTCGGTGCGGCGCAGGGTGCTGGCCGGGGCGGTGGCCCTGGTGGCGGTGGCCGGGGTCGGCGCGGTGACGGTGGCGTCGGGCAGTGAGCAGGCGGTCCATCAAGAGGATCGTTTCCTCAGCATGCCGGAGACGCCCGGCAGCACCCAGCAGGTCCAGCTGGACACCTCCTTCTTCACCACCGGCACCAGCCCACGACCGGCCGTCCTGCTCGCGCACGGCTTCGGCGGCTCCAAGGAGGGCGAGCGGGACCGCGCCGAGCAGCTGGCCCGGCAGGGCTACGCGGTGCTGACCTGGTCGGCGCGCGGCTTCGGGCACTCGGGCGGGAAGATCGGCCTGAACGCGCCCGACCGCGAGGTCGAGGACGTCAAGCACCTGGTGGACTGGCTGGCCCAGCGCCCCGAAGTGCAGCTCGACGGGCCCGGCGACCCGCGGGTCGGCATCACCGGGGCCTCGTACGGCGGGGCGATCTCGCTGCTGGCCTCGGCGTACGACCACCGGATCGACGCGGTGGCCACCCAGATCACCTGGTGGAACCTGGCCGACGCGCTGTTCCCGCAGGGCGTGCAGGGTTCGGGCGCGGCGGACGGCGTGTTCAAGAAGCTGTGGGCCGGGATCTTCTTCACCACCGGCTCGGCCGCCCCTGGTTCGGCGGGCGGTCTCGGGCCCTCGGGCGGTGCGCCGCGAGAGGCCGCCAAGCCGGACGCCGGCAAGCCGGACGCGACGGCGGCGGACGGGCAGGTCGGGTGCGGGCGGTTCCTGGAGTCGCTCTGCCAGATGTACGACCGGGTCGCGACCGCGGGGCACGCCGACCCGGAGGCCGTCGCGCTGCTGGACAAGTCGAGCCCGTCCTCGGTGGCGGCGCAGCTCAAGGCGCCCACGCTGGTGGTGCAGGGGCAGCAGGACTCGCTGTTCCCGCTCGACCAGGGCGACCAGATCGCCCGGGCGGTGGCGGCCAACGGCGCGCCCGTCTCGGTGGACTGGTTCGCGGGCGGGCACGACGGCGGGACGGACACCAGCGCCCGGGTGGACGACCGGGTGACCGCCTGGTTCGACCACTACGTCAAAAGGCTCGGCAACGACACCGGCCCGGGGTTCCGGGTCACCCGGACCGGCGGGGTCGACTCGACCGGCTTCCAGGCCGTACTGCGCGGCGCCGACGCCGACCGGTACCCCGGGCTCGGCGGCACCGGGACGCGGTCCGTCGAGCTGACGGGCGGGGAGAAGCCCGTCGCCAACCCGCCCGGCGGGGCGCCGCCGGGGATCTCGACGCTGCCGGGGATCGGCGCGCTGAGCCAGGCCGCCTCGCTCGGGGCCGGGCTGTCGCTGGACTTCCCCGGGCAGAACGCCGCCTTCGACTCGGCGCCGCTGGACACGCCGCTGCACCTGACCGGGCAGCCGACCGTACCGGTGCGGGTGAAGGCGGACCGGCCGGACGCGGTGCTGTTCGCGAAGCTCTACGACGTCGGACCGGACGGCAAGGCGGTGCTGCCGGAGCAGCTCGCCGCTCCGCTGCGGGTGACGGGCGCGGACGAGGGGAAGACGGTGACGGTCCGGCTGCCCGCCGTGGACCACGACTTCCCGGCCGGGCACCGGCTGCGACTGGTGCTGGCGTCCACCGACCTGGCGTACGCCTCGCCGAACGAGCCCGCCACCTACCGGGTGGCCGTCGCCGGGGTGCTCACCGCGCCGACGGTGCAGGAGCTGGTCACGGAGGCGGCGCCGCTGCCCGCGCGGACCTGGATGCTTCCGGTGGCCGCCGTGGTGGTGGCCGCGGGGCTGGTGCTGGTGCCGTGGGTGCGGCGGCGGCGATTCGTGGTCGACAAGTCCGCGGGGCCCTCGGGGCCCGAGTTCGATCCGGCGTTGGCCGGGGTGCCGCTGCGGATCAGCGGGCTGAGCAAGCGCTACAAGGGCTCCCAGGACCGGTACGCCGTAAGGGAGTTGGACTTCCGGGTGGAGCAGGGGCAGGTGCTCGGCCTGCTCGGGCCGAACGGCGCGGGTAAGACCACCACGCTGCGGATGCTGATGGGCCTGATCCGGCCGGACGCCGGGGAGATCCGGGTCTTCGGGCACCTGATCCACCCCGGGGCGCCGGTGCTCTCGCGGGTTGGCGCCTTCGTCGAGGGCGCGGGCTTCCTGCCGCACCTCACCGGGCGGGCCAACCTGCGGCTGTACTGGCAGGCCACCGGGCGGCCGGAGGCCGACGCGCGCTTCGACGAGGCGCTGGCCATCGCCGGGCTCGGCGAGGCGCTGGACCGTGCGGTGCGGACGTACTCGCAGGGCATGCGGCAGCGGCTCGCCATCGCGCAGGCGATGCTCGGGATGCCGGACCTGCTGATCCTGGACGAGCCGACCAACGGGCTGGACCCGCCGCAGATCCGCGAGATGCGCGAGGTGATGATCCGGTACGCGGCCGGCGGGCGGACCGTCATCGTCTCCAGCCACCTGCTGGCCGAGGTCGAGCAGAGCTGCACCGACCTGGTGGTGATGGACCGCGGGCGGCTGGTGACGGCCGGGCCGGTCGGCGGGATCGTCGGCGCCGGTGAGCTGCTGATGATCGGGGTGGCCGCGTCCTGCGACCCGGAGTCGGTGGTCGAGAAGGTCGGCGCGCTGGCCGGGGTCGGCTCGGCGGAGGCCGTCGAGGGCGGGCTGCTGGTCCGGCTGGACGGGCTCGCGGCGAGCGAGCTGCTGGCGGAGCTGGTGCGACTGGGGGTGCCGGTGGAGAGTGCCGGGTCGCAGCGGCGGTTGGAGGACGCGTTCCTGTCGTTGATCGGAGGTGCGGCGTGAGCGCCGGTACTACTACGGACCGGGTCCCCTCGGACCACGCTGAGGGGTACCGGGCGAGCCGGACGCTGCCGCTGCGGGTGGAGGCGATGCGTCAGCTGCGCCGGCGTCGCACGCTGGTGATCGGTGCGGTGCTGGCCGCGATGCCGTTCGTCATCCTGGCGGCGTTCCAGATCGGCGGCACCCCGGGGCGTCCCGACCGGACCACCTTCATCGACCTGGCCACCGCCTCCGGGGCGAACTTCGCCGTCACCATGCTGTTCGTGGGCACCGGCTTCATGCTGGTGATCCCGGTCGCGCTGTTCTGCGGCGACACGGTGGCCTCGGAGGCCAGCTGGTCCTCGCTGCGCTACCTGCTGGCCGCGCCGGTGCCGCGGGCACGGCTGCTGGCCCGCAAGTTCGCGGTCGGACTGGCGTTCTCGGCGGTGGCGATCGTCATGCTGCCCGCGATCGGACTGGTCGTGGGGACGGCGGCGTACGGGTGGGGGGATCTGAAGCTGCCCGCCGGGGCCAGCCTGCCCGCCGGGGAGGCGCTGCCGCGGATCGCGATCGCGGTGGCGTTCGTGTTCCTGAGCGAGCTGGTGATCGCCGCGCTGGCGTTCTGGCTGTCGACGGCGACGGACGCGCCGCTGGGGGCGGTTGGCGGGGCGGTGTTCCTGTCGATCATCACCGGGGTGCTGGACGCGGTCACGGCGCTGGGTGACCTGCGGGAGTGGCTGCCGGCGCACTGGCAGTACGCCTGGGCGGACGCCCTGCAGCCACAGCTGGAGTGGGGCGGCATGCTGCAGGGGGTCTCGTTGTCGCTGTCGTACGCGGTGGTGCTGTTGGCGCTGGCGTTCCGCGGGTTCGCGCGCAAGGACGTGGTGTCGTAGCGGGGGTGGGGCGGGGCGTGTCGGAGGGCCTCGTCAGGGGAGCGCGGGGCTCGGGGCCGGGCCGGCGGACAGGGCGGTGAAGAGCAGTCGCCACAGCGGTTCCCCGCAGCGGGTGGCGGTGCCGCTGTCTTCGGTGCCGTTGTCTTCGGTGGTGCTGTCTTCGGCGCGTTCGGCTGTGGTCAGCAGCCCTCGGATCACGATCAGCAGCAGCTCGGCGACCAGCGGCGGGCAGTGGTCGGGGAAGCCGCTGTCGCGCTGGGCGCGGCGGACCAGGTCGGTCAGGGTGCCGTGCATGTCGGCGAGGACGTCGGAGGGGGCGGGCGCCAGGTCGGGGTGCTCGACCGCGAGCCGGAGCGCGGCCCGTAGCCGTACGTCCGAGTGCAGCCGGTCGGCGAAGCCCACCACGACGCCTTCGAGCACGCCGGCGGCGTCGGCGTCCGGGGTGTCGTACGCGGCCCGCAGGCTCGTCCAGGTGTGCCGGGACTCGTCGATCAGGGCCCTGGCCAGCGACCGCTTCGAGGGGAAGTGGCCGTAGAGCGCGCCCTTGGTCATGCCGATGCGCTCGGCCACGGTGTTCAGCGTGGTGCTGTCGTAGCCCTGGACGGCGAAGACCTGGGCCGCGGCCGTCAGGACCTTCTCCCGTGTGCGTCGCGCCCGTTCCTGCTTGGCCATGGCCCTGCCCTCCGTCGTTGCCCGAGAGCTCATACATACCATCGGGATGGAATGTTGTTGCAAGGCTTTCCTTCGCGATTTGAATGTGCTTGTTGTGGCGTGTGGCATCGGGGCTAGAAAACATACCTGTAGGAATCTTGCGAACGCGTGAGCGGCGGGGGGGGGGGGGGGGGGGGGGGGGGGGGGGGGGGGGGCCGGCGGGGGGCGCGGGGGGCGCCGGGGGGGGGGGGGGGGGCCGGGGGGGGGGGGGGGCCGCGGGGGGGGGGGGGCCGGGCCGCCGCGGG
>NZ_JBITZP010000037.1:42674-66217 GCF_044546945.1 Kitasatospora sp. NPDC053057 | reverse complement strand
CACGCCGTCCCCCCCCCGCGCGCGGCGCGGGGGGGGGGGGGGGGGGGCGCGGCCGCCCCCCCCCCCCCCCCCCCCCCCCCCCCCCCCCCGCCGCTCCGGTTCTGCCGTCGGCCCGTCAGGCCGGGTCCGTCACCTCGCGCCTGGTGGCGAGGACTACCAGGCCGCCGAGGACGGCGAGGCCCAGCAGTACGGCGGCGAAGACGGTGGCGCCGCTGGTGAGGCCCACAGCGTCGCTGAGGTAGCCGGCCGAGACGGGCAGCAGGCCGGCCAGGAGGTAACCGCCCACGTTGAGCGCGGCGTTGGCCTCGGCGAGGCGCTGCGGCGGGATGCCGGCGTTGAGCAGCGACAGGCCGCCGAGCTGGCCCGTGCCCTGGCCGGCGCCGGCCAGCAGGGCGGCGAGGATGAGCGCCGCCACCGCCTCGGTGTGCACGGCGACGGCCAGGGTGACCATGCTCAGTGTGGTGGCCGCCGCGCCGGCGGTCAGGATGGTGCGGCGGCGCAGCTGCCGGACGG
This sequence comes from Kitasatospora sp. NPDC053057, assembly GCF_044546945.1. Classification (NCBI taxonomy): domain Bacteria; kingdom Bacillati; phylum Actinomycetota; class Actinomycetes; order Kitasatosporales; family Streptomycetaceae; genus Kitasatospora; species Kitasatospora sp. NPDC053057. The sequence goes on along the minus strand of NZ_JBITZP010000037.1, from coordinate 65,704 downwards.
CGAACTGCACGCCCGTGGCGGCGAGGAACATCGCGAACGCCATCGCGCCGGCGACGATCCGGTTGGTGGTGCCGAGCAGGCCGGACAGCAGCGAGGGGCCGAGCGAGAGCACGAACGACGTGGCGGTGATTCCGGGCGCGAACACCGCGATGCCGAGGGCGAGTTGACGCCCGTTGCCGCGCGGGACGCCGGGCACCCGGATCCAGGCGCCCTGGCCGCGGCTCTCGGGGCGGCGCACCGGCATCCGCAGGACGACCAGCACCGCGCTGGCCAGGACCACGGCCTCGACGACGAAGACGGTGGTGGTCGGTGCGGGCGCCAGCTCGGAGAGCACCCCGGCGAGCAGCGGGCCGAGGCCGGCGCCGAAGACCATCGCGCAGGAGGCCAGCAGGGCGGCGGTCCGCTTGCGCTCGGGCCCGGCCACGTCGGTGACCGCCGCCATCCCTGCCGACACCGCGGCGCCGACCGCGATGCCGGTGAACAGCCGCGCCACGATCAGCGCGGCGACGCTGGTGGCGGTCCCGAAGATCAGGCAGGCGGCGAGGCCGAGCGCGAGGGCGGGCAGCAGGACGGGCTTGCGGCCGACCCGGTCGGAGACCACGCCGGAGACCAGCAGCGAGCTGATCAGTCCGACGATGTAGAAGGCGAACACCACGGTCAGGGTGCCCTTGGAGAAGCCGATGTCGTGCTGCCACAGCACGTACAGGGGCGTGGCGGCGTTGGAGAGCACGAAGACGGCGGTGACCGGCCAGGCGGCCAGCCAGATCCACCACAGGGGTGTGGCTGCCGGCCGGGTCGGGGCTGGTGCGGCGGCCTGGACCGGGGCCGTCCTGGTTGCGGACATGACTGTTCCCTCCCGAGGTGTGCTGCGGGGTCCGCAGCAGTACGAGTCGAGTCGAACTTAGCATGCAGTACGATTGGAGTCGTACTGATCGCTGACGCCGAGTCATGACGTCATCGGCGTTGTGAAGTCCTTGGAAGCGTGAGGAGTTGAGGAGCTGCCCATGTCCGTGACCACGACCGGTGCGCCCGCCGTCAAGGTGCTCCCTGAGCCGTCCGACCTGCCCGCGCCGCTGCCCGAGCCGGGCGTCGACGAACTGCGGCTGGAGACCGTCCTCGGAGCGCTCAGCGACCCGCTGCGGCTGACCATCGTCCGCAAGCTGCTGCTGGAGTCCGAGGACTTCGACCACTCCTGCGGCTGGTTCGGGCTCGACCGGCCCAAGTCCTCGCTCACCCACCACTTCAAGGCGCTGCGGGAGGCCGGGGTCACCCGGCAGCGACAGTACGGGCTGGAGCGGCGCAGTCACGTGCGGGTCGAGGACCTCAACGCCCGATTCCCCGGGCTGCTCGACCTGGTGGCCGCCTGGACCCCGCAGGGCTGACGCCCCTCGGGCGTGCCTCGGGCACCTCGGGCCTGCCTTCGGGGCGTGCCTTGGGCGTGGGGTGCGGGATCATGGATGGGTATCCCTGACAACGTTTGCCGAAGGACCCCAACCGTGGCCCAGATCGTCCTCTTCCACTCCGCCCACGGCCTGAGCCCGGCCGTGCGCGGCGCCGCCGACCGGCTGCGCGCCGCCGGGCACACCGTGCACACGCCGGATCTGTTCGAGGGGCGCACCTTCGACGACGCCGAGGCCTCCCAGGCCTACCAGGAGGAGGCCGGCGGCGGGGACGAGCTGCTGCGGCGCGCGGTGGTCGCCTCCGCCCCGCTATCCGAGGGCGGGCTGGTGTACGCCGGGCTCGGGCTCGGCGGCGCGATCGCCCAGAACCTGGCGCTGGCGGACGAGAAGGCGCGCGGGCTGCTGCTCCTGCACGGCACCTCGGACCTGCGCGAGGACGCGGTGACCGACATCCCGGTGCAGCTGCACATGGCGGAGCCGGACCCGTTCGAGCCGGAGGACTGGCTGAACGCCTGGTACCTGCGGATGCGGCGGGCGGGCGCGGAGGTCGAGGTGCACCGCTACCAGGGCGCCGGGCACCTGTTCACCGACCCGGACCTGGACGACTACGACGCGGAGGCGGCGGAGCGGGCCTGGGCCGCGGCGCTGGACTTCCTCGCGGACCTGGAGGGGTAGCGGGGCCGGGGCCGCGGCTCGGTCCCGGTGGGGGCGGGCTGGGCCGGGGCCTTACGGCCGGGCCGGGCCGCGGCGGGGGAGGGTCTGGCTGTAGACGACGCTGGTGGTGGTGGAGCCGAAGCCGGCGAGGGAGTCCACCAGGGTCTCCAGGTGCTCCATGGAGGTCGCGGCGACCTTGAGGGTGTAGCAGTCGTCGCCGGTGGTGCGCAGGCACTCCAGGATCTCGCGGCGCCGGGTGAGCAGCTCGTGCAGCGGCTGGTGGCGGTTGCCCGGGTACTTCAGGCGGACGACGGCGAGCACCGGGTAGCCGACCTTGGCCAGGTCGACGGTGGCGTGGTAGCCGGTGATGACGCCCAGCGACTCCAGGTTCCGCACCCGCTCGGTGGTGGCGGACGGGCTGAGGTTGACGCGTCGGCCCAGCTCGCTGAGGGAGATCCGGGCCTCCTGCTGGAGCTGGTCGATGATCGCCCAGTCGGTCTCGTCGAGGTTCGCGGTCATCCGGCGATATTACCGGGAGATTCGCGGCGGGAAGCGGCTTCCACCGGGAGGATCGGGTTCCGTGCGCGATGTGCCCGGGAATAGCCTCGTGGCATGCAACTTGGCGTCAACGTACCGAACTTCGGGCCCGGGACGGACCCCGGCATACTGCGCGACTGGGCGCGGGTGGTGGAGGGTCTCGGGTTCGACCTGCTGATGGTGTCCGACCACATCGCCGTGACGGCGGACGTGGCCGAGCGCTACCCGGAGCCCTTCTACGACCCCTTCGCGACGCTGTCCTGGCTGGCCGGAGTGAGCGACGGACGGCTGCGGCTGGGCACGACCGTCCTGGTGCTGCCGTACCGGAACCCGCTGCTGGTGGCCCGGATGGCCGGCAGCCTGCACCGGCTCAGCGGCGGGCAGTTCGTGCTCGGCGTCGGGGTCGGCTGGGCTCGGCAGGAGTTCGAGGCGCTCGGGGTGCCGTTCGGCGCGCGGGGGCGGCTGACGGACGAGTACCTGCGGGCCGTGCGGGAGGCCTGGGCGAAGCAGGGTGAGGGCGCCGCCGCTCCCGTGTGGGTCGGCGGCCACAGCGAGGCGGCGATCCGACGGGCGGTCGAGCTCGGTGACGCCTGGCACCCGCTGCGGTTGCCCGTGGCGCGGATGCGGGCCGTGCTGGAGAGCCACGACCTGCCCGGCTTCGCGCCGCGGATCGCACTGCGGCTGACGGACGAACCGGTGCACGACCCGGACCGGCCCGCCGGGGTCGGCAACCTGGAACAGGTGATGGCTGACCTGTGGGAACTGCGCGGGCTCGGCGCCGAGGCCGTGGTGCTGGACCCGTACCACGCCGACCCGGAGGAGACCCGCCGGCCCGAGACCGCCTGGCGCGCCCTGACGGCAGCGTCCGAGGAGTGGAGGAGGACGTCGTGATCACTACTGCTGACGAGGCGCTGCTGCGGCGCGCGATCGGGATCGCCGCGCGGGCCGTGGAACTCGGCGACGCGCCGTACGGCTCGCTGCTGGCCGGACCGGACGGGACGGTGCTGGCCGAGGCGCACAACACCGTCCGGCGGGACGACGACATCACGGCGCACCCGGAGCTGAAGCTCGCCCGCTGGGCCGCCCGGGTGCTGGACGAGGAGGCGGCCGCCCGGACCACCATGTACACCAGCTGCCAGCCGTGCGGCATGTGCGCGGGGGCGCTGGTCCGCTCGGGGATCGGGCGGGTCGTGTACGCGCTGGCGACCGAGCAGCTGGTCGAGCTCAACCCGGCGTCGGGGGCCTGGCCGGTGGTGGCGCACGACGGGCCGGCGCTGTTCGAGGAGGCGCGGGGGCCGATCGAGGCGTACTACTGGGAGGGTTGAGCCGGGTCGACGGTCCATCGCTTCGCGCGCGCGGGAGTTGACCCTCACGTGGCGTGAGGCCCTACCGTCCAGGGGCATGGAGATCGTTGTTCATGACACGGCGAGCGCGATGCTCGAACTGCTGGGGCGACCGGTCGGCGAGCGAGCCGACGCGCTGCGGGAGGTGTACCGGCCGCTGGAGGGCGTGATGTCCGAGGTGATGGGGCCGGTGGACCTGGTGGGGATGCACCAGACGATGGGGAGCGGGTTCCGGCTCGACCGGGAGGACGAGCGGTACCTGCCCGCGGTGCGGCGGATGCGGGAGGAAGGGGTGTGGCGCCGGGTCGAGGAGTCGGCCCGGGCCGCGTGGCAGCGGATCGACGCCGCGGTGCCGGGCGTGCGGCACGCCGAGACGGTGCACGTGGTGCTGGTGCTCGGCAACCCGGACGACGAGCACCTGACCGTCCGCAGCGGCGGCTACTTCGGGATGGGCGGGATCCCCGGGGCGATCCAGCTGGTGATCTGGCCGACCGAGACGAGCCTCGCGAAGATCGGGCACGCCGCGGCGCACGAGGTCCACCACAACGTGCGGTACGCGAACGTGGTGTGGGACCCGATGACGGTCACCGTCGGCGAGCAGGTCGTGGCGGAGGGGCTGGCCGAGGCCTTCGTACGGGAGTTGGCGGGGGAGGACGCCCTGGGCCCGTGGTCGACGACGCTCACCGGGCCCGAGCTGGACGGCGCGTACGAGCGGATCACGGCCGCGATCGACGTCGCCGGGATGGGGAACCTGCCGCCGTACGTCTTCGGGGACGCGACGGCGCGGCGGATGGGGCACGAGCCGGTCGGGCTGCCGGACTTCGCCGGGTACGGGGCCGGGCTGCGGATCGCCGACGCGCACCTGGCGGCCTCGGGGCTGACCGCCGCACAGAGCGTGGCGTTGCCGGCGGGCGTGGTCCTGGCCAACGCGGGGGTGCCGACCGGGGCGTGAGGGGGGGCAGGGGCAGCCGGCGGGGCGCGCGAGGGGACGCCCCGCCGGGCTGGTGCTCGGCGGGGCGCGCGAGGGGACGCCCCGCCGGGCTGGTGCTCGGCGGGGCGACGTGGTGGGGCCGGTCAGTGCTGCGAGCCGGAGGGGGTGCCGGCCGGAGCGTCGGTGCCGGTTCCGGTGCTGCTCGGGTCGGGCTTGGGCGTCGGGTCGGGGATGTCGGCCATCGGCAGGGACTGCTTGGGCGTGCCGCGCAGGGCGTCGTTCATGGCGTCCTGCCAGATCGGTCCGGGGCCGTCGGCGCCGAACACCTCGGTGTGGGTGCGCCCGTTGATGGTGATGTTGCGCATCTCGACGCCGCCGTCCGGGCCGCCGAGCCACACGGCGGTGGCCAGCTGCGGGGTGTAGCCGTTGAACCAGGCGGCCTTCTTGTGGTCCGAGGTGCCGGTCTTGCCGGCGATCTGCCGGTTGTCGTCCAGCTGAAGCGCCGCACCGGTGCCGTTGTTCTCGGTCACGCCGTTCAGGACGGTGTTCATCTCCCGTGCCGTCGTCTCGGAGAAGGCCCTCTCGCAGTGGCCGGCCGGGACGGGGACGTTCTTGCCGTCCACGGTGGTGATCTTGTTGATGGCGATCGGGTCGCAGTGGGTGCCTTCGGCGGCGAAGGTCGCGTACATGCTCGCCATGGTCAGCGGGCTCATCTCCTCGACGCCCAGGGCCATCGCCGGGACCTCCTCCAGCGGCTTGCCGCTGGCCTTGGTGGTGATGCCGAGCTTGTTGGCCATCTGCTTGACCGCGCAGAGGCCGATCTCCTCCTCCATCTGCACGAAGTAGGTGTTGACCGACAGGGCCATCGCCTGCTTCAGCTGGTAGGGGCCCTTCTCGCTCGCGGACTCGTTGGGCACCACGGTCTTGGGACGGCCCTCGTTCCGCCAAGTCCCCTCGCAGGTCTTCATCGTGGGGTACTCGATCTTGTTCGGGGCCAGGTACTCCTTGTTCGGCGGCAGGCCCGCCTCCAGCGCTGCGGCCGCGACGACCGGCTTGAACGTGGAGCCGGGCTGGAAGCCGCTGCCGCCGCCCATCGCCAGGTCGACGTTGAGGTTGACGACGGTCTGGTTCTGCTCCTTCACCAGGCCGTACGGGCGGGTCTGGGCCATGGCGAGGATCTTGCCGGTGCCGGGCTCCATCATGGTCGCCGCGGCCGACACCTGGTCGGTGACCCGCACGCGGCCGCTCACGGCGCTCTGGGCGGCGGCCTGCTTGTCCGGGTCGAGGGTGGTGTAGATGTTCAGGCCGCCCTGGTCCCAGACCTTCTTGCGGTCCTCGGCGGACTTGCCGAAGGCCGGGTCCTGCTTGACCACGTGGCGCACGTAGTCGCAGAAGAAGCCCATGCCGGCCTTGGCGGTGATGCAGCCGTTCTGCGGGTCCTTGTACTTGAGGCCGAGCGGGGCGGCCTTCGCCTCCTTCGCCTGGTCGGCGGTGATGTGCTTGTTCTCCAGCATCTTGTCGATGACGGTGTCCCGGCGCTTCTGCGCGGCCTGCGGGTGCAGCTTCGGGTCGTACTGGGTCGGGTTCTGGACCAGTCCGGCGAGGGTGGCGGCCTCGGCGATGGTCAGGTCCTTGTTGCTCTTGCTGAAGTAGCGCTGGGAGGCGGCCTCCACGCCGTAGGCGCCGTTCCCGTAGTACGTGATGTTGAGGTAGTTGGTGAGGATCTGCTCCTTGGGCAGTTCCTCCTCCAGCCGGATCGCGACCTTGAGCTCCTGGATCTTGCGGCCCAGGGTCTTGCGCTGGGCCTCCAGGACGGCGCCCTTGTCGTCGCCGGCCTTCTCCACGTTGACGTTCTTCACGTACTGCTGGGTCAGCGTGGAGGCACCCTGGGCGGCGGTCCCGCTCTCCGCGTTCTTGCTCAGTGCGCGCAGGACACCCTTGAGGTCGACGGCGCCGTGCTCGTAGAAGCGGGCGTCCTCGATGTCGACCTGGGCGTGCCGCATGAACGGCGACATCTGGTCGGGGGTCAGGACCGTGCGGTCGCGCTCGTAGAGCTTCGCGATCAGGCCGCCCTTGGCGTCGAAGATCTGGGTGGCCTGGGTGAGCGGCGGGGTCTTGAAGTCGTCGGGAATGTCGTCGAAGCCCTCCGCCGTGCTCTTGGCGGTCAGTCCGATGCCACCGGCGACGGGCAGGGCGAGGCCTGCCAGCAGCACACCGGACACGACGCTCACACCGACGAAGGTCGCACCGAAGCGGGCCAGCCGGAGCGGCGATTTGCGGGGCGGGCGGGGAGCGGCGGCGTCGCCGTCGGAGGAATTACGTATCGGAGAGGGATTCGATTCCATTCCGGAATGCTAACCCTCGGTCCTTGCTGGTCGAACGATTTTTCGCGGGGGATTGTCACGGCTTTGCTACAGGTGCGAGAGTGGGCTTTTGGATGTTTGAACGTACACGAACTAAATGAATGCAGGGGGATTCGGAATTCCGCTGAATGTGCACTCGCCGAGGCCCCCCGCGAGCGCGTCGCCCCTCCCCTTCCGTGGTCTGACATCCCTTTGATGCGGTGACCGGGGCGAAACGTTGCACGCGTTCGCGCGGGACGGCGGCGCCATCGTGCCGCTCGCCCGCCGACGGCAGGTGAGGAGCGGCGGGCCCAGGCGAGGGGTGGGGGCGGACCTTGCCCGCGGTTGAGGCACGATGGGGCCGTGGCTGAGCGGAGATACGAGTACGCACCGGCGGGGACGCTTCCGGGGCTGTTGCAGCGCGGTCGGGGCCTGGGGGCGTTGATGGCGGCGGAGGATCCGGAGGCGGCCGCCGACCTGGTGTACGGGTGCGTTCGGTGGGAGTGGCGCTGGGATTCGCAGGTTGATGATCGGCGCCTGTATCTGGCGCGGCTGATCCGGGACTTGGAGTTGCCGCTCGGACCGGTGATCGATCTCCTCGCGGAGGATGAGGAGACCCAGTGCCGGGCGACCGGCGTGTTGGAGCTGCTGGTGCTCGGCGGCTCGGGGGAGGCTCGGGAGGCGCTGTCGGGGTACGCGCCGAAGGAGCACGGCGGCGTGCCCCGGCCTCGGCGGGTGCTGGCGGAGCACGGCGAGGAGAGCGATGTGCCGACCTTGATCGCCGAGCTGGAGCGGCAGTGGGTGGAGCAGACCTGGTGCGGGCCGGACGTGCTCGCGCGCGGGCTGGCGCGGTTCGGCCCCGAGGCGGGTGGCGCGGCGTCGCTGCTGCGGCGGTTCTGGTTGTGGACGCCGCACTCGTACGAGCGGGCCGCGTACCTCGAAGCGCTGGCGGCGATGGGGTCGGCCGGGACGGCCGAGGCGTACACCGAGTCGCTCTGGGACTGTGAGGCCGACGCGCGCCTGCTGGGGGTCGGGCACGCCCCCGACGCGCCGGACGTGCGGGCTCGGCTCGTGTCTCTTCGGGACGATCCGATCGAGGAGCCGGAGGTCAGGAACGCGGCCGAAGCGCGGCTGGCCGGGCTTGCTCCGGGGCTGTGAATCCGGTGCCCGGCTGTCGGGGGCCGGACACGCTCCGGAAGCGGTGGGGCGGGAGTTGCGGAGGTGCGTCTCCCCGGGAGGGGCGGGCTAGAGTGGACGCGTGAACGTGTGAGTGATGGTCCGGACCCCGAGAGGTGTTCCGGGCCACCTCCATTTCCAGGGGAAACCTCTGTGACCTGCACGTTCGCCGGCCCACCAGATCAGCACCAGAGCCTCCGGAGGCCCCGCCTTGAGCGACCAGCCGTTCGCGCATCTGCACGTCCACACCGAGTACTCGATGCTGGACGGTGCCGCCCGGCTGAAGCAGATGTTCAAGGAGGTCGAGCGGCTGGGCCAGACCCATGTCGCGATGACCGACCACGGGAACATGTACGGCGCCGCCGAGTTCCACAAGCAGGCGACCGACGCGGGCATCACCCCGGTGATCGGCATCGAGGCGTACGTCGCCCCCGAGTCCCGCTCGAACACCAAGCGCATCCTGTGGGGCCAGCCGCACCAGAAGAAGGACGACGTCTCGGCGTCCGGCGCGTACACCCACAAGACCATCTGGGCCCGGAACAAGGAGGGCCTGCACAACCTCTTCAAGCTGACCTCGCGCTCCTACGCCGAGGGCTGGCTGGTCAAGTGGCCCCGGATGGACAAGGAGCTGATCTCCGAGCTGTCCGGCGGCCTGATGGCCACCACCGGCTGCCCCTCCGGTGAGGTGCAGACCCGGCTGCGCCTCGGGCAGTTCGACGAGGCCGTGAAGTCCGCCGCCGACTACCAGGACATCTTCGGCAAGGAGAACTACTTCCTGGAGCTGATGGACCACGGCCTCGACATCGAGAAGCGGGTCCGCGACGGGCTGCTGGAGATCAGCAAGAAGCTGAACATCCCCCCGGTGGTCACCAACGACTCGCACTACACCACCGAGGCCGACGCGGGCGCCCACGACCTGCTGCTCTGCGTGCAGACCGGCAAGAACCTCTCGGACCCGGACCGTTTCCGCTTCGACGGCACCGGCTACTACATCAAGTCCGCCGCCGAGATGTACGCGCTGGACTCCTCGGACGCCTGGCAGGAGGGCTGCCGCAACAGCCAGCTGCTGGTCGCCTCCCGGGTCGACACCGAGGGCATGTTCAAGTTCAGGAACCTGATGCCCCGCTTCCCGATCCCGGAGGGCTTCGAGTCCGAGGCGGACTTCTTCAGGTCCAAGGTCTGGGAGGGCATGGACTGGCGCTTCCCGGGCGGGTACGACGAGGAGCACAAGAAGCTCGCCGAGTACGAGATGGACACCATCATCCAGATGGGGTTCCCGGCGTACTTCCTCGTGGTCGCCGACTTCATCATGTGGGCCAAGAGCCAGGGCATCGCGGTGGGCCCGGGCCGCGGTTCGGCGGCCGGTTCGCTGGTCGCGTACGCGATGGGCATCACCGACCTCGACCCGATCCCGCACGGCCTGATCTTCGAGCGCTTCCTCAACCCCGAGCGCATCTCCATGCCCGATGTCGACATCGACTTCGACGAGCGCCGGCGCGGTGACGTGATCCGCTACGTGACGGAGAAGTGGGGATCCGACAAGGTCGCCATGATCGTCACGTACGGCACCATCAAGGCGAAGGCCGCCATCAAGGACTCCTCGCGAGTCCTCGGCTACCCCTACGCGATGGGCGACCGGATCACCAAGGCGATGCCGCCGGACGTCATGGGCAAGGGCATCCCGCTGTCGGGCATCACGGACCCGAGCCACCCGCGGTACGGCGAGGCGGGCGAGATCCGGAGCCTGTACGAGAACGACCCGGACGTGCGGAAGGTCATCGACACCGCGCGCGGCATCGAGGGCCTGATCCGTCAGCCCGGTGTGCACGCGGCCGGCGTCATCATGTCCGCGGAGCCGCTGACCGACCACATCCCGGTCTGGACCCGGCACACCGACGGCGTCACCATCACGCAGTTCGACTACCCCACCTGTGAGGGCCTCGGCCTTCTCAAGATGGACTTCCTCGGCCTGCGCAACCTGACGATCATGGACGACGCCGTCAAGGCGATCGAGAAGAACAAGGGCATCAAGATCAACCTTCTTGAGCTGCCCCTCGACGACAAGCCCACCTACGAACTCCTCGCCCGTGGCGACACGCTCGGCGTCTTCCAGCTCGACGGCGGGCCGATGCGCTCGCTGCTGCGCCTGATGAAGCCCGACAACTTCGAGGACATCTCGGCCGTCCTCGCGCTGTACCGCCCGGGCCCGATGGGCGTCAACTCCCATACGAACTACGCGCTGCGCAAGAACGGGCAGCAGGAGATCACCCCGATCCACCCGGAGCTGGAGAAGCCCCTGGAGGAGGTACTCCGGCCCACCTACGGCCTGATCGTCTACCAGGAGCAGGTGCAGAAGGCCGCGCAGATCCTGGCCGGCTACTCGCTCGGCCAGGCGGACCTGCTGCGCCGCGCGATGGGCAAGAAGAAGAAGGAGATCCTGGAGGCGGAGTTCGTCCCCTTCCAGAAGGGCTGCCGCGAGCGCGGCTACTCCGACGCGGCCATCCAGGCGGTGTGGGACGTCCTCGTCCCCTTCTCCGGCTACGCGTTCAACAAGGCGCACACCGCCGGGTACGGGCTGGTCTCGTACTGGACGGCGTACCTCAAGGCCAACTACCCGGCCGAGTACATGTCCGGCCTGCTCACCTCCGTCAAGGACGACAAGGACAAGTCGGCGGTCTACCTCAACGAGTGCCGCAAGATGGGCATCCAGGTGCTGCCGCCGGACGTCAACGAGTCGGACTCCGACTTCACGCCGCACGGCAGCGAGACCGTCCGGTTCGGCCTGACCGCCATCCGCAACGTCGGCGGGCCGGTGGTCGAGTCGATGATCCGCACCCGGAAGGCCAAGGGGAAGTTCACCTCCTTCCCGGACTTCCTGGAGAAGGTGGAGTCGGTGGTCTGCAACAAGCGGACCGTCGAATCGCTGATCAAGGCCGGGTCGTTCGACTCGCTCGGACACACCCGCAAGGGCCTGAGCGCGCAGTTCGAGCCGATGATCGACAACGTGGTCGGGGTGAAGCGCAAGGAGGCCGAGGGGCAGTTCGACCTCTTCGGCGGCGACGCCACCTCGGACGAGCCCAGCTTCGGGCTGGACGTCGTCTTCTCCGAGGAGGAGTGGGAGAAGTCCTTCCTGCTCACCCAGGAGCGGGAGATGCTCGGCCTGTACGTCTCCTCGCACCCGCTGCACGGCATCGAGCACGTGCTCGCCGACAAGTCCGACTGCGCGATCGCCGACCTCGCCGAACGGCCGGACGGCACGATCGTCACCATCGGCGGCATCATCTCGGGCCTCCAGCGGAAGATGACCAAGCAGGGCAACGCCTGGGCGATCGCCACCGTCGAGGACCTGGCGGGGTCCATCGACTGCATGTTCTTCCCGGCCAGCTACCAGCTGGTCTCCTCCCAACTGGTCGAGGACGCCGTGGTGTTCGTGCGCGGCAAGCTCGACAAGCGGGAGGACGTGCCGCGGCTGATGGGCATGGAGCTGTCCGTCCCGGACCTGTCGAACGCCCACGCCGAGGCGCCGATCACCATCAACATCCCGAGCGGGAAGGTCACCCCGCCGCTGATCGCCCGGCTCAGCGAGGTGCTGACCCACCACAAGGGCACCACCGAGGTGCGGGTGCGGCTGGAGAGCCGCACCAAGACGACGGTGCTGCGGCTGGACCGGCACCGGGTGAAGTCGGACCCCGCCCTGTTCGGGGATCTGAAGCAGCTGCTCGGGCCGAGCTGCCTGGCCGGCTAGCCGGCCCGTGAGGAGCCCGGGGCGCTGTGCACCCCGGGCCCCTCGCGTTTTCAGGCGCCGCTGCCGAGCCCCGGCGGGACGGCCGTGTGCAGCGCCGAGACGAAGGCGGAGATGGCCGGGTGGGAGCCCGCGCCGGCGCGGAAGGCGGCGCGGGTGCGGCGGTACATCGGCAGGCGGGTGAGCACGACGCCGGGCGGGGGCTGGGCGGTGCCGAGGTGGGGGACCAGGGCGACGCCCTGGCCCGCGGCGACCAGGGCGAGCACCGTGGTGAAGTCGTCGATCTGGTGCCGGATCCGGGGTGCGAAGCCCGCCGCCTCGCAGGCCCGGACGGCCATGGTGTGGCAGAGGGTGCCGGGCGGGGACATGATCCACGGCGCGCCGCGCTGCTCGGCGACCGTCCCCGGGGTGCGGGCGGCCAGGTACATCGGCTCGGTGAAGACCGGGCGGGTGACCGCGAGGCCCGGTTCCGCGTCGGTCGGGACGAGGTCGTACTCGTGGACCAGTGCCACGTCGAGTTCGCCCGCGCGCAGCGCCGCGCCGACGGCCGCCGGGTCGACCTCGGTGACCATCGGTTCCAGCCCCGGGTGCCAGGCGGCCAGGCCGCCGAGCACCGCCGGGATGATCGCGCGGGCCGCCGAGGGGTAGGTGCCGATCCGCAGTGGACCGGCCAACCCCCGTTTGGCGTGGGCGAGTTCGGCGCCCGCCTGCTCCAGCAGGGCGAGCACGGACTCGGCGTGGCGGACCAGGTTGCGCCCGGCCGGGGTAAGGGCCACCCGCCGCCCGGTGCGTTCCAGCAGCGGGACGCCGGCCTCCTTCTCCAGGACGGACAGCTGCTGGGACACCGCCGAAGGGCTGAAGGACAGCGCCTCGGCGACGGCCGCGATGGTGCCGAGATGGGCGAGTTCGCGCAGCAGGCGCAGGCGTCGGACGTCGAGCATCGGCTCAGCTTACGAGAAGCGTCGGAAATGTGAACTGGACCTGGGTGATCGACGGGCCGCAGGATCGTCGGCATGGAACTCAAGAGCCTGGAACTCAAGGGCGTCTACGTCCCGCTGATCACTCCCTTCGCCGCCGACGGCAGCGTCGCCCTCGACGCGCTGGAGAAGCTCGCGCACGAGGTCCTGGACGCCGGGGCGGCCGGCCTGGTCGCGCTCGGCACCACCGGAGAGCCCGCCGCGCTGACCGCCGAGGAGCGGGACGCGGTGGTGGACGTCGCCGCGGCCGCCTGCGCCGCCCGCGGGGCGCAGCTGATCGTGGGCGCCTCCGGCGGCGACACCCGGGCCGTCGGCGAGGCGCTGGCCGCGCTCGGCGCTCGGGTGCCGCGGGCGGCGGCGCTGGTCACCACGCCGGCCTTCGTCCGGGCGGGCGAGGCCGGGACGGTCGCCCACTTCAGGGCGCTGGCCGCGAGCAGCCCGCTGCCGCTGGTCGTCTACCACATCCCGTACCGCACCGGGCAGCAGCTCTCCACCGCCGCGCTGCGCGAACTGGCCGCGATCGAGGGCGTGGTGGGCGTCAAGTACGCGACCGGCGGGCTGGACCAGTCGGCCGCCGAGCTGCTCGCCGACACCCCTGAGGGGTTCGCCTTCCTCACCGGTGAGGACGCGTTCCTGGCGCCGATGCTGGCGCTCGGCGCGGCCGGCGGCATCCTGGCCTCCGCGCACCTGGCGACCGGCCGGTTCGTCGAGCTGTACCAGGCCTGGCGGGACGGGGACGTCGAGCGGGCCCGGGCGCTCGGGCACCGGCTGACCGCCCTGGCGCTGTCCGCCTTCACGGCGCCCAACCCGACCGTGACCAAGGGCGTGCTGCACGCCCAGGGCCGGATCCCGACCCCGGACGTGCGGCTGCCGCTGCTGCCGGCCGGGGAGGCGGAGGTCGCGGCCGCGCTGGCCCTCGCGAGTGGTCTGGACCAGTAGGGCCGTCCGGGCCCCTCTCACAGCGTGGAACGGAAGGCCGCCCCGCCCGCGTGACAAGGCATGATGGGCAGAGTGCGGCTGTAGACAGCACGATTCAGAGGAGTAGTCGGAATGAAGATCGGCATTGTCGGGGCCACCGGCCAGGTCGGCGGCGTGGTCCGCGAGATCCTGGCCGAGCGCAACTTTCCGGTGGAGCAGCTGCGGCTGTTCGCCTCGGCCCGCTCGGCCGGGCGCACGCTGTCCTGGCAGGGCACCGAGGTCACCGTCGAGGACGCGGCCACGGCCGACTACACCGGCCTGGACATCGTGATCTTCTCGGCCGGCGGCTCCACCTCCAAGGCCCTGGCCCCCAAGGTCGCCGCGGCCGGTGCCGTCGTCATCGACAACTCCTCCGCCTGGCGCCGTGACCCCGAGGTCCCGCTGGTCGTCTCCGAGGTCAACCCCGAGGCGATCGCCGACCGGCCCAAGGGCATCATCGCCAACCCCAACTGCACCACCATGGCCGCCATGCCCGTGCTGCGCCCGCTGCACGAGGAGGCGGGGCTCGCCGCCCTGATCGTCTCCACCTACCAGGCCGTCTCCGGCAGCGGCGTGGCCGGCGTGGCCGAGCTGCAGGACCAGGCCGCCAAGGTCGTGGACGGCGCCGCCGCGCTCGCCCACGACGGCTCCGCCGTCGAGTTCCCCGAGCCCAAGGTCTACCAGCGGCCGATCGCCTTCAACGTGGTGCCGCTGGCCGGCGCCATCGTCGAGGACGGCTCCAACGAGACCGACGAGGAGCAGAAGCTCCGCCACGAGAGCCGCAAGATCCTCGGGATCCCGGAGCTCAAGGTCGCCGGCACCTGCGTGCGCGTCCCGGTCTTCTCCGGCCACTCGCTGCAGATCAACGCCCGCTTCGAGCGTCCGATCAGCCCCGAGCGGGCCGTCGAGCTGCTCACCGGCGCCCCCGGCGTCGAGCTGTCCGAGATCCCCACCCCGCTGCAGGCGGCCGGCCGGGACCCGAGCTACGTCGGCCGCATCCGGGTCGACGAGACCGTGGAGAACGGCCTGTCGCTGTTCGTCTCCAACGACAACCTGCGCAAGGGCGCCGCGCTCAACGCCGTCCAGCTGGCCGAGCTGGTGGCCGAGGAGCTCAAGGGCTGACTCGGATCGACCCCGCGTGACGTTTGGCGGGCCCCGTCGTTGAACGGGGCCCGCCTTCGTGTTTCTTTGCGACTCGTTGGGGCGGCTGTTGCGGGACCGGGACATCCCCCGAGGTTCGGGGCGCGAACCATGGGGAAAAGGTGACCCAACGATCGGGCGGTCACGGGGGCCCCTCACCCCACACGTTCGGACGACGGGCGGACCGCCCACCCAGACCGACTACGAGGGCGAGCGAGAAGAGGTGCGCAGATGGACCGCTGTGTCGTCCTGGTGGACGCCGGATACCTGTTGGGCGCCGCCGCCAGCCTCCTCGCCGGTGACCCTTCCCGCTCCAAGGTCACCGTCAACCACGCCGCGCTGATCAGCGCCCTTCGGGAGCGCGCCGAGGCCGAGACCGGGCTGCCCCTGCTGCGGATCTACTGGTTCGACGCGGCCCCCGACCGCCGCCCGATGCCCGAGCACCGTCGGCTGCGCGTGCTGCCCCGGGTCACCGTACGGCTGGGCGCCCTCACCCGGGCCGAGGGGCGCTGGGTGCAGAAGGGCGTGGACGCCGCGATGCACGCCGAACTCTCCGAACTCGCCCGCAACCGGGCCTGCGCCGACGTCGTGCTGATCACCGGCGACGGCGACCTGCTCCCCGGGATGATGACCGCCAAGGAGCACGGCGTGGCCGTGCACCTGTGGGCGCTGCAGGCCGCCGACGGCGACTTCAACCAGTCCGAGGACCTGGTCGGCGAGGCCGACGAACGGCGGGTGCTGGACCGCGAGTGGATCGAGGGGTCCTTCTCGCTGCGCGACCACTCCACCGTGTTCCCCGCCCCCGGGACGGGCGGCGCCCGGCAGGAGATCGCCAAGATCCTCGCCGCCCCGCCCGCCTCCCTGCCCAGCGTGGTGCCCCCGGTCGTACGGCCGGCCGCGGCGGCGGTGCCCGAGGAGCCCGCCGCGAACGGGCGGTCGCAGCCGGCCGCGGCGCTGCGGGTGGTGCCCACCCCGAAGGACCTCGCCGGGCGGGTCTCGTCCGTCAGCCCGATCGGCCCGGCGGTGGGCCTGCCGGCCAACGGACACGCCAACGGGCACGCGGCGGGCGGGCAGCCGGCCAACGGACACGCGGCGGGCGGGCCGGTGCTGCGCTGGTCCTCCGACCGGGGCTGGGTCGACCGGCCCGCGCCCGAGCCCTCCGTCACCGCCGGGGACGGCCTGCCGACCCTGGCCCAGCTGACCACCGCCGAACAGCGCTGGGCCGACCGGGAGGAGGACATCACCAGCATCGGCGGCGACGCCCACGAGGTCGGGCAGGTCTTCGCCCGGCGCTGGAGCGACCGGCTCGGCGACCTCGAACGGCTCACCGTGCTCTGGCCCGACTATCCGCGCATCCCGCACCGGGTCGACGGCGAGCTGCTGCGCTACGCGGCCCGCTTCGGGCTGCTCGCGCACAAGGACGACCAGATCGACGAACACGACCGCTACGCCATCCGGGCGGGCTTCTGGAAGGAACTCGCGGTCCGGGTGCCGGGCGGGTCGATGGTGGTGGACGACTGACCGCTGTCAGCGGTCCTCGGCGATCCTCGGCGATCGGGCCCCGTTGTCCGGTTCGCCCGTGTGAGCGCGTAAAGTCTCCGGTCGTGAACGAGACGGCCGGGCGAGCACCCCAGGACACCCCGCCGTGCGTCGCCGTACGCGACCTGGTCAGGACCTACCGCGGCGGGCGCGGCGCCGCCGCCACCGAGATCCGGGCCAACGACGGGATCAGCCTGACCGTCCGGCAGGGCGAGATCTTCGGGCTGCTCGGGCCCAACGGCGCGGGGAAGTCCACCCTGGTCCGCCAGCTCACCGGCCTGCTGCGGCCGGACTCCGGGACGGTCGAACTGCTCGGGCACGACATCGTCCGCCACCCCGAGCGGGCCGCCCGGCTGCTCGGCTACCTCGGGCAGGAATCCACCGCGCTGGACGAGCTGACCGTCGCCCTGGCCGCCGAGACCACCGGGCGACTGCGCGGGCTCAGCCGCTCCGCGGCCCGGGGCGCGGCGGCGGACGTCCTCACGGAGCTCGGGCTGGAGCCGATCGCCTCGCGGCCGCTCGCCAAGCTGTCCGGCGGACAGCGGCGGCTCGCCTGCTTCGCGGCCACCCTGGTCGGGGACCGGCCGCTGCTCGTCCTGGACGAACCGACCACCGGCATGGACCCGGTGGCCCGGCGGGCCGTCTGGTCGGCCGTCGACCGGCGCCGGGCCGAACACGGGACGACGGTGCTGCTGGTCACCCACAACGTGATCGAGGCCGAGACCGTGCTCGACCGGGTCGCCGTGGTGGACGAGGGCCGGGTCATCGCCTGCGACACGCCCGGCGGGCTCAAGGCGCTGGTGGACGGCGACGTCCGGCTCGACCTGGTCTGGCGGGACGAGGCGCCGATCGGCGTCCCCGCCGTCGCCGAGCTGGCCGAACGGGCCGAACGCACCGGGCGCCGCTGGACCGTCCGCACCACCCCGGAGCAGGCCCGCGAACTGGTCGCCGCCGTCACCACCGGCCCGGCCTTCGCCGCCCTCGACGACTTCACCCTCGCCACCCCGAGCCTTGAGGACGCCTACCTCAAGCTGGGCGGCCGCCACGGAGGACTGGCCAAGTGACGCTGCTCTCGGTGCCCCCGCGGACCCGTCGGTCCGCCGTCTCCCCGGCCCCGCTCGCCCCCGCGGCGCGGCTGCTGCCCGCACTCGCCGCGGTGTACCGGGCGCAGCTCGCCCGTGCCAAGGTGGCGCGCATCCCGCTGCTGTTCGTGGCGACCTTCCAGTCCGTCGGCATCCTGGTGATGATGCGGGGCGTCGTGGACGCCGGGCAGACCTCGGCGGCGCGGGCCGTGGTCGCCGGGTCCAGCGTGCTGGTGGTGGCGTTCGTCGCGCTGAACCTGCTGGCGCAGTACTTCGGGAAGCTGCGGGCCACCGGAGGCCTCGACCACTACGCGACGCTGCCGGTGCCCGCCGCCTCGGTGGTGCTCGGCGCGGCCGCCGCGTACGCCTCCTTCACCCTGCCCGGGACGCTCGTCACGGCCGGCGTCGGCGCGGTGATGTTCGGGCTGCCGCTCGGCCAGCTGTGGGTGCTGCTCGCCGTGGTGCCACTGGCCGGGGCCGCGCTGTCCGGGCTCGGCGCGGCCTGCGGGCTGCTGGCGCCGCGGCAGGAGATCGCGACCATGCTCGGGCAGCTCGGCATGTCGGCGGCCCTGCTGCTCGGCGTCCTGCCCGTCGACCACCTGCCGCAGCCGGTGCTGTGGCTGCGCGACCTGCTGCCCTCGACGTACGGGGTCGAAGCCTTCGCGCGGACCTTCGCGCCGGACCCGGACTGGGGGATGGTGCTCGCCGACCTCGGGGTCTGCGCGGCGGTCGGCGTGGTGTCGCTGGCCCTGGCCACCTGGGCCTACCGGCGGGCGGTCGCTCGTTAGTCACCCGTCCGGCGGCCGCTCGGGTGGGTGGGCCGTTCGGACGGCCGTCGTGAAACGATGGGGCCTGTGACCGTACCGAACACACCTCCGGAACCAGCCCGCGCCGACGCGGCGGCCGAGCCGGGCGCCGTACCCGACCCGTTCGCACCGCCTCCGGTCTCCGACGCGGAACCGCCCGCCGGCCTGCCGGCCGCCCCGCCCGTCGCGGAGCACCCGCTGCCGGCCGAGCTGCGGATCGGCTCCGGGGTCGTGCTCGTCTGCCTGCTCGTCGGACTGGTGATGGCCGGGCTGTGGGCCTGGCTCGCGCCCAAGGTCCCGCTGGTCGTGGACGGGGACCGGATCCTCTACGTCGACCCCGAGGGCGAACAGCGGGCCGGCGCCGACGCCGTGTTCGTGCTGATCGGGCTGGGCGCGGGCCTCCTGACGGCGCTCGGCGCCTTCCTGGTGACCCGCAAGCGCGGCGGCGGGATCTCGGTCGCGCTGGGGCTGGCGATCGGCGGACTGCTCGGCTCGATCGGGGCCTGGAAGCTCGGCCGGTGGCTCGGGCCCAGCGACAACCTGATCGGGGAGGCCCGGCGGGTCGGCAACGGCGGGCACTTCGACGCGAGCATCGACCTGGGGGCGCTGGGAGCGCTGCTGGTGTGGCCGATGACGGCGATGGTGGTGCTGCTCGCGCTGTCGGCGGCGTTCGGGAAGCGGGAGGAGGACCCGCCGCCGTACTGGGGGGTGTCGGCGGGGACGTACGGGGCTCCTGCGGAGGGGGCTTCGGGGGCGGCTCCGGCTCCGGTGGATGCGCGGCCGGGGGCGGAGGAGCCGCGGCAGGGCTGAGTTCGACGGGGGGCGGAGGGTCGGCGGTCGGGTACAGGCCGGGGCCTTCCGCCCCCTGCGTTTCCGGGCCCGGGGCGTCAGCGGGCGATGGGGGCGGTGTGGGCCCGGGTGAGGGCGACGAGGTCGGCGGGGGCCAGTTCCACTTCGAGGCCGCGGCGGCCCGCCGAGACGTAGACGGTGGGGTGGGTGAGGGCGCTGGCGTCGATGACGGTCGGTAGCGGACGGCGCTGGCCCAGCGGGGAGATCCCGCCGCGGACGTAGCCGCTGCTGCGTTCGGCGGCGGCCGGGTCGGCCATGGCGGCGCGCTTGCCGCCGACGGCGGCTGCCAGGGCCTTGAGGTCGAGTTGGCCGGCGACCGGGACCACGCCGACGGTCAGGGTGCCGTCCACGTCGGCGACCAGGGTCTTGAAGACGCGTTCGGCGGCCACCCCGAGGGCCTCGGCGGCCTCCCCGCCGTAGGAGGCGGCGGCCGGGTCGTGCTCGTAGGCGTGGACGGTGAAGGGGACGGCGGCGGTCTCCAGGGCGACGGTGGCGGGGGTGCCCTGGCCGCCCTTCTTCGGCTTCTTGGCCATGCGGGGGTCCTGGGGGTCGGTCGGGGCTTCAGTTGGGGCTGAAGGACTGGCGGGTGAGGTCGACCGCGGGCAGCGAGGGCAGCCAGCTGAGGACGGAGCTCTCGCGGCGCAGCAGGTCGAGTTCGGCGCGCAGCCGCTGGGCGGTGTCGGGGCAGGCGAGCAGCTGCTGCTTGACCGGGGTCTCGAACACCGAGGCGGCGGCGACCAGGTAGGAGAGCACCTGCGGGTCGTCGGGGAGCTGCTGGCGGCCGTGGGTGGTGGCCTCACGGGCGCCGGCCAGGCGCTTCTGGTAGACCCGGAAGGCCCGCTCGACCTCGGAGGCGAGGGCACCGGAGCCCTCGCCGGAGCGCTCCTCGATCGGCTCGATCTCACCGGTCAGGTACGGCCCGCTGACGTCCACCGAGCGCAGCCAGAACCGGGTGATGCCGGTGACCAGCAGTTCGTAGCGGCCGTCGGGCTGGGGCTGGGCGGAGGAGACGTCGGCGACGCAGCCGACGTGGTAGATCGCCTCCAGCGGGTCCCCGGTGACGGTGCCGAGCCCGTCGAGCGGGCCGGCCGGGCCGTCCTCGGGCCGGACCGGGGCGACCTCGCGGCCGTCCTTGATGGCGAGCACGCCGAAGCGGCGCGGCTCGTCCTCGGGCTGTTCGAGCAGGTCGGCGACGAGACGGCGGTAGCGCTCCTCGAAGACGTTCAGGGGCAGCACGAGGCCCGGGTAGAGCACGGTGTTCAGCGGGAAGAGCGGCAGCCGTTCTGTCACGGCGGACAGCGTAGTTGCCCGGGGCCCGACCTTGTCGCCCGGTTAACGTGCCGGACCGTCTCAGCCGCGCTGGAGAGCGATCCGGTCTCGCTGCTCGACGGCTGCACGGACGTCGTCTACCGGGCGGCCCGGGCCCCGGATCCGGCTCGGATGACGGCCGAGGCGGACGCCCCGGCCCGCCCGCTCCGTGGACACGGGCCCGGGTTCACGCGGCGGCGAACAGGCCGTGCCCGCGCAGGGCCGCACGGGCACGGGCGACGCCGTCGGGGGTGGCGGCGGCGCCGATGCCGATCGCGAGGGTTCTGGTGCCACCGAGGCCTGCGCAGGGGCGGCAGATGCCGGGTCGGGGCACGGGGTCGTGGCACTTGGCGCACTCTGCGGAGGGCTTCGGCGCTCGGACGGGTGGCATCTTGCGTTGGAGGCGGTCGCGCAGGAGGTCCACCGGGGAGTGCACGGGCGTGGGCAGGGCGGGGAGCAGGGCTTGGGCCAAGTCGGCGGCGGAACTGCCCCGCTCCAGCCATTGGGCGACGAGGGGTGCCAGTTGCAGCGCCTCGGCCTCGCCGAGGCGCAACCGCGGCTCGGGCCGGATCGCGCGGAAGAGCGCTGCCACTGCCGCGCCGGTCTGCTCGTCCGGTTGCGTCAACTGGGCAGGGAGGGTGGGTGCTTCTTCCGGGTCCTTTACGGAAGGGGTGACAGCGCGGCCGATGGCTCGCTCACCGGCGGCCGGCTGGGGGACAGCCGGTGTCGGGTGGGGTGTGTCGAACACGTGGGCCTCGGATCGCACGGTGCCGTTCGGCAGCCGGAACGTGTCGACGCGGTAGTACCCGGCGTCCTTCAGCTCCTTGAGCGCCCGGCGAATGGCGCCTCGCCCCTGCGGGCTGGTGTCGGCCATGTGCCGCCCGTCCTCGCGCCAGCCGTCGGGACGGGAAAGGAGATCCGCGAGGAGGCCTCGGGCGGTGAAGCTGAGGCGACGGTCCTGGAGGAGACCGTTCGGAAGTACGGTGAAACAGCGCGCGTGGGCGCTACGATGAATCTGCATTGGGAGTTCGTGCTCCTGTTGCCGGACCCCGGGGTGTTCCACCACCGCCGGGGTCAACTGTGTTCTGTTGATGATGCGCAACGTAGCACGGCAATCACACTGAGTGTGAAGCGTTTGCGAAAAGGCGGGCGGGGCCGTGACTACTGCCACGACCCGCCCTCGGACGATCGGGGATGTCGTAGACGTAGCGGCGCTGGAAGCGGTCGGCCACGTGTTCGGCCCCCGCTTCGGCCAGCAACGCGCGGATTTTCTCCGGCTCGACGTTGAGGATCTTCGCTTCGAACTCAGTTGCGGTCATTGGCCGTTGCCTTCCTCGATGCTGCGCGGGACGCGCGAGCGAACGATATCGGCGATCGCGCGGGCCACCTCCTCCGGCGTGCGGCCAGTGCCGTCCACACGAAGAAGGCCGAAGGCCCTGTAGGCGCGGGAGCTCTCGGCCACGTTGGGCTCCTCCCGCTGGTGCCAGTAGCTCAGCGTCCCGCGCTCGGCCCGCCGACGGAGCCGCTCCTGGCGAACCTGCTCGTCCACCTCCAGCAGGATCGGCACATTCGGGACGAGGGCCCCGTCCGGGTACTCCGGGGCGCAATCGTGCCCCATGGCCCTGTGCGTGGCGATGGTGCGTGGGAAGTAGGACTCGACCACCACGGTTCGCCCGCTCTCCGTGAGCGTTCGGGCCGTCTCCGATGTGATGTGGTTCGCCATCAGCCACCAGTGGAACCGCGCAGGCAGGATGCCGGTGGCGTCCACCTCTGCGCGCATGCGGGGGAACGTCGGCAGGGCATCGTGCGTGAGGTGAAGGCCGTTGATGAAGGCGGCGACCAGCGGGGCGACGGTGGTCTTCCCGCTC
This sequence comes from Kitasatospora sp. NPDC053057, assembly GCF_044546945.1. NCBI lineage: Bacteria > Bacillati > Actinomycetota > Actinomycetes > Kitasatosporales > Streptomycetaceae > Kitasatospora > Kitasatospora sp. NPDC053057. Next base: position 43,053 of record NZ_JBITZP010000037.1, on the reverse strand, counting down.
GCGCAAGGGGTGGGCGGGCGGGGCGCTCAATCTTTGGCGGGCCCGAGCCCTTGGGTGCGGGCCCGCCCGGTTCTCATCGGTTCTTGGCCGGCGCTATGTGTGAATTCCGCCGCGCCGCGATTCCGCGGCGCGGCGGAATGGCTGAACCCGGGGCTTTTTGGTTCCTGCGTGGGAAGTCGGTCTGGCCGACTTCCCACGCAGAAGTCGTCGCCGCTTGGGCAAGACCGAAGTGGCGACAGGGCGATGAGGGCAAAGTGACGCGTGGTTGGGGTGGGGGGGGGTGCCCCGGCCCCACCCCCCCCCCCCCCCCGGCGAACCAGGGGGGCGCCCGGGCCACGCCCGGGGGGGGCGGGAGGCCCGGGGGGGCCGCCCACCCCCC
>NZ_JBITZP010000037.1:0-42664 GCF_044546945.1 Kitasatospora sp. NPDC053057 | reverse complement strand
GCCCCTCTACCCCAGCCTTTGGGCGGCGCCGTGGGGCAACTCCCTTTGGGGCCCGGGGGCTTTGGGGCCTCTGTGCCGGGGGGGGGGGGGGGGGGGGCCCCCCCCCCCCCCCCCCCACCCCAAGCCAGGGAGACCTTGGGGGCCGCAGGCTCAGCGCGAGGGGGCGCAGGTAGCCTCGGTCGGACGGCCTCAGCCGCGTTGGAGGAGGCGGGTGGCGCCCGCGACGACGGTGGAGGCGAGCAGCCAGCCGATCACGACCAGGCCGGCGGAGATCCACTGGCTGATGCCGCCGGGGTTCCAGGCGCCCTGGTTGAGGTCGACGATCGGCAGCAGTTGGTTGAGGGTGTAGAGCACCGCGCTCCAGTGCGGGCGCTCGTCGGCCTTGAGCGGCTCCGGCCGGTGGGTGGCGAACCAGATGCTGCCGAGCGCCCAGGCGAGCAGCAGCCACAGGCCGGCCCGGCCGGGGCGATAGCCGTAACCGACGGTGATGTCCTGGACCGAGCCCCAGATCCGGGCGGGCAGCGGCAGGGTCTCCTGGCGGCGCCGCTGCTTGGCGTAGAGCACCTCGCGGGCGTCGTCGTCGGCGCCGTCGCGGCGCAGGGCGGCGGCGAGCTGCTCGTAGGACTCCGGCTGGAAGTCGACCGCGGAACCCTCCAGCCAGGCGATCCGCTGCCGGATGGTGAAGGGGCGGACCGGGCGGAGGTTCTCGTAGACGAAGCCGGTCAGGCCCAGGTGCTTGCCCAGCGGCCAGGCCTCCGGAGTGTCGACCAGGTTGCCGACCCGGGCGCGGGACAGCGAGACGGTGCCGGTGGGCCGGATCTTGCAGGTGAAGCGGAGTTCAGGGGTGTGGATGCGGCGCAGGGAGACCTCGTCGTCACCCTCCAGGTGGAACTCTCCGGAGATCAGGCAGGCGGCCTCGAAGCGGGCGTCCGAGAGGCGCACCTGGCCGAAGGCGCGGAACGGGGTGCTGGGGGCGTCGGGCGGGGGACTCTGGCCGTAGCCGGAGCCGTAGTAGCTGCGGGAGCCGAACCAGCCGCCGTCGGCGGAGCTGGTCAGGTACAGGGTGTGGCCGACGTTGAGCCGGACCGCGTTGAGGCAGACCCGGTTCTGCGGGTCGGCGTGCAGCTGGGCGCCGCGGAGCGAGAAGCGGCCACCTATCCGGGCCGTGCGGACGCTCAACTCGCCCCGGGTCTCCAGGCGTTCGGCCTCGAAGTCCTGGTGGACGGTGATCCCGTCGGCGGACACCGCGCGGCCGTAGCGGTCGCCGCCGATGACGGCCAGGTTGAGCAGCAGGTCGGTGCCGATCTTGGCGTCGGTGAGCCGGATGCCGTCGGGGATCCGGCAGCGGGCCAGGTGGAGGTCGCCGGTGGTGGAGAGCCGGGAGGCCTCCAGGCGGGGGACCAGGCAGTCGACCATGCGCAGGGTGGTCGCCGAGGCCTCCGAGATGAGGATCTTGTGCTCGAAGCGGCAGCCGCGCAGTTCGACGTACCGGTCGATGTGGCCGCCGGCCAGGTTGAGCGCACCGGTGACGTACACGCCGCTCATCCGCAGCGAGGCGACACGCCCGGCGGTGGGCCGCGGGCCGGCCAGCAGCAGGTGGGCGAGCACCTCGGCGCTCACTGTCCGCTCGGGGCCCCAGACGGCGTCCCCGAAGGGGTCGTCGATGTCGTTCCGGCCACACCGGAGGTCGAAGACCTCGCCCTCGCGGAAGAACTCCCAGAGCTCCCGTTCCGTGTCGGTCCAGCCTTCTGGAGCGGTTTCCGCCATGCTTTTCCCCGTCCCCCCGGTCGTCTCGCCTTTCGTATCACGGACTGAAATGTGGGACCACCTGTTCCGGCCACTCCTTACACTGGTTGGCGTGATCTCTCGAATCGACCTCCGCGGCTCGCTGGACGACCCGCGTGACCTGCTGCCCCGTGCCGAGTTCGACGTGGCGGCCGCCCTGGAGAAGGTGCGGCCGATCGCCGAGGACGTACGCCATCGCGGGGTCGCGGCGCTGATCGAGATCACCGAACGCTTCGACGGCGTCCGGCTGGAGTCCACCCGCGTCCCGGCCGAGCAGCTGACGGCCGCCCTGGAGACGCTGGACCCGCGGGTGCGGGCCGCGCTGGAGGAGTCGATCCGCCGGGCCCGGGCCGTGCACGCCGACCAGCGCCGCACCGGGCACACCACCCAGGTGGTGCCGGGCGGCACGGTCACCCAGCGCTGGGTGCCGGTCGAGCGGGTCGGCCTGTACGTGCCGGGCGGGCTGGCGGTCTACCCGTCCTCCGTGGTGATGAACGTGGTGCCGGCCCAGGAGGCGGGCGTGACGGGCATCGCGGTGACCTCCCCGCCGCAGAAGGCCCCTTTCAACAGTGAGTGGGGCGGCGGCCGGGTCCACCCGACGATCCTGGCGGCCTGCGCCCTGCTCGGCGTGGACGAGGTCTACTCCGTCGGCGGCGCCCAGGCGGTGGCGATGTTCGCCCTCGGCACCGAGGAGTGCGCGCCGGTCGACATGGTCACCGGCCCCGGCAACATCTACGTGGCCGCCGCCAAGCGGCTGTTCGCCGGCCGGATCGGCATCGACTCCGAGGCCGGCCCGACCGAGATCGCCGTCCTCGCCGACGACAGCGCGCTGCCCGGCGACGTCGCCGCCGACCTGATCAGCCAGGCCGAGCACGGTCCGACCTCCGGCTCGGTGCTGGTCACCGACTCCCCGGAGCTCGCCGACGCGGTCGAGGCCGAGCTGGCCGTGCAGGTCGCGAAGACCAAGCACAGCGAGCGGGTGGCCGAGGCGCTGGGCGGCCGGCAGTCCGGCATCATCCTGGTCGACGACCTGACCCAGGGCCTCGCCGTGGTCAACGCGTACGCGGCCGAGCACCTGGAGATCCAGACCCGCGACCCGCACGCGGTGGCGGCGCGCGTCGTCAACGCCGGCGCGGTCTTCATCGGCCGCTGGACCCCGGTCTCGCTGGGCGACTACGCGGCCGGCTCCAACCACGTGCTGCCGACCGGCGGCTGCGCCTGCCACTCCTCCGGGCTGTCGGTGCAGACCTTCCTGCGCGGCGTCCAGGTCGTCGAGTACGACCGGGACGCGCTGGCGGAGGTCGCCGCGCACGTGGTCACCCTGGCCAACGCCGAGGACCTCCCCGGCCACGGCGACGCCATCAAGGCCCGGTTCGATTGGACGGTTCCCGGCTCGTGAGCACCCCTGAGACCCGCCCCACGCGCATTGACGACCTCCCGATCCGGGACGAGCTGCGCGGCCAGTCCCCGTACGGTGCACCGCAGTTGGACGTCCCCGTCCAGCTGAACACCAACGAGAACCCGTACCCGCTGCCCGAGGAACTGGTCGCCCGGATCGCCGAGCGGGTCGCCGCGGCCGCCCGCAACCTCAACCGCTACCCCGACCGGGACGCGGTCGAGCTGCGCGAGGGCCTCGCCGCCTACCTGACCCGCACCACCGGCTTCCCGGTCGCGCGCGAGCAGGTGTGGGCCGCCAACGGCTCCAACGAGGTCCTCCAGCAACTGCTGCAGACCTTCGGCGGCCCCGGCCGCACCGCCCTCGGCTTCGAGCCCTCGTACTCGATGCACGCGCTGATCTCCCGCGGCACCGGCACCGCCTGGATCTCCGGCCCGCGGTGCGGCGACTTCACCATCGACGTGGACTCCGCGCTCGCCGCCATCGCCGAGCACCGGCCCAACGTGGTCTTCATCTGCTCGCCCAACAACCCCACCGGCACCGCCGTCGGAGCCGACACCGTGCTGCGGCTGTACGAGGCCGCGCAGGCCGCCCGGCCCAGCCTGGTGGTGGTGGACGAGGCCTACGTCGAGTTCTCGCACCGCGCCTCGCTGCTGCCGCTGATCGAGGGCCGCCCCAACCTGGTGGTCAGTCGCACCATGTCCAAGGCCTTCGGCGCCGCCGGGCTGCGCCTGGGCTACCTGGCCGCCGACGCGGCCGTCGTGGACGCCGTCCAGTTGGTGCGCCTGCCGTACCACCTGTCGGCCGTCACCCAGGCCACCGCGCTGGCCTGCCTGGAGCACACCGACACCCTGCTCGGGTACGTCGGCCGGCTCAAGCAGGAGCGCGACCGGCTGGTGGACGCGCTGCGCGCGATGGGCCTGGAGGTGACCGACTCGGACGCCAACTTCGTCCAGTTCGGCCGCTTCGCCGACACCCACGCCGTCTGGCAGGCCATCCTCGACCAGGGTGTCCTGGTCCGTGACAACGGCGTCCCCGGGTGGCTGCGCGTCACCGCCGGCACGCCCGCCGAGAACGACGCCTTCCTGGACGCCGTCCGAACTGTGATCAAGGAGCTGTAACCCCGTATGTCCCGCATCGGACGCGTCGAGCGCACCACCAAGGAGACCTCCGTCCTGGTCGAGATAGACCTCGACGGCACCGGCAAGACCGACATCTCCACCGGCGTCGGTTTCTACGACCACATGCTCGACCAGCTCGGTCGCCACGGTCTGTTCGACCTCACCGTCAAGACCGACGGCGACCTGCACATCGACACCCACCACACCATCGAGGACACCGCCCTCGCGCTCGGCGCCGCCTTCAAGCAGGCGCTCGGCGACAAGGTCGGCATCTACCGCTTCGGCAACTGCACGGTGCCGCTGGACGAGTCGCTCGCCCAGGTCACCGTCGACCTCTCCGGCCGGCCCTACCTGGTGCACACCGAGCCAGAGGGCATGGCGCCGATGATCGGCAGCTACGACACCACGATGACCCGGCACATCCTGGAGTCCTTCGTGGCCCAGGCCCAGGTCGCGCTGCACGTGCACGTCCCGTACGGGCGCAACGCGCACCACATCGTGGAGTGCCAGTTCAAGGCGCTGGCCCGGGCGCTGCGCTACGCCGCCGAACGCGACCCGCGCGCGGCCGGAATCCTCCCCTCGACCAAGGGTGCGCTGTGAGCAAGTCCGCCACGATCCTCCTCTTCGTCGGCCTCTTCCTGGCCGGCGGAGTGATCTCCTTCTGGAAGCAGAAGCTGCCGAAGGGCGTCATCCTGGTGCTGGCCATCGGCGCCGTGATGTGCCTGGGCTCCGGCCTCATGCGCCTGTAGACCGCCCGGCCCCGTAGAGAGACTGGACACCTGAACATGGGCAAGAACGTCGTCGTCCTCGACTACGGCTCCGGCAACCTCCGCTCCGCGCAGCGCGCCCTGGAGCGGACCGGGGCGAACGTCACGGTCAGCTCCGACTACGACACCGCGATGGCCGCCGACGGCCTGCTCGTCCCCGGCGTGGGCGCCTTCGAGGCCTGCATGCGCGGACTGAAGTCCGTCCGCGGGGACTGGATCATCGACCGCCGGCTCTCCGGCGGCCGCCCGGTCATGGGCATCTGCGTCGGCATGCAGATCCTCTTCGAGAAGGGCGTCGAGCACGGGGTGGAGACGCCCGGCTGCGACGAGTGGCCCGGCACCGTCGAGCCGCTGGACGCCCCCGTCGTCCCGCACATGGGCTGGAACACGGTGGACGTGCCCGAGGGCAGCCGGATGTTCGCCGGCCTGGACCCGGAGACCCGCTTCTACTTCGTGCACTCCTACGGGGTGCGGCACTGGGAGCTGGAGACCCACAGCGCGCGGATCCACCCGCCGCTGGTCACCTGGGCCACCCACGGGCAGCCGTTCGTCGCCGCCGTCGAGAACGGCCCGCTGTGGGCCACCCAGTTCCACCCCGAGAAGTCCGGCGACGCCGGCGCCGCCCTGCTGACCAACTGGGTCAACACCCTCTGACCGTCTGAGAGTTGTTACTGATGAGCCTTGAGCTGCTGCCTGCCGTCGACGTCCGGGACGGCCAGGCCGTCCGCCTGGTCAAGGGCGCCTCCGGCACCGAGACCTCCTTCGGCGAGCCGCTGGCCGCCGCCCTCGCCTGGCAGAACGCCGGCGCCGAGTGGCTCCACCTGGTCGACCTCGACGCCGCCTTCGGCACGGGCAGCAACTACGAGCTGCTGCGCGAGGTCACCGGTCAGCTGGACATCAAGGTCGAGCTGTCCGGCGGCATCCGCGACGACGAGTCGCTCGCCCGCGCACTCGCCACCGGCTGCACCCGGGTCAACCTCGGCACCGCCGCCCTGGAGGCCCCCGAGTGGGTCGCCAAGGCCATCGCCGAGCACGGCGACAAGATCGCCGTCGGCCTGGACGTGGTCGGCACCACCCTGCGCGGCCGCGGCTGGACCCGCGACGGTGGCCAGCTCTTCGACGTGCTGGAGCGGCTGAACCAGGAGGGCTGCGCCCGCTACGTCGTCACCGACGTCAACCGCGACGGCACCCTGACCGGCCCCAACCTGCAGCTGCTGCGCGACGTCTGCGGCGCCACCGACCGCCCGGTCGTCGCCTCCGGCGGCGTCTCCTCGCTGGACGACCTGCGCGCCATCGCCACTCTCGTCGGTGAGGGTGTCGAGGGCGCCATCGTGGGCAAGGCACTCTACGAGCAGAAGTTCACCCTCGAAGAGGCCCTGGAGGCGGTTTCCGGATGACCGATGGTCGGATCGTACGCGGCCGGATCGCCGGTTTCTCCCCCTGGGAGGAGGAGTTCGGCTACTCCCGGGCGGTCGCCGCGGGCGACCACGTGCACGTGGCCGGCTCCACCGCCTGGGTGGACGGCGGGATCGAGCACGAGGGCGACCCGTACCGGCAGACCCTCGCCGCCTTCGGCGTCGGGCTCCGGGCCCTGGCCGCGTACGGTCTGACCGCGGACGACGTGGTCCGCACCCGGATGTACATCACCCACGTCCGCGACGCCGAGGAGGTGGGCCGCGCCCACCGCGAACTCTTCGTCGACGCACGCCCGGTGGCCACCATGGTGGTGGTCGACGGGCTGATCGACTCCCGGATGATGGTCGAGGTCGAGATCGACGCGTACCGCACCGGGCTGGCAAAGACCCTGGAAGCCCCGGAAGGCAATCAGCCGTGACCCTTGCAGTACGTGTCATCCCCTGCCTGGACGTCGACGCGGGGCGGGTGGTCAAGGGCGTCAACTTCCAGAACCTGCGCGACGCCGGCGACCCGGTCGAGATGGCCAAGCTCTACGACGCCGAGGGCGCCGACGAGCTGACCTTCCTCGACATCACCGCCTCCTCCGGCGATCGCGAGACCACCTACGACGTGGTCCGCCGCACCGCTGAGCAGGTGTTCATCCCGCTCACCGTCGGCGGCGGCATCCGGGCCGTCGAGGACGTCAACAAGCTGCTGCGGGCCGGCGCCGACAAGGTCGGCGTCAACACCGCCGCCATCGCCCGGCCCGAGCTGATCCGCGAGATCGCCCAGCGGTTCGGGCGGCAGGTGTTGGTGCTGTCCGTCGATGCCCGGCGCTGCCCGGAGGGCACGGAGACCGCTTCCGGCTACGAGGTCACCACCCACGGCGGGCGCCAGGGCACCGGCCTGGACGCCGTCGAATGGGCGGGCCGCGCCGCCGAGTTGGGGGCGGGCGAGATCCTGCTCAACTCGATGGACGCGGACGGCACCAAGGACGGCTACGACCTGGAGATGATCCGGGCCGTCCGCAAGGCCGTCTCGGTGCCGGTGATCGCCTCCGGCGGGGCGGGCAAGCTCGGCGACTTCGCCCCGGCCGTCGAGGCGGGCGCGGACGCGGTGCTGGCGGCCAGTGTCTTCCACTTCGGGGACCTGCGGATCGGCGAGGTCAAGAGCGCGCTGCGGGAGGCCGGTCACCCGGTCCGGTGATCCCGTTCCTGCGTCGAGGGCCCGCTGCCGCGCAGCGGGCCCTCCGTGCTGTCCGTCTTCTCAGGACTCCTGTTCCGCAGGACTCCTGTTCCTCAGGACTCCTGCGGCTCGCCCTTGATCAGGGCGAACGGGGCGCCGTTCGGGTCCGCCAGCCAGGCGATCCGGCCGACGTTCTCCACGTCCGAGGCCGGCATCAGCACCGAGCCGCCCGCCGCCGTCGCCTTGGTGACCAGCGCGTCCACGTCCGCGGCGGCGAAGTACGGCGTCCAGGCGGTGGACTGGTCTTCGCCCATCACCGGGGCGATGCCGCCGAAGCTGGTCTGCCGCTGGTCGCCGTCGGCCGTGGAGATCACCCGGTAGCTCATGCCCGGGGACGGCTCGAAGTTCTCCACCCGCCAGTTGAACAGGCCCTGGTAGAAGGCGAAGGCGCCGTCCAGGTCGGAGGTGTGCAGCTCGGCCCAGACCAGGGTGTTGGGCTCGGAGACGGTGTCCAGGCCGACGGTGTTCCCGGACTGCCAGACCGCGAACTCGGCGCCCTGCGGGTCGGTGAGCGCCGCGAACCGGCCCTCCTGCATGACGTCCATCGGCGGCACGCGGACCGTGGCGCCGGACTGCTCGGCGGCCTTGACGGTGGCGTCCGCGTCAGCGGTGCGGAAGTACGTGGTCCAGGCGGACTGCGCGCCCGTGTCGAGGTTGCCGAGCGCGGCGACCCGCTTGCCGTCCAGCTGGAGGAAGCCGTAGCCGCCGGTCTCGGGGACCTCCTGGAAGGTCCAGCCGAAGACCGCGCCGTAGAACGCGGCGGTCGCGGGGATGTCCGGGCTGCCCAGGTCGATCCAGCAGGGCGAGCCGATGGGGAAGTCGGTGGTGAGCATAAGGTGGTGCTCCTTCGACGGAGAGTGACCGGGGCAGTCCGTCGGGCGCTCGCACGCCCCTCCCCGGCCATCTGCGAGTCTGCACCCGGGCACTGACATCCGCACTTCTTGCCCGCCGCCGTTTCTTGATTGCCTCCGCCGCCGCCGCTCCGTATCGTGCTGGGCAACGCGTCGACGGAGACGAGTAGCCAGGGATCACGCGAGCAGAGAGAACCGCCGGAAGCTGGGAAGGCGGTCTCGCGCCCCGAGGCGAAGACCCTCCCGAGCGCGGGGAGGAACGACCCCACCCGGTGGCGGTCCAATGCCCCGCCGGCCGGCCCCCGTCACCGGGCCCGAACGAGGCCGTCACGGCGACGACGTGACGGCGAAAGTGCGGTGGTACCGCGAGTTGCCCTTCTCGCCCGCACTCCCAAGGGATCATGACGACGTCCTTCGGAGGACCGCAATGATCCACAGCCGCGTACACGTCTCCGACCTGCGAGAACACGTCGGCCGCACCGTTTCCGTCCACGGATGGGTGCACACCCTCCGCCTGCAGCGCGCGATGCAGTTCGTCATCGTGCGGGACGGCACCGGCCTGGTACAGGTGACCCACAAGCGTGACGGCGGGCCGCTGGAGGCCCGGCTCGAAGCCCTCACACCCGAGTCCGCCGTCAGGATCACCGGCCGCGTCGTCGACGCGGCCCAAGTCAAGCTCGGCGGCCTGGAGATCGTGCCCGAGACGGTCGAGATCCTGAACCCGGCCGCCACCCCGCTGCCGATCGACGACCACACCGGCCCGGAGCAGCGCCTCGACTGGCGCTACCTGGACGTGCGCCGCCGCCCCGCCACCCAACTGCTGTTCGCCGTGCAGACCACCCTGGAACAGGGCATGCGCGAGTACGCCTACGCGCAGGGCGCCACCGAGATGCACACCCCCAAGCTCATGGGCACCGCCTCGGAGTCCGGCGCGGAGGTCTTCGAACTCGGCTACTTCGGCCGCAGCGCCTACCTGGCGCAGTCGCCCCAGTTCTTCAAGCAGATGGCCATCGCGGCCGGCATCGACAAGGTCTTCGAGATCGGGCCGGTCTTCCGCGCCGAACCGTCCTTCACCTCCCGGCACGCCACCGAGTTCACCGGCGTCGACGTCGAACTGGCCTGGATCGACGGCGTCGAGGACGTGATGGCCTTCGAGGAGCGGATGCTCGCCCACGCGATCGCCAAGGTCGCCGACCTGCACGGCGCGGCCATCGCCGAGCACTTCGGCGTCCAGGTCACCGTGCCCACGACGCCCTTCCCCCGGATCACCATGGCCGAGGCCCAGGAGATCCTGCGCAGGAGCGGCTGGGACCCGGCAGGAGCCAAGGCAGACCTGGACCCGGAGGGCGAGCGCGCCATCTCGGCCCACATCAGCGAGGCCACCGGGCACCAGTTCGTCTTCATCACCCACTACCCGGTCGGCATCCGGCCCTTCTACCACATGCGCCCCGCCGACGACCCCGGCCTCACCCTGAGCTTCGACCTGCTCTGGAACGGCCTGGAGATCACCACCGGCGCGCAGCGCGAACACCGCTACGACGTCCTGCTGGAGCAGGCCGCGGAGAAGGGCCTGAGCCCGGAGCCGATGCGGGACTACCTCAACGCGTTCCGCTACGGCTGCCCGCCGCACGGCGGCCTCGGCATGGGCCTCGGCCGGGTCCTGATGGTCCTGCTCGGCCTGACCTCCATCCGCGACGCCACCTTCCTCTTCCGCGGCCCGAACCGGCTCACGCCGTAGGCGGGTTGTGGCGGCCCCATCGTGTTCTGCGCAGGAAGTCGGCCTGGCCGACTCCCTGCGCAGGGGGCCGGACACGCCCTATGGCAGCGGCAGGACGTGGCGCAGGGCCTCGACGGCGTCCGGGGGGCCGTCGACGGTGAGGGTGGTACGGGCGCCGCGGCCGTAGGTGAAGAGGATGAGTTCGGCGGGTTCGCCGGTGAGGTGGACGGTGGGGGCGCCGGCGGGCCCGACGGTGAGGGACCGGCCGTCGGGGCGGGCGAGGGTGAGGCGGACGGGGGAGCGGCGGCCCGCTTCGAAGCGGGCGAGGAGGGGGAGCCGGCGCCAGAGCGCCTCGGCGCGGCCGGGCGGGACGGGCTGGGCGGTCCAGTTCTCGCCGGCCCGGGCGACGTCCTCGGCGTGGACGAAGTACTCGACGGTGTTGGCCGCTTCGTCCGCACCGGGGAGGGCGAACAGGGAGTAGACCGGGGGCCCGGCGCGGAAGAGCCGGACCAGTTCCTCGTACGGACGCTCGGCGTAGCCGTCCTGCACCCGCCGGGTCCAGCCGGCCAGGGCACCGATCCGGATGCCGGGCGCCGCGTCGGCGCGGCGCTCGCGGATCACCAGGTGGGCGGCGAGGTCCCGGGTGGTCCACCCGGCGCACAGGGTGGGCGCGTCCGGCCCGGCGGCGGTGAGGAGATGGGCGAGACGGTGACGTTCGGCGAGGGCGTGGTTCGACATGACGTCAGACTAGGGCGTGCCCTGGGGCCGCAGCCGCCCCGTGAGTTTGGGGCCGCCCTGTTTGTTGCTCGCGGTGAGGGCGCAGGTGTAGTCGCGCCAGCCCTGCTGGTAGTTGGTCATGGCGGGGCCGAACTGGCGGGGGTAGTAGGGCTTTCCGTCGGGCTGGTGGGCCTTGGCGGTGGTCTCGGCGTCCTTGCAGCCGTCGCGCATGGCGAGGGCGATGGGGATTTCGCCGGTGAGGCCGTCGGGGAGTCTGAGGTTGGCGATGACTTCGCCGTCGTGGGGGGTGGTGCAGGGGCGTTCCTCGGCCTTGGTGATCGCCGGGCTGAGTTGGGGGTGGTCGAAGCAGGCGCCCACCGGGAAGAAGGCGTACGGGGGTTGGGGCTTGGTGGGGGTGGGCGTGGGGGTGGGGGTCGGCGTCGGGGTGGCCGTGGGGGAGGGCGGCGGCGGGGCGGCTGCGGGCTTGGGGGCGTCCTCGGGCCAGAGCAGCACGGTGGCCACCACCGCGAGCAGCACGGCCAGGACGGCGGCGACGGCGATCACCAGGCCCCGGGACGGACGGGAGGCGGCGGCTTCGGGCGGCTGCTGCTCGGAGGTCATGGGCTGAGGATGGCCCAGTCGGGCCCGGCGCGGCAGGCGGTTGGCGGAACTGACTCCGTACGGGCCGTCTGCGAACCAGCCGTCCCGTTCGGAGGCCGTGGCCGGGCTGACACAATGGCCCCATGTCCACCACACCCGCCGCTCCCGGCACCACCGCCCTCGACCCGGCGATCGCCGCCCGCCTCAAGCGCACCGAGGACGGTCTGCTCCCGGCCATCGCGCAGCAGTACGACACCGGCGAGGTGCTGATGCTGGGCTGGATGGACGACGAGGCGCTGCACCGCACGCTCACCACCGGCCGCTGCACCTACTGGAGCCGCAGCCGCCGCGAGTACTGGGTGAAGGGCGACACCTCCGGTCACGTGCAGGCGGTCAAGTCGGTGGCCCTCGACTGCGACGGCGACACCCTGCTGGTCAAGGTCGACCAGACCGGCGCGGCCTGCCACACCGGCGACCGCACCTGCTTCGACGCCGACGTGCTCCCGATCGTCTGATTTCCAGCCATCCAACTCCAGAAGGTGCCGCCCCGCATGGACCTCGAAGCCTTCCGCAAGCTCGCCGTCGACACCCGGGTCATCCCCGTCACCCGCAGGCTCCTCGCGGACGGCCTCACCCCGATCGGCCTCTACCGCAGCCTCGCCGAGGAGCGGCCCGGCACCTTCCTGCTGGAGTCCGCCGAGCAGGGCGTCTGGTCGCGCTACTCCTTCGTGGGCGTGCGCAGCGCCGCCGTGCTGACCGCCGGCCCGGACGGCGACGCCCGCTGGCTCGGCACCCCGCCGGTCGGCATCCCCACCGGCGGTGACCCGCTGGAGGTGCTGCGCGCCGCCCTGGCGGCGCTGCACACCCCGCGCCGCGCCGACGACGGCCTGCCGCCGCTGACCGGCGGCCTGGTCGGCTACCTCGGGTACGACATCGTCCGCCGCCTGGAGAAGCTGCCCGACCTCAACCCGGACGACCTCCGGCTGCCCGAGCTCACCATGCTGCTCGCCACCGACCTCGCGGTGCTCGACCACCTGGACGGCACGGTGCTGCTGATCGCCAACGCCGTCAACCACAACGACCTGGCCAGCGGCGTGGACGAGGCCTACGCGGACGCGGTGGCCCGCCTGGACGCGATGGAGGCCGGGCTGCTGAAGCCGGTCGACCCGGGCCTGGCGACCTTCACCCCGGCCGGCCCCGGCGAGGTGCACTCGCCGTTCGGCGGGGCGCCGTACCGGGCCGCCGTGGAGGAGGTCAAGGAGCGGATCCGGGCCGGCGAGGCCTTCCAGGTGGTGCCCTCGCAGCGCTTCGAGGCACCCTGCCCGGCCTCCGCGCTGGACGTCTACCGCGTTCTGCGCACCACCAACCCCAGCCCGTACATGTACCTGTTCCGCTTCCCCGGGCCGGACGGCGGCGCCGAGGGCGGCTTCGACGTGGTCGGCTCCAGCCCGGAGGCGCTGGTCAAGGTCGCCGACGGCGAGGCGATGCTGCACCCGATCGCCGGGACCCGGCACCGCGGCGCGACCCCGCACGAGGACGCGGCGCTGGCCGCCGAACTGCTCGCCGACCCCAAGGAGCGGGCGGAGCACCTGATGCTGGTCGACCTCGGCCGCAACGACCTGGGGCGAGTCTGCGAGCCGGGCAGCGTCGAGGTGGTCGACTTCATGCAGATCGAGCGCTACAGCCACGTGATGCACATCGTCTCGACGGTGACCGGCAAGGTCGCCCCCGGGCGGAACGCCTTCGACGTGCTGACCGCCTGCTTCCCGGCCGGCACCCTCTCCGGCGCGCCCAAGCCCCGGGCGATGCGGATCATCGAGGAGCTGGAGCCGACCCGGCGCGGCCTGTACGGCGGCTGCGTGGGCTACCTGGACTTCGCGGGGGACTCGGACACCGCGATCGCGATCCGCACCGCGGTGCTGCGCGACGGCACCGCGTACGTGCAGGCGGGCGCGGGTGTGGTCGCCGACTCCGATCCGCATGGCGAGGACACCGAGTGCCGCAACAAGGCGGCCGCCGTGCTGCGGGCCGTCGCCACCGCCAATACGCTGCGGAGGCCGGAACTCTCCTGAGGCCCCTGAGGCTCCCGAGACCCCTGAGGCGCGGGCCGGCACTGTCCTGAGGCGTGAGGAGGCGGCCGGGATGCCCGAGGTGCCGTACGACGAGCTGCGCTGGGAGATCGTGTTCGGCGCCGCCGTGCAGCTCGGGGAGCAGCTGGCCGGCCGGGGCCGGGTGCTCTCCGGAGTGGTGGTCGACTTCCCGGCCGCGCCCGGCCCGCTGGCCCCGGACCTCGCGGTGCTCACCCCCGGCGCGGTGCGCGGCCCCCGGGGCCGGTACGCCGCCGCCGAGGTCGAGGCGGTGCTGGAGGTAGCCCACCCGGGGCGCGACCACGCCTGGGTGCGGGCCTGCGCGGAGAGCGGCGTGCCGCTGTACGTGGTGGTCGACCCGGCGGCCGCGGCCTGCACCGTGCACACCGCGCCGTCGCCCGGCGGGGTGTACCGGGAGGCCGAGCGGGTGCCCTTCGGCAACGACCTGTTCCTGTCGCTGGGCGGGCGCACGGCGGTGCTGCGCACGGACGAGTTCCCCACCCCGGGTACGGCGTAGCGCACGGCCCGGGGGATAGTGGACGGGTGACCGCTGCAGACCCCACCCCCACCACCGCCCCCGCCGCTCCCGCCACGCCCGCGGCCGGCCGCCGCACCCTCGGCGTGATGCTGCTGCTGACCGTGCTGAGCGCCGTGCTGGTGCTGACCGCGGCCGGGCGGGTCTGGGCCGAGGGCCGGGCCGGCACCCTGGACGTGTCCGTCACCGGCGGCAAGATCTCCGAACTGCCCGGCGGGCTGGCCCTGGTGGGCCTGGCCGCGGCCGTCGCGGTGTTCGCGGTGCGCGGCGTCGGGCGGCTCGCGGTCGGCGCGCTGACCCTGCTGGCCGGGCTGGGCGCGGCCGCCGCCTCGGTGGCCGGGGCCTCGGACACCGTCGCGCTGGACTCCGCGGCCTCCGGCAAGCTGGCGCTGGCCGGCTCGACCGCCACCGAGGTCTCGCACACCGGCTGGCCCTGGGTCGCGCTGGCCGGCGGGCTGCTGCTGGCCGTGGCCGGGCTGGTCACCCTGCGCTGCGGCCGCGGCTGGCCGGCCATGGGCAGCCGCTACGAGGCGCCCACCCGCAAGGCGCCGGCGAAGGCCGACACGCCGGGTGACCTGTGGAAGGCCCTGGACCGCGGCGAGGACCCGACCGCGGTCTGAGGCCCGCCCGGCCGGCCAGCGGGTGTGACGCGTTAGACCCGGCACCCGCTTTGGGCCGCCTGTGTGTGGCCCGGCACAATGGAACCCGTCAACCCGCCGGCGGCCCCGCAGGCCCGGCCGGGCCCCGAGAGCCTAGGAGCACCATCGATGTCAGCAGCTGCACACGGCCACACCACCGCCGCCTGGACCGGCGTCGTCATCTCCTTCGTCGGCTTCGGCATCGCGGGTGTCGCGATGATCCTGCCGTCGCCGCTGCTGGTCTGGGCCGGTATGGCGGTCGTCCTCGTCGGCGGGATCGTCGGCAAGGCCATGTCGATGGCGGGCATGGGCAAGCAGCCCAGCGCCAACGTCTACAAGTCGGTCGAGGAGCAGTCCGCGGCGCGCAAGGCGGCCATCGAGGCCCGCGCGACCGTCGCCGCCTGACGACGGCCGGTACTCCCGGTACTCCCGGTACTCCCGGTGCTCCCGGTACTCCCGGTACTCCCAGTACGGACTTCGTCGGCTCCGTGCGGCTGAGGATTCGTACAACCGAACGGCGGGCGCGCCACGCCCGCCGTTTCGTTCTGTCCGGGCCCGGCCCGGGCACAATCGGGGCGTGAACGCCGCCCCCACCGCCTCCGCCCCGCCACCCGTGCTGCGCCGGCTGGGCCCGCCGCTGGCCGCGCTGGCGGCGGTGGCCATCCCCGCCGGGTACGTCACGGTGGTGGACCCGAACGCCCCCGGGCACTACCCCGACTGCCCCTTCCTGACCGCCACCGGCTGGTGGTGCCCCGGCTGCGGGGGCCTGCGCTGCGTCCACGCGCTGGCCCACGGGGACCTCACCGGCGCGCTGCACGACAACGCGGTGGCCGTCCTGCTGCTCGGCGTCCTGGCGGTGCTCTGGCTGCGCTGGGGCTGGGCCGCGCTGACCCTCGGGCCGCCGGTCCGGGTCTCGGTCGGGGCCCGGCGCTGGGCACTGATCGGCCTGCTGGTGCTGGTGTTCGAGGTGGTGCGCAACCTGCCGATCGGGGCGGGGCTGGCGCCGGCGGTGGTCTGAGCGCTTCCGGCGGTGGTCCCCGGCGGCCGAGCGGTCCCGACACCGGCGCAGAGCGGTGGAGAGCCGGTGAAGCCGCAGCTGGGAGCCGCCGGAGGGGGCGTCCCGTTCCGCGAGACGCGTGCCGGGCGGATGCGCTGCGCGTCCCGGGTGCCGATACCATCGAAGTGCCGACGGGCCCCCGCCCGTCCGGCTCGCGCTGGCGAACCAGCAGAAATGATGGGGGCTCCTGAGTGAGTGTGCTCGACTCGATCATCGAAGGGGTCCGCGAGGACCTCGCCGAGCGGCAGGCCCGGGTCTCTCTGGACGAGCTCAAGGCGCTCGCGGCCAAGGCCCCGGAGGCCAAGGACGGCGTCGCCGCCCTCAAGGGCGACGGGGTCCGGGTGATCTGCGAGGTGAAGCGCTCCAGCCCGTCCAAGGGTGCGTTGGCCTCGATCGCCGACCCGGCCGCCCTGGCCCGCGACTACGCGGCCGGCGGTGCCGCCGCGATCAGCGTGCTGACCGAGCAGCGCCGCTTCGGCGGGTCGCTCGCCGACCTGGACGCGGTCCGTGCCGCGGTGGACACCCCGGTGCTGCGCAAGGACTTCATCGTCACCGCCTACCAGCTGTGGGAGGCCCGCGCGCACGGCGCCGACCTCGCGCTGCTGATCGTCGCCGCACTGGAGCAGCCGGCCCTGGTGTCGCTGATCGAGCGCGCCGAGTCGATCGGCCTCACCCCGCTGGTCGAGGTGCACGACGAGGACGAGATCAAGCGCGCGGTGGACGCCGGGGCGCGGATCATCGGCGTCAACGCCCGCAACCTGAAGACCCTGGAGGTCGACCGCAGCACGTTCGAGAACGTGGTGCACGCCATCCCGGACGGCGTCGTCAAGGTCGCCGAGTCCGGTGTGCGCGGCCCGCTGGACGTGATCAACTACGCCAACCTGGGTGCCGACGCGGTGCTGGTCGGCGAGTCGCTGGTGACGGGCAAGGACCCGCGGGCCGCGGTCGCCGACCTGGTCGCGGCCGGGACCCACCCGGCCGTCCGGCACAAGGACTGACGCGGCCCAGATGAAGATCGCCACCCGACTCGCCCCCGGCTGCCGCCCGCGCGGCTGCCGCGCGCCCGCACGCCGGGTGCTGGGGCGTCGGGTGCGGTACGTGATCGGCTGCGAGCCGGGCCAGGTGCCGGGGCGGCGATGGCGCGTGACGCACGGCTGAACCAGCCGATCAGACGTCACCGTCATCCATCTCCGCAAGGGAAACCACCATGTCCGAGAAGGACTACCTGCCCGGCGCCCAGGTGCCGGACGCCCGCGGCTACTTCGGCGCGTACGGCGGCCGCTTCATCCCCGAGGCGCTGGTCGCCGCGGTCGAACAGGTCGCCGAGGAGTACGAGAAGGCCAAGACCGACCCGGCCTTCGCGGCCGAGCTCGACGGGCTGCTGAAGGACTACACCGGCCGCCCGAGCCCGCTGACCGACGTGCACCGCTTCTCCGCCGAGGCGGGCGGCGCGCGGATCCTGCTCAAGCGCGAGGACCTCAACCACACCGGCTCGCACAAGATCAACAACGTGCTGGGCCAGGCCCTGCTCACCAGGCGGATGGGCAAGACCCGGATCATCGCCGAGACCGGCGCCGGCCAGCACGGGGTGGCCACCGCCACCGCCTGCGCCCTGTTCGGCTTCGACTGCACCATCTACATGGGCGAGGTCGACACCGAGCGCCAGGCGCTCAACGTCGCCCGGATGCGGATGCTCGGCGCCGAGGTGATCGCCGTCAAGTCCGGCAGCCGCACGCTCAAGGACGCCATCAACGAGGCCTTCCGCGACTGGGTCGCCAACGTCGACTCCACCCACTACCTGTTCGGGACCGTCGCCGGGCCGCACCCCTTCCCGATGATGGTCCGCGACTTCCACCGGATCATCGGCGTCGAGGCCCGCCGGCAGGTGCTCGACCGCACCGGGCGGCTGCCCGACGCGGTGGTCGCGTGCGTCGGCGGCGGCTCCAACGCGATGGGGATCTTCCACGAGTTCATCCCGGACGCCGGGGTGCGGCTGATCGGCTGCGAGGCGGCCGGTGAGGGCGCCGACACCCCGCGCCACGCCGCCACCCTGACCAAGGGCGACCCGGGGGTGCTGCACGGCTCCCGGACGTACGTCCTGCAGGACGAGGACGGGCAGACCATCGAGTCGCACTCCATCTCGGCCGGGCTCGACTACCCGGGCGTCGGCCCGGAGCACGCCTGGCTGAAGGACACCGGACGGGCCGAGTACCGGCCGGTGACGGACGACGCGGCCATGCAGGCACTGCGGCTGCTCTCCCGCACCGAGGGCATCATCCCGGCCATCGAGAGCGCCCACGCGCTCGCCGGGGCCCTGGAACTGGGCCGCGAGCTCGGGCCGGAGGCGACCATCCTGGTCTCGCTCTCCGGGCGCGGGGACAAGGACATGCACACCGCGGCCCAGTACTTCGGGCTGTACGACGAGCCGGCCGGCGACCAGGCCGAGGGGGGCAAGTGATCATGGCTTCGAAGCCCAACGCCATCAAGTCCAACGCCATCAAGCCCGGTGCCAGCAAGCTCAGTGACCGTCTTTCGGCCGCCAAGGCCGAGGGCCGGGCCGCGCTGATCGGCTACCTCCCGGCCGGGTTCCCCACCGTCGACGGCGGGATCCGGGCGGTCAACGCGCTGATCGAGGGCGGCTGCGACGTCGTCGAGATCGGGCTGCCGCACTCCGACCCGGTCCTGGACGGGGCCGTCATCCAGACCGCCGACGACATCGCGCTGCGCGGCGGCGTGCGGATCAAGGACGTGCTGCGCACCGTCCAGGAGGTCGCCGCCGCGCACCCCGAGGCGGCGGTGCTGGTGATGACGTACTGGAACCCGGTCGACCGCTACGGGGTGGCGCGCTTCGCGGCCGACCTGGCCGCGGCGGGCGGGGCGGGCTGCATCCTGCCGGACCTTCCGGTGGAGGAGTCCGGGGAGTGGCGCAAGGCGGCGGAGGCGCACGGGCTGGACACCGTGTTCGTGGTCGCCCCCAGCAGCAAGGACGCGCGACTGGCCGAGGTCACGGCCGCGGGCAGCGGGTTCGTGTACGCGGCCGCGGTGATGGGCGTGACCGGGACCCGGTCGGCGGTCGGATCGCTGGCCGAGGACCTGGTCGCCCGCACCCGGGCCACCACGGACCTGCCGGTGTGCGTCGGCCTCGGCGTCTCGAACGCGGAGCAGGCGGCGGAGGTCGCCCGGTTCGCGGACGGGGTGATCGTGGGGTCGGCGTTCGTGCAGCGGATCCTCTCCGCGGGCGAGGACGAGGCGGCGGCGCTGGACGGCGTCCGGGCGCTCGCCGGTGAGCTCGCGGCAGGAGTGCGCAGGCGCTGACGCGCGGCCCGGGTGACGGCCCGCCATCCCTTCGAGGGATGGCGGGCCGTTCCGCTGCGCGGGTCCGGTTCCCCGCCGTCAGCTTCGGGGCGGCCCCGAACGGGTGAACAGCGGCGGCGACACGCACCAGGCGGGGTTGACCGACGTTGAGTGGAGGGACGAGTGCACGGACAACGTGCACGGGGGTAGCCGAGCGAGCGAAGGGGTGAGCGCCGGTGGCGGGTCTTCATCGGGCCGTGCTGCTGCGGGCGGCGGCTGCCGCGCTGGCCCTGGGCGCTGCGGTCGGTGCGCACACCGAGGTGGGGCAGGCGCTGGCCAAGCGCGGTGCCGAGCGGGCGGAGCGGGACGCGGTGGCCTGTGCGGAGGCGGCGCGCTGGGACGCGGCCGAGCGGGCGGCCCGGGCGCAGCACGAGGGGCGCCTGGAGCTGTTCGATCCGGGGCGGATGCCGGTGTGCCGGTGACGCAGGGGTGTTCGAGGGAATCGGACAGAACGTCACTCGTCCGGCTTAATTCCTGAATCCGGAGGAACCGCCCTTCATTCCTTACGGTTCATCAGGAAGTGAACGAGTTTCCCGAGGGGGGTTCCCTGATGGCCGGCCCGGCAGTGCAGCCCGGTGGTTCCGCGCCGGCGCGGCGGCCGCTGCCGGCCTGGAGCGAGTGGGTGGGCACGGCCGTGCGGCTCGGCCTGGCGGTGGTCTGGGGGTGGGCCGGGCTGGCCAAGATCGCCGATCCGGCGGAGGCCGCCCAGGCCGTCCGGGCCTACGAGATCCTGCCCGAGGGCCTGGTCAAGCCGATCGGCTACGGACTGCCCTTCCTGGAGCTGGCGCTCGCCCTGCTGCTGGTGATCGGGCTCGGGGTCCGGCTGGTGGCCGGGGTCTCCGCGCTGCTGCTGCTCACCTTCATCGCCGGGATCGCCTCGGCCTGGGCGCGCGGCATCTCGATCGACTGCGGCTGCTTCGGCGGCGGCGGGCACGTCGACGCCTCGCAGACCGAGTACCTGCAGGAGATCCTGCGCGACACCGGGTTCCTGTTGCTGGCCGGGTGGCTGCTGTGGCGGCCCCGCACCCGGCTCTCGGCCGACGGCTGGCTGGCGAGCTGATCCGTCCGGCCATCCCCATCCCCGCACCCGACGAAGGCTCCCCGACCGTGGATGTCAAGGCAATGAGCGAGAAGAACCGAGAAGGCAAGCGCACCGCCCGCGAGCGGATGCTGGACCAGCGGGCGGCCGAGGAGGCCTCCTCCCGGCGCAGGAAGAAGCTGATCGTCGGCGGGGCCGTGCTCGCGGTGATCGCCGCCGCGGTGGTCACCGGCGTCGTGGTGCAGAACCAGCGCTCCAAGCCGGAGACCCCGACCGCCGCCCCGGCCGGGACCATTGGCGACAAGAACCTGGTGGTCCCGGTCGGCGCGAGCAACGCGCCGTCGGTCCTCACGGTGTACGAGGACCCGCGCTGTCCGGCCTGCGGCATGTTCGAGCGCGAGTTCTCGGCGACCATCGACCAGCTGGAGGACGCCGGGAAGATCTACACCAACGCCCACATCGTGTCCTTCATCGACCGGTCACTGCCGGGCAAGGGCTCCAGGAACGGTGCCAACGCGCTGGGGTGCGCCCAGGACGCCGGGCACTTCCGGGACTTCCACGACGTGCTCTACCGCAACCAGCCGGACGAGACCAACGACGCCTTCGGCAACAAGGCGGTCCTGCTCAACCTGGCGAAGCAGGTGAACGGGCTGGACACGCCGGAGTTCCAGGCCTGCGTCAACGACAACAAGTACGGCGGGTGGGTGTCGTCGGTGCAGCAGGACTTCGACAAGTCCAGCTACAAGTCGACCCCGACCGTGCTGCTCAACGGCAAGCCGATCTACCCGAAGAACGGCGACGAGGACATCACCCCGGCGAACCTGGAGAAGTGGGTGGACGCCGCCAACCAGGGCAAGCAGCTGGGCACGGCGGGCTCGGGCGGGCAGACCCCGGCGCCCACCGCCGCTGCTTCGGAGGCCAACAACCCGTCACCGACGGCGGGCTGAGCCGCCGCACCGTCGCCGCCCCCTCCGACGGGAGGGGGCGGCGGTGTTCGTTGTTCGGTTTCTGTGACCCCGGGGGTGTCCGATGGGGACGTCGGACCCTGTAGCGTCGGAACTGCCATGGATATCGCCTACATTCCCAGCCCGTCGCGGGGCGTCCTCTACCTCGGACCGATCCCGCTGCGCGCCTACGCCTTCTGCATCATCCTCGGGGTCGTCGCAGCCGTCTGGCTCGGCAGCAAGCGCTGGGTCGCCCGGGGCGGTGCCAAGCACACCGTCGGTGACATCGCCGTCTGGGCCGTGCCGTTCGGCCTGGTCGGCGGCCGGCTGTACCACGTGATCACCGACCACCAGCTGTACTTCGGCGAGGGGAAGAACCCCTGGAACGCCTTCAAGATCTGGGAGGGCGGCCTCGGGATCTGGGGCGCGGTCGCGCTGGGCGCGGTCGGCGCCTGGATCGGCTGCCGCCGCCGGGGCGTGCCGTTGCCCGCGTACGCCGACGCCATCGCGCCGGGCATCGTGCTCGCGCAGGCGATGGGCCGCTGGGGCAACTACTTCAACCAGGAGCTGTACGGGCGGGCGACCACGCTGCCGTGGGGCCTGGAGATCCACAAGACGCTGCCCGACGGCGAGGTGGTGAGCGGCGTCTTCCACCCGACCTTCCTGTACGAGTCGATCTGGGACGTGGCCGTCGCGCTGCTGGTGATCTGGGCCGACCGGCGCTGGAAGCTGGGGCACGGCCGGGCGTTCGCCCTGTACGTGGGCGCGTACACGGTGGGCCGGTTCTGGACCGAGTGGCTGCGGATCGACGAGGCGCACGTCTACTTCGGCCTGCGGCTCAACGACTGGACGTCGATCGTGGTGTTCATCGGCGCCGTGGCGTACTTCGTGATCGTCGGGAAGAAGCGGCCCGGGCGCGAGGACCCGGCGAGCATCGACCCGGCGGCGCACGCCGAGGCGGAGCAGGCCGAGGAGAAGGCGGCCGAGGAGAAGGCGAAGGGCGAGAAGCCGAGCGAGACGGTGGACGGGGAGAAGCCGTCCCGGATCCTGGACGGCGACGGGGACGGGGAAGCGGACCCGCTGCCGGCCGCCGCGGCTTCCACGGCCGCGGAGAAGACCGGCAAGGACGCCGAGAACCCCATCTGAGCAGGCACTTCCGCTGACTGAGGCTGCCCTTCGCGAGACCTGCGAAGGGCAGCCTCAGCATCGTTCGGGAAGCCTTGTCTTGCTGGAAATGCCCAGGTCAAGCGGGCTACGGTCGGGGTGACGAACGAAGACGGAGGGGAAGAACCGTGACTGCGAGCACCCTGGAAGCCGAGCCGGCACAGCACCCGCGGATACCCGCGGCCGACCACCACCGGGACGTCAACGGCGGCTGGTTGCGGCCCGCGGTGTTCGGCGCGGTGGACGGCCTGGTGTCCAACTTCGCGCTGATGACCGGCGTGGTCGGCGGGGCGGCGTCCAACGGCACGGTGATCCTCACCGGGCTGGCGGGCCTGGCGGCCGGCGCCTGCTCGATGGCGGCGGGGGAGTACACCTCGGTGGCCTCGCAGCGGGAGCTGGTGCAGGCCGAGATCGAGGCCGAGCGGCTGGAGCTGAGCCGCAACCCGCACGGCGAGCTGGCCGAACTGGCGCAGCTGTACGTCTCGCGCGGGGTGGAGCCGGAGCTCGCCCACGAGGTGGCTCGGCAGCTGTCCCGCGACCCGGAGCTGGCGCTGGAGATCCACGCGCGGGAGGAGCTGGGGATCGACCCCACCGACCTGCCCTCGCCGCTGGTGGCGGCCGGCTCGTCCTTCCTGTGCTTCGCGCTCGGCGCGCTGCTGCCGCTGCTGCCGTACCTGCTGGGGGCCAGTTCGCTGCTGCCCGCGTTGGTGCTCGCGGCGCTCGGCCTGTTCGGCTGCGGCGCGGTGGTGGCCCGGGTGACGGCGCGCAGCTGGTGGTTCAGCGGGCTGCGGCAGCTGGTGCTGGGCGGGGCCGCGGCCGGGGTGACGTACCTGCTCGGGTGGCTGATCGGCGGGCACGTCGGGTAGTCGACGGATGGCCGACGGGTAGTCGACAGCGCTGCATGGTTATGCCGGGCAGTGCGTGACGTTTCACACATGGACGTCGCGCGCTGCCCGGCATCGTCTCATCATCCGGCGCTCGCAGCCGCGGATTCGCATCCGGCGGCCCCGGTCCCGGAATGGATTCCCAGGCGTCCATGATCGGCTTGTGTGGCGATCCGGTTTCGCCCCTGTTTCAGGCAGGGGTTGGTTGGGCACAATCGTCGGGACGTGCACCGTGGCACGTCCTCTTCTTCCAGCCCCCTGACCTGCGCACCGTCCCGCGATGTGGACGGCATATTCCGCTTCTCGGGATCCTGGGCATCATGTAACTTGCACGACCCCGCACCATCGCATCAGGGCCAACGTCGTCCCTACTTGCACCAACTTGCCGAAAGACGACGACGGGAGAGCCGATGCTGTCTGCATCCATGCACTCCGCCAACGAGCCTCAGGCCGGCGCCGCCCGCCAGCCGTACGCGCTCGTGCCGGATGCGCGACCTGCTGCTCAGGGCCTGTACGACCCGCGAAACGAGCACGACGCCTGTGGCGTCGGTTTCGTCGCCACGCTGACCGGCATCGCCGACCACACCATCGTCGAGCAGGCGCTGAACGTCCTGCGCAACCTGGAGCACCGCGGCGCCACCGGCGCCGAGCCGGACTCCGGTGACGGCGCGGGCATCCTGACCCAGATCCCGGACGCCTTCCTGCGCGGGAAGGTCTCCTTCGACCTCCCGGCGGCCGGCTCCTACGCCGTCGGCATAGCCTTCCTGCCCGACGATGACGCGGCCGACGCCGCCGCCGTCGCGCAGATCGAGGCGATCGCCGCGGAGGAGGACCTGACCGTCCTCGGCTGGCGTGACGTGCCGGTCACCCCGGACCTGCTCGGTTCCACCGCGCGCAGCGTGATGCCGCGGTTCCGGCAGCTGTTCCTGGCCCATGATGAGAAGGCCGGCGTCGAGCTGGACCGCATCGCGTTCGTGGTCCGCAAGCGGGCCGAGCGCGAGGCCGGCGTGTACTTCCCGTCGCTGTCCGCCCGCACCATCGTCTACAAGGGCATGCTGACCACCGGCCAGCTGGAGCCCTTCTTCCCCGACCTGTCGGACCGCACCTACGCGTCCGCCCTCGGCCTGGTGCACTCCCGGTTCTCCACCAACACCTTCCCGAGCTGGCCGCTCGCCCACCCGTACCGCTTCGTCGCGCACAACGGCGAGATCAACACGGTCAAGGGCAACCGCAACTGGATGCGCGCCCGGGAGTCCCAGCTCGCCACCGACCTGATCCCGGCCAACAAGAACGGGCAGGGCCTGGAGCGGATCTTCCCGATCTGCACCCCGGAGCACTCCGACTCGGCCTCCTTCGACGAGGTCCTGGAGCTGCTCCACCTCGGCGGCCGTTCGCTGCCGCACTCGGTGCTGATGATGATCCCGGAGGCGTGGGAGAACCACGCCACCATGGACCCGGCCCGCCGCGCGTTCTACCAGTACCACTCCAACCTGATGGAGCCCTGGGACGGCCCGGCCTGCGTCACCTTCACCGACGGCACCCGGATCGGCGCCGTGCTCGACCGCAACGGCCTGCGCCCGGCCCGCTACTGGGTCACCGAGGACGGCCTGGTCGTGCTCTCCTCCGAGGTCGGCGTCCTCGACATCGACCAGCAGAAGGTGGTCCAGAAGGGCCGCCTGCAGCCCGGCAAGATGTTCCTGGTCTGCCTCAACGAGAACCGGATCGTCCCGGACGAGGAGATCAAGGCCGGCCTGGCCGCCGAGCACCCCTACGAGGAGTGGGTCACCGGCGGGCAGATCCAGCTCGCCAATCTCCCCGAGCGCGAGCACATCGCCCACACCCACGCCTCCGTCACCCGCCGCCAGCAGACCTTCGGCTACACCGAGGAGGAGCTGCGCGTCATCCTCGCGCCGATGGCCCGCACCGGCGGCGAGGCGCTCGGCTCGATGGGCACCGACTCGCCGATCGCCGCTCTGAGCGAGAAGCCGCGGCTGCTGTTCGACTACTTCGTGCAGCTCTTCGCGCAGGTCACCAACCCGCCGCTGGACGCCATCCGCGAGGAGCTCGTCACCTCGCTGCTGTCCAACCTCGGCCCCGAGGGCAACCTGCTGACCGCCGAGTCCGCCTCCTGCCGCTCGGTCGGCATCACCTTCCCGGTGATCGACAACGACGAACTGGCCAAGCTCGTCCACATCAACGCCGACGGCGACCAGCCCGGGCTGAAGGCCGTCACGCTGTCCGGCCTCTACAAGGTCGCCAGCGGCGGCGAGGGCCTGGCCGCGCGCCTCGCCGAGATCGCCGCCGAGGCCGACGCCGCGATCGCCGACGGCGCCCGGATCATCGTGCTCTCCGACCGGCACTCCGACGCCGAGCACGCCCCGATCCCCTCGCTGCTGCTCACCTCCGCCATCCACCACCACCTGATCCGCACCAAGCAGCGCACCCAGGTGTCGCTGCTGGTCGAGGCCGGTGACGTGCGCGAGGTGCACCACGTCGCGCTGCTGATCGGCTACGGCGCCGGCGCGGTCAACCCGTACCTGGCGATGGAGTCGGTCGAGGACCTGGTCGCCCAGGGTACGTTTTTGAATGCGAGGGGCATTGAGGGCGTCGAGGCCGAGAAGGCGATCAAGAACCTGATCAAGGCGCTCGGCAAGGGCGTGCTCAAGGTGATGTCCAAGATGGGCATCTCCACCGTCGCCTCCTACCGCGGCGCCCAGGTCTTCGAGGCCATCGGCCTTTCCCAGGACCTGGTCGACGGCTACTTCGCCGGCACCACCACCAAGCTCGGCGGCATCGGCCTGGAGGAGATCGCCCGCGAGACCGCCGCCCGGCACGCCAAGGCCTACCCGGCCTCCGGCATCCCGGCCGCGCACCGCGCGCTGGAGATCGGCGGCGAGTACCAGTGGCGCCGCGAGGGCGAGCCGCACCTGTTCGACCCGGACACCGTGTTCCGGCTGCAGCACTCCACCCGCAACCGCCGGTACGACATCTTCAAGCAGTACACCGACCGGGTGAACGAGCAGTCCGAGCGCCTGATGACGCTGCGCGGCCTGTTCCAGCTGGAGGGCCTCGGCCGGGAGCCGATCCCGGTCGAGGAGGTCGAGCCGGTCTCCGAGATCGTCAAGCGCTTCTCCACCGGCGCCATGTCGTACGGCTCGATCTCCCGCGAGGCGCACGAGACCCTCGCCATCGCGATGAACCGCCTCGGCGGCAAGTCCAACACCGGTGAGGGCGGCGAGGACCCGGACCGCCTGTACGACCCCGAGCGCCGCTCGGCGATCAAGCAGGTCGCCTCCGGCCGGTTCGGCGTCACCTCCGAGTACCTGGTCAACGCCGACGACATCCAGATCAAGATGGCCCAGGGCGCCAAGCCCGGCGAGGGCGGCCAGCTGCCCGGCCACAAGGTCTACCCGTGGGTCGCCAGGACCCGGCACTCCACTCCGGGCGTCGGCCTGATCTCCCCGCCGCCGCACCACGACATCTACTCGATCGAGGACCTGGCCCAGCTGATCCACGACCTCAAGAACGCCAACCCGGCCGCCCGCATCCACGTGAAGCTGGTGTCCGAGGTCGGCGTCGGGACGGTCGCGGCCGGCGTGTCCAAGGCGCACGCCGACGTCGTCCTGGTCTCCGGGCACGACGGCGGCACCGGCGCCTCGCCACTCACCTCGCTGAAGCACGCGGGCGGCCCCTGGGAGCTCGGCCTCGCCGAGACCCAGCAGACCCTGCTGCTCAACGGGCTGCGCGACCGCATCGTGGTCCAGACCGACGGCCAGCTGAAGACCGGCCGCGACGTCGTCATCGCCGCGCTGCTCGGCGCCGAGGAGTTCGGCTTCGCCACCGCCCCGCTGGTCGTCTCCGGCTGCATCATGATGCGCGTCTGCCACCTGGACACCTGTCCGGTCGGCGTCGCCACCCAGAACCCGGTGCTGCGCGAGCGCTTCTCCGGCAAGCCCGAATTCGTCGTCAACTTCTTCGAGTTCATCGCCGAGGAGGTCCGGGAGATCCTGGCCTCGCTGGGCTTCCGCTCGATCGAGGAGGCCGTCGGCCGCGCCGAGCACATCGACGCCCGGGCCGCGATCGACCACTGGAAGGCCGCCGGGCTCGACCTGGCCCCGCTGTTCCACGTGCCCGCCCTGCCCGAGGGCGCCGCCCGGCACCGCACCACCACCCAGGACCACGCCCTGGACAAGGCCCTCGACAACCAGCTGATCGAGCTGGCCCAGGACGCCCTGGAGCGCGGCGAGTCGGTCCGGCTCGAACTGCCGATCCGCAACGTCAACCGCACCGTCGGCACCATGCTCGGCCACCAGGTGACCAAGCGGTACCGCGGCGAGGGCCTGCCGGAGGGGACGATCGACGTCACCTTCACCGGCTCGGCCGGGCAGTCCTTCGGCGCCTTCGTGCCGAAGGGGATCACCCTGCGGCTGGAGGGCGACGCCAACGACTACGTCGGCAAGGGGCTCTCCGGCGGTGTGCTCGTCGTGCGCCCCGCGCGCGAGGCCGCGGCCATCGGCAACGACGCCCAGAACCACGTGATCGCCGGCAACACCATCGGCTACGGCGCCACCTCCGGCCGGATCCACCTGCGCGGCAAGGCCGGTGAGCGCTTCGCCGTCCGCAACTCCGGTGCGACGCTGGTCGTCGAGGGCGTCGGCGACCACGGCCTGGAGTACATGACCGGCGGCCGGGTCGTCATCCTCGGCGAGACCGGACGCAACCTCGCGGCCGGCATGTCCGGCGGCATCGCGTACGTCCTGGACCTGCGCCCCGCCAACGTCAACGACGGCATGGTCGGCATCGAGGCCCCCACCGCCGACGACCGCGACTGGCTGCGCGACACCGTGCAGCAGCACTACGAGGAGACCGGCTCCACCGTCGCCGCCGAGCTCCTGGCCGACTGGGGCAGCGGGGTCTCCCGCTTCTCCAAGATCATGCCGACCGACTACAAGGCAGTGCTCGCCGCCAAGGACGCCGCTGAGCGCGATGGCCTCTCCGAGGCCGAGACCACTCGCAAGATGATGGAGGCGGCACATGGCTGACCCCAAGGGCTTCCTGACCACGCCCAAGCAGCTGGCCGAGCGACGGCCCGTGGACGTTCGCATCCGGGACTGGAACGAGGTCTACGTCGAGCGCAGCCTCCTGCCGATCATCACCAAGCAGGCCGGCCGCTGCATGGACTGCGGCATCCCGTTCTGCCACAACGGCTGCCCGCTCGGGAACCTCATCCCCGAGTGGAACGACCTCGCCTACCGCGACGACTTCACCGGCGCCATCGAGCGGCTGCACGCCACCAACAACTTCCCGGAGTTCACCGGGCGGCTGTGCCCGGCGCCCTGCGAGTCGGCCTGCGTGCTCGGCATCAACCAGGACGCGGTGACCATCAAGAACGTCGAGGTCACCATCATCGACAAGGCCTGGGACCGCGGCGGGGTCACCCCGCAGATCCCCGAGCGGCTCTCCGGCAAGACCGTCGCCGTCGTCGGCTCCGGCCCGGCCGGTCTGGCCGCCGCCCAGCAGCTCACCCGGGCCGGGCACACCGTGGTCGTGTACGAGCGCGCCGACCGCATCGGCGGACTGCTGCGCTACGGCATCCCCGAGTTCAAGATGGAGAAGCGCCACATCAACCGCCGCATCGAGCAGATGCGCGCGGAGGGCACCCGCTTCCGCACCGGCGTGCACGTCGGCGAGGACATCACCGGGCAGCAGCTGCGCGAGCGCTTCGACGCCGTCGTGGTCGCCGCCGGCGCCACCACCGCCCGCGACCTGCCGGTGCCCGGGCGCGAGCTCAAGGGCGTCCACCAGGCCATGGAGTACCTGCCGCTGGCCAACAAGGTGCAGGAGGGCGACCTCGTCGACTCGCCGATCAGCGCCAAGGGCAAGCACGTGGTCGTGATCGGCGGCGGCGACACCGGCGCGGACTGCGTCGGCACCGCCCACCGCCAGGGCGCCCTGTCGGTCACCCAGCTGGAGATCATGCCCCGCCCCAGCGAGGACCGCCCCGGGCACCAGCCCTGGCCCACCATGCCGATGACCTACAAGGTCACCTCCGCGCACGAGGAGGGCGGCGAGCGGGTCTACTCCGTGAACACCACCCACTTCACCGGCGACGAGGACGGCAACGTCCAGGAACTGCACCTCGTCGAGGTCGAGTTCAAGGACGGCCGGTTCGAGCCCGTCCCGGGCACCGAGCGGGCCATCCCGGCCCAGCTGGTCACCCTGGCCATGGGCTTCACCGGGACGGACGTGAAGAACGGCCTGGTCGAGCAGCTGGGAGCGGACCTCGACGCGCGCGGTAACATTGCCCGCGACGGCCGGTTCGCCACCAATGTCGATGGCGTGTACGTCTGCGGAGACGCCGGCCGAGGCCAGTCGCTGATCGTCTGGGCCATCGCGGAAGGCCGTTCGGCCGCCGCCGCGGTGGACAAGTACCTGGGCGGCAAGACCCCGCTTCCCGCCCCGATCCGGCCCACGGACCGCCCGCTGGTGGTCTGACGGGCCCTGACGGTCTGACCGGCCCCACCCCGAACCCCCGGCGCCGCATCGCCGGGAGCTCAACCCGCTGCCCCCGCCAGCGTCGCCGGGCCAACGCGGTCTCCTGGCGCCTGCCCTCTTCCCCGACCAGTTGGAGGGCGGGCGCCGTCGCGTTCCCGCACCCGTTCCCGCGCGTTCCCCCGCGCTTCCCCAAGGCTTCCCGGGTCCTTCCCGGGCGCTTCGGACGCATTCCCAGGCGCTTCTCACCCGCGCTCTCACCCGCCTCTTACCGGCGCTCCCACCTGCGCCTTCACCTCCGCGCCGAAATCCGGCTCACAGCCTCCTCCCAGGCTTCGCACAGCGGCCGAAACGCGCACCGGGACGGACTGTTGTTCGTCGGTGCCAGGTGGCAGACTGCCGCCGACGGCCGGGGGGCTGCGCGAGTGCGGAGGTTGACTTCGATGGGCACGACTCAGGCAGGCGGAGGCGCCACCGTACGGCGCCTGCTGCTCGGCAGCCAGCTGCGCAAGCTCCGCGAGTCCAGAGGCGTCAGCCGCGAGGAGGCCGGATACTCGATCCGCGCCTCCGAGTCCAAGATCAGCCGGATGGAACTCGGCCGGGTCGGCTTCAAGGAGCGCGACGTCGCGGACCTCCTCACCCTCTACGGCGTCGACGCCGAACAGGAACGGGCCAACGTGCTCGGACTCGTCCGGGAGGCCAACGCCACCTCCTGGTGGCACGACTACGGCGACGTCCTGCCCGCCTGGTTCCAGAACTACCTCGGGCTGGAGGAGGCCGCCACCGAGATCCGCAGCTACGAGGTCCAGTTCGTCCACGGGCTGCTGCAGACCGCCGACTACGCCCGCGCCGTCATCGTCGCCGGCTGCCACGGCCTCCAGGACGAGGAGATCGAACGCCGGGTCGAGGTCCGCCGCAAGCGCCAGGACCTGCTCACCGCCGAACACCCGCCCGAGCTGCTCGCGGTCCTCGACGAGGCCGCGCTGCGCCGCCCCTGGGGCGGGCCGGAGCTGATGCGCGGCCAGCTCGACCGGCTGCTCGAACTCGCCGAACTGCCCAACGTGCGGCTGCAGGTGCGCCCGCTCGGCGGCGCCGCGCTGAGCGCCGAGAGCGGCGCGTTCAGCGTGCTGGGCTTCAGCGAGGCCGAACTCGCCGACGTGGTCTACCTGGAGCAGTTCACCACCGCGCTCTACGTGGACAAGCCCACCGAGGTCGCCTCCTACCGGCAGGCGATGGACGGGCTGCTCGCCGAGAGCCTCGAACCCGGACCGACCCGCGATCTTCTGCACTCCATACGCCAAGAGCTTTGACACATCAGTACGATGAGGTCCCATCAGGTCGGGCACGAGAGGGATCAGATGTCGTACTTCTCCGAGTTGGCGCTGCAGTACATCGACGGCGAATGGTGCGGCGGCAGCGGCTCCTGGGACATCGTCGACGTCGACCCGTACACCGGTGACAAGCTGGCCACCATCACCGTGGCCACCGTCGCCGAGGTCGACCGGGCCTACCGTGCCGCCGAGCGCGCCCAGCGCGGCTGGGCCGCCACCAACCCCTACCAGCGCCGGCTGGTCTTCGAGCGCGCGCTGCGGCTGGTCGAGGAGCGCGAGGACGAGATCGTCCGGGCGATCATGGTCGAACTCGGCGGCACCGCGCTCAAGGCCGGCTTCGAGCTGTCCCTGGTCAAGGACATGCTGCGGGAGTGCCTGCACCTGTCGGTGGCCTCCGAGGGGCGGCTGCTGCCCTCGACCGCGCCGGGCAAGGAGAACCGCCTGCTCCGGCTGCCGGTCGGCGTGGTCGGTGTGATCAGCCCGTTCAACTTCCCGCTGTTCCTGGCCATCAAGGCCGTCGCCCCGGCGCTCGCGCTCGGCAACGGCGTGGTGCTCAAGCCGCACCAGGAGACCCCGGTCGTCGGCGGCAGCCTGATCGCCAAGCTCTTCGAGGACGCGGGCCTGCCGCCCGGCCTGCTGAACGTGGTCATCACCGACATCGCGGAGATCGGCGACAGCTTCCTGGAGCACCCGGTGCCCAAGGTGATCTCCTTCACCGGCTCCGACCAGGTCGGCCGGCACGTCGCCACCGTCGCCGCCGCCCACTTCAAGCGGACGGTGCTGGAGCTCGGCGGCAACAGCGCGCTGATCGTGCTGGACGACGCCGACCTCGACTACGCCGTGGACGCCGCCGTGTTCAGCCGCTTCGTCCACCAGGGCCAGGTCTGCATGGCCGCCAACCGGGTGCTGGTCGACCGCAGCGTGCTCGCCGAGTTCACCGAGAAGTTCGTCGCCAAGACCGCCTCGCTGACCGTCGGCGACCCCAAGGACCCGGCCACCCACATCGGCCCGCTGATCAACTCCGTCCAGGCCGACGCGATCGACGCGCAGGTCGACCAGGCGATCGCGGCCGGTGCCACCGCGCTGCTGCGCGGGACCACGACCGGAAGCCTGATGGCGCCCACCGTGCTCACCGACCTGGCCGAGGACGCGCCCATCCTGCGGCGCGAACTCTTCGGCCCGGTGGCGCTGCTGGTGCCCTTCGACGGCGAGGACGAGGCCGTCCGGATCGCCAACGACACGCCCTTCGGGCTCAGCGGCGCGGTGCACACCGCGGACGTCGAGCGCGGGGTGCGGGTCGCCCGGCGGATCGAGACCGGCATGATCCACGTCAACGGCGGGACCATCGCGGACGAGCCCGGGGTGCCGTTCGGCGGGGAGAAGAACTCCGGGGTCGGCCGGCTCAACGGGGAGTCCACGGTGGACGCCTTCACCACGGTGAAGTGGATCTCGGTGCAGCACGGGCGGGCGCCGTTCCCGTTCTAGAGCCCTCGGGGCCGTGTCAGACACGCCCTAGGCGGCGCGGGCCTCCCGGCGGTAGCCGCCGGGGGCCCGGCCGAACTCCCGCTTGAACGCCTTCGCGAAGGCGTACTCCGAGCCGTACCCGGTCTGCGCGGCCACCGCCGTCAGCGGCGCCTCCGACTCGCGCAGCAGCCGGGCGGCGGTGGTCATCCGCCAGCGGGTCAGGTACGCCATCGGCGGCTCGCCCACCATCGAGGTGAAGCGGCGGGCGAAGGCGGCGCGGGACAGGCCCGCCCGGTCCGCCAGCGACTCCACCGTCCAGGAGGTCTCCGGGGCCTCGTGGATGGCGTTCAGGGCGGGCGCCACGGCGGTGTCCCGCAGGGCCGCCGCCCAGCCCGCGGCGGCCGCGGGCGGCTGGTCCTCGAACCAGGCCCGCAGGACGTACAGCAGCAGCGAGTCGATCAGTGCCGGGACGATACCGGTCGAGCCGATCCGCGGGTTCTCCAGCTCCGCGCCCAACAGCTGCACGGCGGCGGCCAGTTCGGGGTGGCGGCCGTGCCGGGTCGGCAGGTGGATCAGGGCCGGCAGCTGGCGGACCATCGGGTGCGGGCGGCCCTGGTCCAGGTGGTAGTTGCCGCACAGCAGGCTGGTGCGGGCCCCCTCGCCGCCGATCGTCAGGGTGCCGATCGGCGGGCCGGCGTCGATCCGGCAGGCCTCGGCGTCCACCGGCGGGGTGTCCGGGGTGTCGGCCAGGACGTGGCCCCGGCCGTCCCGCAGGAAGATGACGTCCCCGGGGCTGAGGGGGACGGGCTCACCGGTGGCGGCCGGGTCGGCCGGTACCAGCCAGCAGGTGCCGTACAGCACCACGTGGAAGCCCGCCCCGACGACCGGGGGCAGCCGGAGGGCCCAGGGCGCGCGGCCCTCGGTGCGCACCGACGCGGGGTGCGCCGTGCGCATCGAGGCCAGCGCCTCGGTCAGGATGTCCATGGTCCGCCCCCGGGGGTTCTCGTCACTCAACGGTCAGTACGACCTTGCCCTGGACGGTACCGGAGCCGACCAGGTCGTGGGCCTTCGCGGCCTCGGCGAGAGGGAAGGCCGCGGTGACGTACGGGCGGATCAGGCCCTCGTCCACCAGGGCGGCGATCGCCTCCAGCGCGGCGTAGTCGGGCTCGACCGAGACGCCCGCGAAGCGCCGTCCGGCGGCCTCGATCGCGGTGGCCAGCTCCTGGTTCCAGTGCTCCATGATGCTGACCAGGGTGCCGCCCGGCTTCAGCACCTCCAGGGCGCGGGTGCCCTCGGAGGAGGAGTCGAAGACGATGTCGACGTCCTGGACGGCCTCGGTGTAGTCCGTGGTCCGGTAGTCGATCAGCTCGTCGGCGCCGATCTCCTTGAGGAAGGCGTGCTTGCCCTCGCTGGCGAGGGCTATCACGTACGCGCCGCGGGCCTTGGCGATCTGCACGGCGAGGTGGCCGACGCCGCCGGCCGCGCGGTGGACCAGCACCCGGTCGCCCTCGCCGACCTTCGCCAGGTCCACCAGGCCCTGCCAGGCGGTCAGCGCGGCCAGCGGCAGCGCGGCGGCCTGGGTGTGGTCCAGGGAAGCGGGCTTGCGGGCCAGTTGGCGGGACGGCGCGGCCACGTACTCGGCGTAGGCGCCGGCGGCACGCGGGAAGAACGGCATCCCGTACACCTCCTCGCCCACCCGGTAGCGGGCCCCCGGGCCGACCTCCTCGACCACCCCGGAGACGTCCCAGCCCACCGTGAACGGCGGCTCTCCCAGCAGCGGGAACGCCCCGGCCCGCACCGCCACGTCGACCGGGTTCACCCCGGCGGCCTTCACCCGCACCAGCACCTCGCCGCTCAACGGCTTCGGGCGCTCCACCTCGGCCAGCTCCATGACCTCGGGGCCGCCGAACTCCTGCTGCACGATCGCGCGCATTGCCTTCTCCCTCGTGATGGTTCGCTCAACACCGGCCTGGTTGGGGGCCGTTCGCGATGTGCTCAACGATAGGGAGATGGAGTGAGCGGATGAATATCCTTCAGTCTCGGCTGGATGTCCGATCGTCTCGCGGGGTGAGTGGGTCAGTGGACCGTGATCTCACCGGCCGCGGAACGGCGAGGCGCCGCCGGGCACGGACCCGGCGGCGCCTCGGTAGTGCGACTAGAACACCGGCTGGCCGGCGCGGACGAGGCGCCAGGAGTCGGTGAAGAAGTCGGCGGGGTCGATGACGCCCTTGGCCTTGACCCAGGCGATCATGGTGTTGCGGATCTCGTCGGAGTTCGTCCAGACCGCCTTGGCGGTGGCGACGTGCGGGAAGTTGCCGCCGCCGTTGGCGCGGTAGTTGTTGACCGCGAGGACGAACTGGGCGTTCGGGTCGATCGGCTTGCCCTGGAAGCTGAGGTTGACGATCCGGCTGCCCTTGGGCTGGGCGATGTCGATGTCGTAGCTCAGGCCGTAGACCGAGTCGTAGTTGTAGTCCGGGGTGTCCTCGGCGTTGGTCAGGGTGTCCTTGTTCACCGGGGCGCCCGCGGCGAGCTGGTTGTAGTACTTGGCCGAGAACTCCAGGTAGTCCTTGAGCTGGGCGCCCGTCAGGATGCGGGCCTCCAGGGTGTTCTCGTAGATGTACAGGCCGGCCGCGTCGCGCAGCTTGACCTGGCCGGCCGGGATCAGCGCGGTGCGGTTGAACGGGGCGGCCTGGGCCAGGACCGGGAGGCTGGCGTACTGCCCGCCCGCCAGCGCGGCCTTCACGGCGTCGGCCTGGACCTTGCCGATCAGGTCGACGATCGGGGTGGCCTTGAACCGGGCGTCGGCGATCGACAGCTCGATCTTGCTGTTGCCGATGTTCTGGTTGACGTACGCCACGACCTTCTTGTGCTGGTCGACGATGGCGTCGCTGATCTCCGGGTTCTCCGGCACGGTGTTGGAGTTCAGCACCCGGGCGGAGACCGAGGCGACCTTCCAGTGGCCGTCGACGAACTCGACCTCGAAGTCGAAGCAGCTCAGGCGCTGGCCCCAGCACAGCGGCTCGGAGAGCACGACCGTCTTGCCGGTCTTCTTGTTGACGATGAGGCGCTGGGCGACCTCCTTGTGGGTGTGACCCACCAGCACCGCGTCGATGTCCGGGACGGTCTCGGCCATCTCGCCGGAGGCGTCCTCGGGCCAGGGGAGCTGGTCGCCGTAGGTGGTGGCCTCGTCGATGCCGGAGTGGGCGGAGACCACGATGACGTCCGCGCCCGCGGCCTTCATCCGGGGCACGTACTTGGCGGCGGTCTCGACGATGCCCGGGAAGACCATCTGGCCGGCGACGTTGGCCTTGTCCCAGATCGCGATGCCCGGGTTGGTGAGGCCGAGGATGCCGACCTTGATCGGGGTGTCCTCGTCCAGCCACACCTCCTTGATCACGTACGGCTTGAAGGCGGGCTTCTCGTTCTTCGCGTGCAGGGCGTTGGCGCCCAGCAGCGGGAACTCCAGCTGGTCCTCGAAGGCCTTCACGGTGGGGATGCCGTAGTTGAACTCGTGGTTGCCGAGCGCGGCGGCGTCGTAGCCCATGAGGTTCATGGCGACGGCCATCGGGTGGTCCGGCACGTTGTCGCCGTCGGTGGCGATCGGCTCGATCCGGGCGTAGTAGTAGGTGAGCTGGGTGCCCTGGATGATGTCGCCCGAGTCGATGAGCAGGCAGCGGTCCCAGCCCTTGTCCTCGCGGACCTGGTTGGCCAGGGTGGAGATCTTGGCGAGGCCGACGGCGTTGTGGGCCTTGTCGACGTACTCGGCGTCGGTGAAGTAGTCCCAGTTGAGCACCCGGCCGTGCAGGTCGGTGGTGCCCATGACGGTGAAGGCCTGGCGGTGGGGCTTGCGCTTGCTGCCCTTGGCGGCCGCCGTGTCCGGCTCGGCGGCCGCGGCGGCGGGGGCGGCGGCGACGACGGCTCCGCCGGCCAGGGCGGCGCCGGCGGCGGTGGCGGCGGACCGGGTGACGAAGTCACGGCGGTTCAGGGGCATGGACGACTCTCCCGAGTGGGGAACGACGGCGGATGGGCCGTCAACTTGTGGACGTACGAGGTGCGTGGCGCGTCCGCGGATGCGGTGACGCGCGTAGAAGGACGCGCGTAGAAGTGTGCCGTGCGGGCCGGGCCGCTGGATAGCCCTCCGACGTTTCCAACAGGTGAGATCTTGGCGACTCGTTCGTGACCGGGATGGGCGGGAGCGGGGATGGTATGGGGCAGGACGGTCGATATCCGGCCACTGTGCGGGCCGTTCAGCCGAGTTCGGCCGCCAGCTGTTTCACCTCCCGGCCCAGCTCCGCCGCCGGGTCCGGCGCGTCCGGGCCCGCCCACGGCAGCCAGGTCCGGGCCCGCAGGTAGCCGTCCACCGCGACCGGCAGCCGATGCCGCACGATCGGGTCGACCGTCGGACCGGGCCCGGTCTCGCGCAGCGCCGCCAGCAGCGCGTCCACCCCGGCCGAGGCGGGCAGCGGGACGGTGTCCAGGTAGGCGATGAGCGCGACCAGTTCGGGGGCGGACGGCGGGTCGACCCTCTCGGACGGCGCAGACGCAGACGCAGACGCAGGCGCAGGCGGCGGCGGTGGGGGCGGGGGCTTCGGGCCAGGCGTCAGCAGCGCGCCGGCCCCGTACAGCCCCGCCACCACCGCCGGCCACCACGCCCCGCCCAGCCCGGCGAAGTGCAGCCCCAGCCCGAGGGCGCCGCCCCCGCAGCCCACCAGGTTCCTGGCCGACTCCAGGTACTGCAGCGCCCTCCGGCCGTACCCGTCACTGGTAGCCACGGATCTCCTCGAACACCCCGTCCAGCGAACCGCCGCCGTCGAACAGCTTGCCGCCGCTCACGTCCGCGATCCCCTGCAACTGGCTCACCGCCGCCTCGCCGAACTTGATCGGGAACACCGGGATCGCCTTCTCGCCGGGCGGCAACGCGTCGTGGAAGCGCTTGAAGTCGCCGTCGGTGGCGCCCTCGTTGCTCTCCCCGTCCGTCATCAGCACGATCGAGGTGAACCGGTCGTCGCCCGCCGCCTTCTGCTGCTCCTCGATCACCCGGTACGCCTGCTCCAGCGAGTCGTACAGCGCCGTACCGCCCTCCGCCCGCAGCGACTGGACATCGGCGTTGATCGACGCCAGCTCCGCCTCCGGACCCGGCGTCCCGCCCGAGGGCGGCACCACGTGCGTCTTCGTCCACTTCACCTGCGAGGCGAAGGAGATCAGCGTCACCTCCTCGCGGTCCCGGAACCGCCGCACCCCGCGGGTGTCGTCCGTACCCGTCAGCCGGCCCAGCGCCGTCTTCAACGAGTTCAGCCGCGAACCCTCCATCGAACCCGAGGTGTCCAGCACGTACACCGTCCTCGACGGGCGGCGCAGCTCGTTCTGGTACGAGGCCAGCAGACCGTCCGCCACCGCCCGCGTCCCCGGGAACGGCAGCTCGCGGCGGCGGTCGGTCGGCAGCCCCGCCGCCGGGGCCGCGCCCGCCGCCACCGGGCGGCGCAGCGTCAGCTCCGAGATGCGCTGCTGCACGTCCTGCTTCAACAGGTAGGCGGTCAGCCGCTGGAAGGAATCCCGCTCGCCCTGCCCCGAGGAGGACAGCAGCGACAGCGGGTAGTCCGCCGAGACCACGCCGTCCACCGGGCGCACCACCGTCAGCCGCTGCTCCGGCGGCAGGGTCTTGTTCATCGACAGCAGCACCGACTCGTAGTTCACCAGCGCGCCGACCTTGCCCGGCTCGGCCCGGGTGTACGCCTGCGCCAGCCACCCCGAGGAACCGGAGGTCAGCTTCTGGCCGGTGAAGAACTGCTTCAGCTGCGGCGTCGCCTTCCGCACGTCCGCCTCGGTCAGCGCCGACCCCGCGCCCGAGAACGCCGAGGCCACCGCGACCAGGGTGGAGAAGCCGGAGTTGGAGCGCGACGGGTCGGACATCCCGTACGACAGCTTCCCGGCCGCGGCCGCGTCGCCGATCTGCGCCCAGGAGACCTTCGAGCCGTCGCCCCAGCCGAGGTCGCCGAGCACCGAGGAACGCACCCCGACGGCCACCGGGGAGACCATCACCGGGGTCTCCGACAGCACCTTGGACCTGCCGGTCGGATCCAGGCGCAGGTACTGGTTGGACGGGAACCAGACCGCGTCGTACTTGCCGTCCGCCCGGCCCGAGGAGACCGTGTCCGCGCCGTCCAGCGTGCCGGTGAAGGCCAGCTGCACCGTCACCCCGGTCGCCTTGCGGGCGTCGTCCAGGACCGGCTGCAGGTCCTGCAGTTCACTGCCGGCCAGGACGCGCAGCACGCCGGGGCGCGGCGTCTCGGCGAGCGTGGTCGGGTTCGGGGCCGGCGCCGGATCGGGCGACGAGGTGCAGGCGGTGGCCGCGGCCAGCACCGCCGCCAGCACGGCGGTCAGCCAACTGCGGCGGGTGGTCGGGACGTTTCGACCGCGACGGGTGGTCTGGACGTTCACTTCGGGCTCCCCTTCGCCGCCGCGGTCAGCTTGAGCAGGTTGTCCAGGGACGGCACGGGTGACTGCTTCACCTTGGCCGCGTTCAGGTCCTGGGCGAAGGCCGGCTGCCTGCTGCCCTTCACCAGTTCGGCGAAGGCGCCGGGGCGGGCCTGCGGACGGAAACCGAACCGGGCCTCCAGCGTGCGCAGCGCGTCGTCGTCCTGGAGCAGGGCGGCCAGCTTCCTGCCGTTCTCGGTCCGGGCGATGATGGTGTGGTCGGAGTAGACCGTGGTGTCCGGGTACATCACCACCGTGTCGCCGGCCGACTGGCCCTGCGCCGTCAACGCGGCGACCTGGGACTCGTACCCGAACAGCAACGGATTGCCGACCCCCGCCTGGAAGTCCCGGAACGGCTCGTCGCTGCTGCTCTTCTGACCGCCCTGCATCGCGGTCGCCTGGTGCAGCACGGGCCGGGTGGCTTCCACGCCCGCGTCGTCGGAGACCACCTGGTGGTTGTTGAGGACGTACGACAGCAACGCGACGTACAGCGCGCCGGAGGAGGAACTCTCCGGATCAGTGGTGGTGATGTAGATCGGCCCGGCCAGATCGCCGTGGCCCTCGGCGTTCGTCAGGTCCTGCCACCTGCGGTTCGCCTTCAGGTCGTTGACGTACTCGTCCATCTTGAACGTCCAGACGCC
This sequence comes from Kitasatospora sp. NPDC053057, assembly GCF_044546945.1. Lineage (NCBI taxonomy): Bacteria > Bacillati > Actinomycetota > Actinomycetes > Kitasatosporales > Streptomycetaceae > Kitasatospora > Kitasatospora sp. NPDC053057. Next base: position 2,966 of record NZ_JBITZP010000037.1, on the reverse strand, counting down.
CGAATCGTCCGGCGCCGCCAGCTTGTTGTCCTTGAGGATCTGCGCGACCGGCGCGTGCGCCACCACCACCAGCGGTGAGTAGAACGGCACCAGCGGGGAATCCTGCTGCCCCCAGTTGCGCTGGATCTCGCGGGCCGGCGCGGTGCTCGCCGGGAACGCGAAGTCCAGCCCGGAGTTGTTCTTCGCCTGCTCGCTCATCGTCCAGGACCCGGTCGAATCGGCGTGGACCTCCAGGCCCTGCTTCGCCAACTCGGCCTTCACTTCGGGGCTTTCGAAGAACGCCCGCTTCTCCGAACCGATCAGCCCGGTGACCGTGACCGTCTTCTGCGGTTTCGGGCCGTCGTCCGGGACCAGCGCGTACGTCACCCCGCCCAGCAGGGCCAGGGCGGCGAGCACCCCCAGAGCGCGTCTCATGCCGAGCGCCTCCCCCTCGTCGCTCCGTCCCCGGGCGCGGTTACCCGGGGGTGACGAGCGTCCCGCCGGGCGGGGAGCACGACCGGAAGAAATGGTGAACCAGGGGTGAACACCGTTTCACGGAATCGCATCGGCCGGGGACTCGCGGCTTGCCCTCGCGGCTCGCCCTCGCACCGCCGTCGAGGGGCCTTCGCACACCGGTCCGAGGGTGTGTCAGATTGTTCAACTCGCCTTACCCCAAAGGTCATCCCGTAGTCCGGACCCACGTCGAGGTTACGCGCCGGTAATGCCTACCCTCAGCAGTATGCGCCGAGCAAAAATCGTCTGCACCCTCGGGCCGGCCACCGACTCGTACGACCGGATCAAATCCCTGGTCGACGCCGGGATGGACATCGCCCGATTCAACCTCAGCCACGGCTCCCACGCCGAACACGAGGAACGCTACCGTCGCGTCCGCAAGGCCGCCGACGAAACCGGCCGGAGCGTCGGCATCCTCGCCGACCTTCAAGGCCCGAAGATCCGGCTCGACACCTTCGCCCACGGACCCGTACTTCTCGAACGCGGCGACGAGTTCACCATCTCCACCGACAACGGCGTCGTGGGGGACAACAACATCTGCGGCACCACCTACGCCGGCCTCGCCGGCGACGTCAGCCGCGGCGAACGCATCCTCGTCGACGACGGACGCGTCACCCTGGAAGTCGTCGACGTCGACGGCCCGCGGGTGCGATGCCTCGTCATCGAAGGCGGACTCGTCTCCGACCACAAGGGCCTCAACCTCCCCGGCGTCGCCGTCTCCGTCCCCGCACTCAGCGACAAGGACGTCGCCGACCTGCGATGGGCGCTGCGCACCGGGGCCGACCTGATCGCGCTCTCCTTCGTCCGCAGCGGCCGCGACATCGAGGACGTGCACCGGGTGATGGACGAGGAGGGGCGGCACGTCCCGGTCATCGCCAAGATCGAGAAGCCGCAGGCGGTCGAGAACCTGGACTCCATCGTGGACGCCTTCGACGGCATCATGGTGGCCCGCGGGGACCTGGGCGTGGAGATGCCCCTCGAACAGGTCCCGCTCGTCCAGAAGCGTGCCATCAAGCTCGCCAAGCGCAACGCCAAGCCGGTCATCGTGGCGACCCAGATGCTCGACTCGATGATCAACGCCTCCCGGCCGACGCGCGCCGAGGCCTCCGACGTCGCCAACGCGGTGCTCGACGGCACGGACGCGGTCATGCTCTCCGGGGAGACCTCCGTCGGCAAGTACCCCGTCGAGACGGTCAGGACCATGGGCCGGATCATCGAGGCCGCCGAGAACGACATCCTGGCGGCAGGCCTGCCCCCGCTGACCACCGGCACCAAGCCGCGGACCCAGGGCGGCGCCGTCGCCCGCGCGGCGGCCGAGATCGGCGACTTCCTGCACGCCAAGTACCTCATCGCCTTCACCCAGTCCGGCGACACGGCGCGGCGATTGACCCGTTACCGCTCGCCCATTCCCGTGCTCGCCTTCACCTACGAACCGGCGGTGCGCAGCCAACTCGCCCTCACCTGGGGCGTGGAGACCTTCCTCGGCCCCTTCGCCCCGACCACGGACCAGATGGTCGAACAGGTCGACGCGGCGCTGCTGTCCCTGGGCCGCTGCCAGAAGGGCGACATCGTCATCATCACGGCGGGTTCGCCCCCGGGCCTGGCGGGCTCCACCAACCTCGTCCGCGTCCACCACGTGGGGACCCTGGACGTCTGAGGCTTCGTTGGCGGCGCGGCCCCTCCGGTGGAAGGGCCGCGCCGCTCTCAGTACTTGGGGCCGATGTGGGTGCCCTGGCGGGCGATGGAGATGTTGGTGGCGCCGGTGGCGCGCGTAGCGGCCTTCCACTGGACGCCGACGGCGTCGAGGGTGGCGGTGAAGAGGCCGATGATGTTGGCTGACGTGTTAGTGAAGAATTGACTTCCGATCTCCCTCGCGTGGTTACGAAGGATCCCTACCTCACTCCGCACCTGCTTCGCTGCGTGGAGTGTGGTGGTCGGTTCCTGTTTCCTCCCCGTTGTGGGGCTTGCTCGCGCGCTCCTGGTTGCCGAGCAGGAGTCTTACAGCGATCCGCAGGCGTTTACCCGGCTCAGTTACCCGGCCGGGGCCGACAGTCCGTCGGCGGATGGTGCTTGGGCCCTCAGACGACGGCCCTCATATCTAATGTTCTTTGCTGCGTTCCAGTCTCGGTCGTGTGTGCTGTCACAGCTGGGGCACACCCATCGACGGACGCGCAGAGGTTTGGGTCCGTCGTGGCGCCCGCAGTTCGAGCAGACACGAGAGGACGGGAAGGTGCGGCTGATCTTGATAGAAGTCCGGCCGCGCCGAGCGGCCTTGTACTGCAACATGGCACAGAACTGCGCCCATCCGGCGTCGTACACGCTCTTCGCGAGGCGTCCACGCGCGAGTCCACGTACGTTCAGGGTCTCCATGAACACGGCTTGGATGCCCCTATGACTGTCAAGCAGTCATGCCGGGAGCGGTGTGAGCCCGACACGTGGCAGCAGCGAGAAGACCTCGCGGGCGACGTAGCGCT
>NZ_JBITZP010000036.1:29244-79743 GCF_044546945.1 Kitasatospora sp. NPDC053057 | reverse complement strand
ATCGCCCTGGTCATGCTCACCCTGGCGGGCCCTCGCCCCACCCTCCCTGGACGCCAACCCGCGACAGCCTGACCCACACATCAAGCAGGAGAGCCGGTTTTGTCGTATCTGGTGGGTGCGCCACGAGGCGCCGTGGAGTCGAGTGAGGTGAGAGACCATCACCGCCGGGTTGTCGCAGCAACCTGGTTGAAACTGGGGGAAGTTCGTCTCAGGGGATGCCGAGACGGGCGGTAAGCAGCCCCGACAACGCCGGGACGGACTGGCACTGCCAGACGGTTCGGGTCCGGCAAGCAAGACGGGAAGGTGTACGCGAGGAACCAGTGCTTGACGCCCCGTAATTACGACACCGGCTCCAACCTGGCGGATCTGGGCCGGACGCAGTGCACGGCCACCGAGCATCGGTGGCCGACTCCGAAGCCGATCCCACTTGTCGGTGGGGAGGCCACGCCGAATGTCTGCGGCGTAGGTGTGGCGATGCTGCCGGGGTAGAGCTGGGCACCTCACCCGTCGATCGACTCCGTGGTGAACGTGGGAACTGTCCGCGGTCGCCCTCCGTGTCGGACCTCCAGTCCAGCCGAGGGCAGGCCCATCGCCGGCCGATGGCCGCCGGACAGGACGGAGGCTCCGTAGTACTCGGAGGCCGGGAAAGCCGGCCACGTGGGGAAGGGGGCCAGCAAGTCGGCAGTAAGGACGCTGGAATGCCAGGCTGATCTGCCCCGCCAAGTCGAGGTCGCAGTACCGCAGCATCCCCGCCCGGTCCCACACCGGCATCTCGGGCGGCGAGGACTCCACGAACAGGCCCAGTTCCCCGGTGTCCTCGTCCACGACCTCGAGTACGAGCACTGCCCTCGACAACAGTCCGGCACCGTGTGCTCGGAGCACACCGCCGATCGCCTGGTGGATGTCGTCGATGAGCTGGCTCACTCGGACACCACCGTCTCGGCGACGCGGGCGATCGCGGCGACGAACAGCGGCTCGATCCGCTGCACGGCCGGGCCAACGTGCGGGAACGGGGGCTGGTGGTAGACCCGGCCGAGGCTGTCCGGCCCGACGAAGCCGTACTCCAAGCGCGGTCCCTGCGGGCGGCTGTGCCGACCACTGCCTCGACACCGGTTGCGGTGGCGTGGGCCTCCGTGGTCCAGGACCGCCGGTGCTCGCCGGTCTGGACGTTCGGCCCCGGCCGGCCGGACGCAGCCGCCTTGATCGCGGTCTCCAACAGCATCGCGTGATGGCGCACCACCGCGGTCGCCGCCGGCACCGCGACAGCGGCCCGCGCCTCCAGCCGCGCAGCCAGAACGGCCGCGTTGCTCGTGACGTTCGCCATCAGCCGTCCACCGCCGCATGATCGCCGGGCTGCCGGACACCAAGCGCCCACTCGGACAGCTGGGCGAGCAGCGCTCGAGTGAACTCGTGCGGACCGCCGTCGAGCAGGTCGTGCCGGGCGAGGACCGCGCGGTCGATCTCGCCCGGGTCGAGGGCGGCCAGGAACGCCGCAGCGGCCGGGCCCGGGTCTGGCGCCTCACCGACCACTCGGGCGGTGCCCTCCCACTCGGGCGCCGCGTTGGAACGCAGCAGCAGCTGGAATTCGGGGAGCTGCCCGACGGTGTGCCGCAGCTCGTAGGACCTGACGTGGTCGGCAACGTCATGGCCATCGAGCAACAGGCGCGCGGTCGTGCCGGCCGCCCGGATCTGGACATGCCGCTGCTCAAGCGGGTTGGTGGGGGTCATGGTCGCGAGCGTAGAAGCCGCCACGGACACGGGGATCCGCGCTTCAGGTTCCGCCACAGCAGCAGCAAGGTGCGGGGCGGGCCCATGGGCCCGCCCCGCACCTTGCTGCTGCAACGCGTGATCAGAAAACTCGCGGCACCGGAGGTGCTTTAGGAACGGCTCGTTCTCATGGATTGGACGTCCTCAGAACCCATCCCATGTCAGCGAGGGTCTGGGAAATAGGGACGTACCACATCCCGTGATAGCACGCCGGTGTACGAGTCCCCCCGTCAGAGGCCTGTCGGCCTGCGCAGTCCTGCGACTTCTCAAGCGAGGTGATGGTTCCGCGCGCCTGGAGCTTGCTTGCGTTATCAGTTGTCACGACGACAGGTCCGCCGCTGTCTCCGTTGATGGCGGCGATGTCGTTCGGGTCCGTCTGAACGGCCTCGTCAGCGAACTTGCGCCAGACGCCGTTAGGCCCTTGGATTTGCCGATCCACTTGCGCGACGCGCATATTGCAGTGCGCTCCCGAGTTGGCCGCAGATTGGCACACATAGTCGCCGACATTGTTACCTCCGGAACCGGAGACCTGCATGGCAGAACTAACACTGTCGTTCCATGGCCCGACATAGACATACCCGCCCGAGTGCTGATCATTCTTCGGAACGATACCGATCGCGTCATCGGCGGCGTTTCCATCACCCTCGCTGGCGTAGCCCATGTACACGTGGCTGTACCAAGTTTTGTACGAGCCCGCCCCACAGTGCCAGGCAGTGGTGACGAAGTTCTTGTAGTTGGCTGAGGGACTGTAGACCCCGAAGCCGGTGGAGCAGATCGTCCCGCCTGGGGTCTCCACACCAGCACCGCCGTACCACGGCTCCTGGTCTTCGCCTCGTGTCAGGTCCACCACCGTCGCCTGGTGGCGGGCGTGGACCTCCACACCGGCGATGGCAGATGCGATCGCCTCTACCTGCGGCGACAGCTCCTCAGCGGAAAGCGTCGGCACGAATGTTCGCACACCGGGGGCCCGCTCGTCGTCGGTCTCGTAGCCGAGGTCGAGGCCGCTGCCGTCAAGCGATGGCCCGATGCTGCTGATGTGGCTCGGCCTCTTCGCTGGAAGGGGGATCGGCTTGCCGTTCGACAGCAGCTTCTCGCGAGCTGCATGCAGTTCCGCCTTGGAGTACTTGGCGGCCACAACCTGCACGCTGACGTCCCTCGGAAGGTCTTGGAGCACACCGCGAACCGCGTCCGGAAGCTCTCCCTTCCAGTGCAGGGTGATGCGGTTGGCTCCCGGGTCGACCTCGACTTCGGAAAATCCCGGGATCCGATCCCGGTTCTGTTCGTCTTGCCCTCCAGTAATGCGGTCAACGGCTTTGTCCAGGGCCTCCTGCTTCTTCATGAGCTCGACAACCTCCGGCTTGGCGACCCCCAACAGTGAGGCTGCGGTGATGCCGTTGGCTGGCAACTTCTTCGTGGATGCGTGACCTGGCTGAGTCGGCGGTGCGGTAGGGCCGCCATCCCCCGATATGGCGGTAGCCGGAGCAATCGCAGACACCGACGCCAGCAGGGCAGTGCCTAAGATTATCCACCTTCGGCCGGAATTAGTCTTCTGAGCCATTCACTTCCCCCCAGAGGTGGAACGATCAGAGCCCTCGCGGGCGATTCCGTCCAACACGGTAGTGCACAGCCGACGCCAGCGCGCCGGAATTAAAAGCCCCAGAAGCGCACTTGAGACACTTTCCGGACATAACTGCCAGGCCTTTACCATTTATCGGCAATTTAATTCGCATATCTTTGAGCGATTTGCCCAGTAAGTGACGATTCCCGCCTCGCTTGACTTCGCACGCGCCGTGCCGCAAGCATGGCTATGACTGCCGGGGAGGGTTTGTGACGCAAAGTACCGTCTGTCAGATGTCGAAGCGCGGACGACGGCATCGCTTGACCGCCGTAGCTGTCGTAGTCGTTCTCGGTGGCGGTTTCGCGATCAACGCATGGATGAACAGGGGCTCAGACAAGGTCCACGAAGGCCCAGTAGCCGGCCATCTGCTGCTAGTCAGCTCCGACGGTCGCACCCTGACACTGAGCATCGGCTGGGGCTGCGAGAAGCAGCCCGAACTCGTGGCCCGGGAGACCGCCGACGAGGTAAAGCTCTCCCTGCGGCACACTGTCACCCCGGGGAACTGCGACGGCCCCGGCGGCATTGGACAGATCACGACTCACCTGAACGCACCGCTCCAAGCCAGGTCTTTGAACGACGCCACAGGCAAGCCCGTCGTCCACTTCGATGAGCGCAAGCTTCTTCATCCCGCGTTTCTGCCGGAGAACTACTACCCCTACCCGGCAGGCAGGATGGTTCACCTGCCCGGCCTGGACCCGCTCCCGACCGACACCCCGGCCTGGGCCAGCGGATATCGGCTAGGAACGGACCCCGAACAAGGCTCCCTGATCATCGGTCAGATACTTCGGAACAGCACACCGCCCGCTGGTCAGGCCGCCACTGTCAAGGGCCACCCTGCAAGCATCACGCAATCGGGTTCTCCAAGCGCGCCCCGCTCGCTTACCTGGTCCGACGGGACCTACACCTTCATCGTTACCACCGGCGCCCCCCCACGGCTCTCAGATGACGAACTCATCCACGTCGCAGAGAGCCTCGGATAACCAGGACGAAGTCCGGTAAGGCCGGTCTGCGAACTGGCGCTACCGGAGCCGAGACTGCTGCTGCACTGGTCAGAGCAGAGCGACCTCGTCGAGTCGGGTGATCCGGGCGACTTCCACGGTGCTGGCCTCGCCCGGGTCAAGTGCCTGCCAGGTCCGGCCGACCGTGCCGGCTGTCGCAGACGCAGCAGCAGTCACGCTCACCAGGTCTCCGCGCTGCGGGATCGGTGCGGACAGCGGGGTGACGAGACCGTACCAGGAGGCGTTGTCGTCGAGCCACCGACCTCCAACTAGGTGCTCGACGACGGCAAGTCCATGGGCGGAAAGCAGTGCGCCGTTGCCTTCCCAGACGAGGACGGCCGGGACGGGTCCCACCAACCCGGTCTCGACGTCCAGTTGGACGGTGCCGGTCGGGCTGCTGATCCGCACCCGGTCGACCATCACGGTCGCTTCCAGGGCGCGACGGACCGCATCAAGGTCGACCGGCGCGGAGGGCGTGCTCATGCCCCGCCCCCGGCCTTCTCGATCCGCATCCACGTCATCCGCACCACCGCCATGGCGCCGCTCTCGCCCGGGTCGAGAATCTTGAAGGTGCGGCCGACAGCGGCCGGGTCCTTGCTCTTGACGATGGTGACCTGGTTGCCCTCGGCCGCGACCGGCGAGGCCAGCGGGGTGAGGAGGATGTACCTGCCGTCGCCGTCGTCCTTGTACAGCTGGCCTTCCAGACGAAGCACGATCCCCGGCCCGCCGGAGGCCCGGTGAAGTCCGGGGCCTTCGTAGTTCACGACGGCGGGGCCGGGCACGTACTGGCCGGTGGCCGGGTCGAGGACTTGGGGGCCAGGCTCACTGATCCGCACGGTCTCGTCGGAGAGCAGCATGCGTTCGACGATCGCGACGATCCCGGACCGCGCAGGCGTCTGCCCATCGGAACGTAGAAGACCGTGGAGAAGCAGGTCGTGCTGTTCCACACCGTGGATCCGGAGGGGCACGACAGCCTGTCGGCCCCGCCGACGATCACGCCCCGGGCCTCCATGGCGTTGTCGGATCCCTGGGGTTCGCCACGACGGGGCCGCCGCTGTCGCCCTGGGCGATGACCACACGCTGTTCTCCGCCCCGGGGTTTGGCGATGTCGACGGGTTTGATGTGCTGGCCTTCCTCGTTGGTCGACTCCCTGTCGACCTCGGTGATCCTGACGTCGCAGTGCCAGCCGCTCATCGCCCCGCTCGTGCACACGAGGTCCCCGGCGTTGTTGCGCCCGGGCCCGTAGAAGCGCCGGGAGGAGCCGCCGGACCATGGGCCGTCGTAGAGGCGGGCGTCGCCCTGGCCGCCGCCGGTCCCGATCATGCCGATGTCGATCCCGGAGCCGACGAAGTCGAGGCTTCCCAGGTAGTCCCCGGCACCGGTGTAGTACTTGCCGTTGCCGCAGTGCGCGGCGGTGAGCACGACGCGCGTCTTGTCCCGCCAGCCGCTGAACGAGGTGGAGCAGAACGAGGGCTTCGGTGACCGGACCTGCGCGCCCGCGTAGTAGGGCGCCCGGTCGGAGCCGCGGCTGCCGGACAGCGGCACGGACGGCGCGGCGACCGCCGCGGTGACGGGGACCCCGGCGATCCGCGACGCCCACCGCTCGTACGCCCCGGGGTCCGGAGCGCCCCGTACGGCGCGCGCGGCCTGCGTCGCGTCGTAGGTCACCGAGATCCCGCTGCCGTCCTCCTTCGGGCCGACGGAGTTCCAGGTCCCCTCGCCCGCGTTCTCCGTGAACCGGTCGATCGCCCGGCGTATGTCCGCACGGGAGTACTCCGCGGGGTGCAGACGGACGCTCAGGCCGGGCGATGCGTTCGCGTCGATGAGCTCCTGCACGCGGGCCGGGACGTCGCCCTTCCACCACAGGTCCGCCCGCTGGTCCGGGGCGTCGATGTACGTTCCCGCGTAGCCCTCCGACCCGGCGAAGCCGGACTCCACCCAGTCCTGTACGGGGTCGGTCATGCGGTGCAGCTTCTGCTGCGCCGTCGGGTCGAGGGGCAGGTCGGCCCGGTGGCTGCTGACGGGCGGTTCGTCGGACACGGCCTCCACCGCTAGCCCTCCGACGAGGAGCCCGGTGGCCGAGGTGATGACGGCGGCCGTCACCAGGGCGGTTCGCGAGCGCCGCACGGCACCCCCTACTGGTCGTGATCGTGGCGGGACACAGCGTAGGGATGCGGGTGGGCTGCGATCGACACGGCACGGGCGCTCCGGGTCGTACGGGCGGCGCGCACCCGGCCCGATGCGCCCCTCCGCCGACCCGCCGACCCGCCGACCCGCCGACCTACCTATCCGACCTATCCGACCGGTCAGGGCGCCCCGGCCAGGACTTCCACCGCGCCCGTGTCCAACGAGTAGTAGGCGCCGACCACGGCCAGGGAGCCCTTCGCCACGAGTGGGGCCAGGTCCTGGTTGGAACGCAGGTCGGCCGCCGTCAGCGTGACCTGGGCGCGGGACATGGTCTCGACCGGATCGGCGCCACCCTCCTTGACCGCCTGGTCGTACGCCGGCCGCAGGGCCCTGGCGATCGCGTCCAGGTTGCCGGGCAGCGGCTTGCCGTCCCGGAAGGACCCGTACGCCGCCTTGACCGCGCCGCAGCGCTGGTGCCCGAGGACCACGATGAGCGGGGTGCCGCTCGTCATGGGCCCGTACTCGACGGACCCGGTGACCACCGGGCCGACCGCCTCCCCGCCCGTGCGCATCACGTACAGGTCGCCGAGGCCGGTGTCGAAGAGGAGCTCGGGTGGCACCCGCGAGTCGATGCACGACAGGATCGACCCGAAGGGCTCCTGCTCCTGGGCCACCAGCTGACGCCGGTTCGGATCCCGGTTGGGGTGCTGCAGGTTTCCGCTGACCCAGCGCTTGTTGCCGTCCATCAGCCTCGCGAACGCCGCGGTGGGCGTGGTGGGCCGTGCTTCCGGCGAACCACTGCCCGTGGGCGAGGCGGGAGAGGCAGGCGAGGCGGGAGAGGCCGGCGAGTCCGCCCTCGTCGTCGTACACCCCGCGAGCGCGACCGCAGTGCTCACCAGCCCACCGGCGAGCAGCGCTCGACGACTCGGGCGACCGGTTCCGTCCATCGGTTCGTTCCCCTCACTGCCACTCGGACTCGTCCCTGTGTTCCGACCAGGCCGATTGTTCGGCCTGGCAGGGGCACCGTGGCGGCAGGCGCAAGCGGGCGCGGGCCGCATTGCTACGGACGGCCCACAGAACCCGCCCGGGTCACCTCGTCCGGCGGGCTACGCGGGCATCACCCCGTGGATGCGGGAGAGGGTGAACACCCGCTCGCCGTCCCGCAGGTGGCACCAGGCGTTCAGGTAGGGGGCGTCCAGTTCGAGCCGGCTGAGGGTGCGGACGGTCGCGTTGCCCGAGGTGGCGACGTACTCGATCGTGATGGCCTGCCGCTCGTCGACGGCGTGGGCCAGCTGGCGGACGTCGGTGAAGGTCAGGTTGCGCGCGTACCCGGCGATGATCTCCTCGGTGTCGCCGGCGTAGAGGCGGCCGTCGTACGCGTCCGGCTCCGTGACTTCCTCCGCGACGTCCTGCGCGACGTCCTGCGGGGCGTCCCGGAGCCGGGCGGCGAGGGCGCGCAGGTCGACGGGTGTTCCGGGCGTTCCGGGCGTTGCCGTGTTCGCGGCGCGGGCGGGCGTCCGCCGCGCGCGGGTGCTGCCGCCGGGCAGGCGCGGGTACGGGACCGGGTTCGCCGCGCGGTGGTGCTGGGCCCGTTCGATCCGTACGGTCCCGTCGGGCTTCTCGGCGACGGGGGCGTAGCCCGCGGCGCGCAGTGCCGCGAGCGTCTTGTCCGCCGGGGTCCGGCTGATCAGCACCGTCGGTGCCAGCTGCCGCAGGCCGAGTGGGGCGAGTTTGCGGTGGGCGGCCAGTTCGGCGAGGAGGGCGGGCTCCTCGCCGTGGATGACGCAGGCCGCGGAGACGACGCGCACCCGGCCGTGGCGGCGCGCGGTGTCGTGGATCAGGTAGGAGAGCGGTTGGGGAAGCGGTTCGACGGCGAGGGCGACGGCGGCCAGATCGGCCGTGAGGGTGTCGGGGGTGAGTCCCGCGTCAAGGGCGCGGCGCACGCTTCCCGGGCTGAACCGCCAGACGGACGCCGCACCGGCGCTCTCCCGGTCCGCGACGGAGTCCAGCAGGGCGGCGAGGGCCGCTGACGGTGTGCCGGAGACCACGGCCGTGAGGTCGCTGCCGAAGCGGGCGGTCCCGCTGGCGGCGGGCAGCAGCCGTCGGCAGGCGTCCGCCACCGCCTCGGCGTCGTCGGCGATCAGGGCGGCCCCGATCGGGGACACGGCCCCGAGGGCGAGTGCGCCGAGCAGTTCCGCCTCCCGGATCAGGGTGGCGAACGGCGTGGTGTCCTGCGGGAGTTCGTCGGCGAGCGGCCGGAGCCACCTGAGCAGCGCCCCCAGGTCGGCCGGGTCCGCGGCGCCCTCGCCGGCCGGGAGCTGTGCCGCGGCCGCGAGCAGCCCGTGCCGGGCCTGGACGCAGCCTCCGCAGGGCGGGGTCCCGGCGAGCGCCGGCAGGGCCTTCCCGTCCTCGTCGCGCCTCCCGCCGGGAGTCCGCGGGAGCTCCCACCACGCCCGGACCAGCACGGCGACTCGGTCGGCCGGTTCCTGCGCGGCCCAGGTGTCGTAGGCGGCCGTCGCCGCGACCCGCTCACCGTCCCGGGCCAGCAGCCCGGCCGCGCTCGCCGCCTCCAGTACGAGGCGCACCAGGATCTCGTCGCACTGTGCCGCCTTGCCGATCCGGGACAGCTCGCGGGCGCCGATCCCGCCGGACTTGAGCCGGGTCGGCGCAGTGGCGGCGCACACCCCGAGGACGGAGGTGGCGTGGGCATCGAAGGCCATCGAGGCGGCCGCCGCCTCCCGTTCGACCTCCGAGGCGGTGGCGGGCACCGACCGCACGCCGGGCGGGGCGGGCGTGAACGGGGCGTGCCAGTCGGGGCCGCGCAGGGCGAGTGCCACCTCCGCGGGCATGCGGGCGGGCCCGTACCGGTGGCGGTCCTGGATCAGCAGCCCCCGCTCCAGCGCCCATCGGATGCCGGCATCGGAGGCGTCCGGCGGAGCGCCGAACATGATGAAGGCCGGTCGCACCGGAGCCTCACGTGCCCGCCGCTGGAGCAGTTCCCGGGCGGCCGCGGGCGCCTTGGCCACCAGCGCGACGACCCGGTCCGGATCGCCGTGGTGGTCAGCCAACGCGGCCAGCCGCTGCTGCTTGTTGCCGCCGGCCGGCTTGATACCGAGCTTCGCCAGCACGCGCCCCAGTTCGTCCGAGGTGGTGTGCGCCGTGAGTTGGAGCAGTGACGGGTCCAGCCCCAGAGGCGAGCCCCAGGCCTGCCGCAGCGGCGCCGCCATGTGCAGCAGACCGCTGCCGTCCGGCCACACCAGCGCGCGATCGGCCAGCGCCTCCAGCACGGCGGCCAATCCGTGGGCGCGTTCCCCGTGCGTCGCATCAAGGAGGCCTGCCAGGCCATCCCGGGACGGCGACGCCATGGCAGCGAGGGCCTCCGCCACCTGCAGGCACGGCAGCGCCAGCCGGGGCAACGCCAACGCCACCGACGCCGGGCGCTGGAGACGGTCCGCCAGTTCACCGACCGACCGCGGCTCCGGAGCCGACGCGGCATCCGGGCGCGCTGCCAGGACCCGCTCCAGGGCGGGTGCGTCGAGACCGCGCAGCCATGCGGCCAGCGCCGATCCGCTCTTCTTGCCGATGGGGACACCTCACCGCGTAGGGGGACGGCCATTCGCCGGCGGCGAAACCGACCGGGAGCACCAGGATGGCCAGGATGGCCTATCAACGGGGGTGGGTGCACCTCCCCCTGGACATCGCTGATTCGGCAGTGCTACGCCCGCTGGCGCTGGTCGACTGCCCTCGGCCTCCGAAGGGACCCGCCGCCGACGGCCTGTCGACAGCGGGCTGTCGACGGCGGGCCCCGCGTCCGAAGGCGTCAGGCGAGCCGGTCGGGGATCGGCGCCAGGGTGTAGTTGGCGTTGAAGTGCCGAGGAACTGGCCGAACAGGGCTTCGACCGGCTCAGCACCGAAGCCGTAGCCGACCGCGCCCGCCAGCGCCCGCACCGGTCTGTTCGCCCGGACAGCCGGCCCGGCGGCCCCGGCCGACCCGGCCTGACGTGACCGACCCGGCCTGACGCGACTCCCAACCGCCTGCGGGTGACGTCAGTGGGTGGCCTCGGCCACGATCCCGACGAGCCGGAGGATGGCGTGCCCCCAGGTCGTGGCCGCGATCAGGACGCCGAACACGACCGCGGTGAAGACGGTGAAGGCCTCGTCGCCACGGCTACGCGACTCGGTACGGCGGCGGAGCCGGATGACGATGAGAACCGCGAGGAACGCGGTCGCGCTGATCGTGTACTGCACTGCCCACCCTTGACGCTGAGTGATGCGCCGACTACCCGATGCCGACTGCCATTCGGGTGAGCATGCCAGAGCGACCGGCACTCCGGACGCGGTTCGGGAGAAATCAGCCCGTGTGCCGGGGCGCCCGGGGCCGCGGGGCACAGTGGTGGTGCTGGGGGGTCAGCTGTCCAGGCGGCGCTTGCTGAGCCAGGTGACCATCTCGGGGTCGTGGTGGTCGAAGAACAGGGTCTTGCCGGTGTCGAGGGCGGCGATCCGCGCCATTTGGTCGTCGGTGAGCTGGAAGTCGAAGACGTCGATGTTCTGCGCCATCCGGTCGGGGTTGACGGACTTGGGGATGGTGACGACGTCGCGCTGGATCAGCCAGCGCAGCACGACCTGGGCCACGGACTTGCCGTGTGCCTCGCCGATGCCGGCCAGGACGGGGTGGGTGAACAGGTCGTTCTTGCCTTCGGCGAAGCCGCCCCACGCCTGGTGCTGCACACCGTGCTCGCGCATCAGGGCGTGGTCGGGGTTGCGCTGGAAGAAGGGGTGGGTCTCGATCTGGTCGACCTGCGGGACGGTCTCGTTGTTGAGGATCAGGTCCAGCAGGCGGTCGGGGTAGAAGTTGGCGACGCCGATCGCCCGCGTCAGGCCCTCGCGCTGGGCGACTTCCATGGCGCGCCACTGGCCGTAGACGTCGCCGTAGGGCTGGTGCATCAGGTACAGGTCGACGTGGTCCAGGCCGAGCCTGGCCAGGGAGGCCTCCAGGGCACGGCGGGTGTTGTCCTGGGCGGGGGCGTCCTGGACCCACAGCTTGGTGGTGACGAACAGCTCCTCGCGGGGGATGCCGCTGTTCTTGAGGGCGTGGCCGACGGCTTCCTCGTTGCCGTAGGCGGCGGCGGTGTCCAGCAGGCGGTAGCCGGCCTCAAGGGCCTGGGTGACGGCCCGCTCGGTCTGGTCGGCGGGGATCTGGTAGACGCCGAAGCCGAGGACCGGCATCTTGACGCCGTTGTTCAAGGTGACGTGCCGCACGGGGTTCTCCTGGTAGGACGGGTGGCCGGCAGGTGGTGCCGGGTCAGTGGGAGGGTTCGGTGACCTGGGCCAGGACGCCGGTGGCGCTCATGGCGGCGGGCCGGCCGGCGTAGAAGGCGAGGTGGGTGATCGCCTCGGCGAGTTCGCCGGAGGTGAGGTCGGCGGGTTTCGGGGCGGGCGACGGACGAGGTCCGGTGCGAGGCGCGGGTTGGTCCCGGTCATCAGCGTTCCATCATCTTCATGCCGGCCTCGTTGTGGGTGTCGCCGGCGGCCGGGGGCAGGCTGCTGAGCCGGTCGAGCTGGTCGTCGGTCAGGCGGAGGGCGTCGGCGGCGGCGTTCTCCTCGACGTGGGTCACGCGGCGGGTGCCGGGAATGGGCGCGATGAAGTCGCCCTGCGCGAGCAGCCAGGCCAGCGCGACCTGTGCCGGGGTGGCTCCGGCCTCGGTGGCGATGGCGGCGACCTGCTCGGCCAGGCGCAGGTTGTGCTCGAAGTTCTCGCCGGTGAAGCGGGGGTTGTCGGCGCGGAAGTCGTTGGGGTCGAACTGCCCGGTGGAGCGGATCGTGCCGGTCAGGAAGCCGCGTCCGAGCGGGGAGAACGGGACGAAGCCGATGTTCAGCTCCCGCAGCACGGGCAGCACGTGGGCTTCGGGGTCGCGGGTGAACAGCGAGTACTCGGACTGCACCGCGGTGACCGGGTGGACGGCGTGGGCGCGGCGGATGGTGTCAGGTCCGGCCTCGGACAGGCCGATGTGCCGGATCTTGCCTTCGGTGACCAGTTCGGCCAGCGCGCCGACGGTCTCCTCGATCGGGGCGCCGGGGTCGACACGGTGCTGGTAGTACAGGTCGATGCGGTCGGTGCCCAGGCGGGTGAGGGAGCCCTCGACGGCGGCGCGGACGTTGGCCGGGCCGCTGTCGGTGGGCCCGGGGCGGCCGGTGTGGGAGATCAGGCCGAACTTGGTGGCGAGCACCACCTGGTCGCGGCGGCCCTTGAGGGCGCGGCCGACCAGTTCCTCGTTGGTGTAGGGGCCGTAGACCTCGGCGGTGTCGATGAAAGTGACGCCCAGCTCCAGGGCACGGTGGATGGTGCGGATCGACTGGTCGTCGTCGGTGCCGGCGCCGGTGTAGCCGTGGGACATGCCCATCGCTCCCAGACCGATCCGGGAGACGTCCAGGTCCTGCAACTTGATGTGCCGCACAGTGTTTTCCCTTCGTTCGAGGGCCCGCCCGCGGTGCTCCGGACACGCGGCGTGGCCCATCTGCCGGCCGGTCCCGCCGGCGGGGGCGGAGCGGTAGGGGTGCTGCGCGACGGCGTCGGTGGGGTTCTTGACGACCGGGTCGGGCACGTTCTCGACGCGCACGTCTCCGGCTCCGTACAGCACAGTTGCTCGCATGGCTCCAAATCTCCTTGAGCTGGTCGGGGGCGGCATCCGCTCCGCCGCCGGGCGGGGTGGCCGGAGGCCAGCCGCGCGGGGTGCGGGCTCGGAGCGCGGACGCGGGGTGCGGGCGCGGAGCGCGGGCGCGGAGCGCGGGCGCGGGGTGCGGACGCGGAGCGCGCCGTAGGCGGCAGTGGCGGCGAGCAGGTCCGTGCGGCCGTTGCGGACGAACGCCGGGCCGCCGGTGACGGCGTCGAGCATCCACTGAAACTGCGGTACGCCGTCCATTGGCGGGCGGTGGTGCGGCGGCGGGGACGGGCGAGGGGGTCGGAGCCGTCGGCGGCCTGCGCGGACCCTCCTGGCTGTTGTCCGCACCTCCGACGGTACGGCCCGGCGGGCCCGGGAGGGGTGCACTGCCGGTACACCCCTCGTCGGTGACTCGCTGCGCGCGGCGGGAGCGGGTTTCCTGGATCACGTGGGGCAGCCTCGCCCTCCTCCACCAGGACGGCCCCGCCCCCTCCGCCGACCTGCTGATCCCCGGCCACCTCGACACCGACCCGGACCGGATAGACCGCGCCCAGAGGATCACCGCCGAAGCCGCCGGCCGACGCCCGCCCATCCGCGCACTCTGCAAGGACCGCACGATGAACCCGACGTACGACTTCACCGGCCAGGTCGCCTTCGTCACCGGCGCCTCCTCCGGCATGGGACTGGCCACCGCCCGCGCCTTCGCCGCCTCCGGCGCGGCCGTCGCCCTCGCCGACCTCGACCGGCCCGCCCTGCACGAGGCAGCCCGCGAGCTGGCCGACCAGGGCCACCAGGTGATCGCCCTGCCCTGCGACGTCACCGACGAGCGGCAGGTCGCCGCCGCCGTCGACCGGACCGTCGAGGCGTACGGCCGCCTCGACATGGCGTACAACAACGCCGGCATCCAGATCCCGCCCACCGACGCCGCGGACGAGGAGGTCGAGGTCTTCGACCGCGTCCACGCCGTCAACCTCCGCGGCGTCTGGGCGAGCATGAAGCACGAACTGCGCCACATGCGCGACCGGGGCAGCGGCGCGATCGTCAACTGCTCCTCGCTCGGCGGCCTGGTCGGCATCCCCGGCCGCGCCTCCTACCACTCCTCCAAGCACGGCGTGATCGGCCTGACCGGCAGCGCCGCCCTCGAGTACGCCCCGCGCGGCATCCGCATCAACGCGATCTGCCCCGGCATCATCGACACCCCGATGGTCCAGGACATGATCGCCAAGGGAGAGCTCGACCGCGCCGAAGCCGAGGCCAGTCAGCCGATCAACCGGCTCGGCACCGCCGAGGAGATCGCCCAGGCCGTCCTGTGGCTGTGCAGCCCCGGCGCGAGCTTCGTCGTCGGCGTCGCCCTGCCCGTCGACGGCGGCTACGTCGCCCGCTGAACACCGGCCCCGCCGGGAGAGCACCACCCAGGCATCTCGCGGGCCCGTCCGACCGGGCCTGACAGAGCGTTCCGCCCGACCCTCCCCCGCACCGCGATCAAGGAGTCATCCCATGCCGCAGCAGTCCGCCCCTCAGGAACTCGCCGCCATCGCGCCCAAGCTCGTCGAGGTCACCGACGACGTCCTGTTCGGCGACATCTGGCAGCGCCCCGGCCTGTCCCCCCGCGACCGGAGCCTGGTCACCGTCACGACCCTTGCCGCGCTGTACCGCGGCGAGCAACTCGGCCACCACCTCGGCGTGGCGCTGGACAACGGCCTGTCCGTCGAGGAACTGTCCGAGGCCATCACCCACCTGGCCTTCTACGCGGGCTGGCCCAACGCCATGACCGCGATCACCCAGCTGAAGAGGATCGCCGACGAGCGCGGCGCCTGACCGCCAGCCGGCATCAAACACCCCAACACCCCAACACCCGGACACCCGGACACCTCACCCGACCGAGGAGAACCGCCGTGGAGCACATCACCGAGACCCCCACCGTCAAGGCGCCCGCCGAGCGTTTCACCGGGGACGTCTACCTCAACCCGATCGAGGCGCCCGCCGACCCGGCCCGGCTGGCCGCGGCCCTGGTGCGCTTCACCCCCGGTGCCCGCACCAACTGGCACTCCCACGCCAAGGGCCAGACCCTGCACGTCACCGACGGCGTCGGCCTGGTCGGCACCCGCGACGGCAACGTCGTACTCGCCCGGGCCGGACAGACCGTCAAGTGCCCGCCCGGCGAGGAGCACTGGCACGGCGCCACCGACACCACCCTGATGGCACACATCGCCATCCTCGTCGGCGACGCCGACGGCGACGGCACCACCTGGCTGGAACCCGTCACCGACGAGCAGTACAGGACGGCACTGGCCACAGCCGGCCGCTGACCACCACCCCCTGCCCGCGCGGCGGCCGCCCCCCGTCCGCCCCCAGCCGGCCGGAGACCGAACGACGCCCGCACCGGAGTGACGGCTATGCGCCACCGCGCCCGCGGGCCGCGCCCGCCCGGCCGCGGCGCTGGCCGCCGCCCTGCTGGGGTTCTTCGTCATCACCCTCGACGCCCTGGTCGTCAACGTCGCCCTGCCCGCCATCCGCACCGACCTCGGCGGCGGCATCACCGGCCTGCAATGGGTCCTCGACAGCTACACCCTCGCCTTCGCCGCCCTGCTGCTGCCCGCCGGCGCCCTGTCCGACCGCATCGGCGCCCGCCGCGCCTTCACCCTCGGCCTGGCCGTGTTCGCCGCAGCCTCCGCCTCATGGGCACCTCTGTGCACCAGAACGACTTCGATCCCCCCAGCAGTTCACAACCCCCGTCAGCCGTCAACGACCGCATCGACGCCGCCTACCACTCAAGTACGGCCACTACGCCGGCTACGTCGAACCCATGACCGCCGAACAGGCACGCGCCACCACCTTGCGCCTCACCCCCCAGCCGTAACCCGCGGCCTCCCGCCACCGAACACGATCCCGGCACCCCCCACTGGGAGCCACACCCAGCCGAAGGAGTCGAACTCCTCCAGGCCCTGTTCACTGTTGTGCTCAAGGCGTGGACGGAACCAGGTGGTCTGATCCCTCGTCCACGACGATGATCGTTTTTTGCTTGGGCCGGCCGACGGGGGGAAGCGTGCCGACATCTGTACATCCGCCGCCTGCGCTCGGCCAGGCCACCACGTTGGTCCGCTCAACCGGGCCGTGGGGTCAATCAGAGGCTGTAGGCCGGCCGGCAGGCAGCCCAGCCCAGCCCTGCCCTGCCCTGCCGTTGCCATGGCCCGCTGCCACTGCACTGCCACTGCCGCTGCTCTGAGTTGCTGGGGCCGTTGGCACGGCAGACATCTACGCGTACCTCGTGAACGCAGGCGTGTTCACGGGCTCCGACCTGTGCACCGCCTGACCACGGCCGCGCGCACGAAACCGAACGGCGAAAGGCCGACAGACATGACCACACACACCAGCAGCCCTACCGGGCAGTCCTCGGCGGACCCCGCCGACCGCGCGCTGTCACGGCGGCGCCTGCTACGGATCGGGGCCGGCGTCGTGGGCGGCGGTGCCCTGCTCGGGGCCGCGGCCGGGGGCGGGATGCTCGCCGGATGGCTGCCCGGCGGGGTGACGCTGAAGAAGGCACTGGGGATGACCGGGACGGACGGCACGGTGCCGGACGCGGTCCCGGGGCCCGTGCGCGTCGAGAAGGTGCGCTCGGCGGCGCGGGGGCGGGAGGTCACGATGGTGACCATGCTCCCGCCCGGAGCTGCGGCGAGCACGAACCTGCCGGTCTGCGTCCTGCTGCACGGGCGCGGGAACGACGCCCAGGGCATGGTGACGCTCGGGGTTCCACAGTTCCTGGCGGCCGCGGTCAAGGGCGGCGTGCCGCCGTTCGCCGTCGTCGCGGTGGACGGCGGGGACGCCACGTACTGGCACCCGCAAGCCTCAGGCGGCGACGACCCTCAGGCGATGCTCCGCGAGGAACTCCCCGGCTGGCTTCACGCCCGCCAACTGCCCACGCCACGCGCCGTGATGGGGATCTCCATGGGCGGCTCAGGCGCCCTGCAGTACGCCATCGGACGCACCCAGGCCGGCCGCAATCTTGACGCCGTCGCGCTGCTCAGCCCGGCCGTCTTCCGCACCTGGGCGGACGCCCGCACCACCGGCGGGTACGCCGACGAGGCGGACTGGCGGGCCCACGAGCCGGCACTCCGTCTGGACCAGCTGCAGGCCGGCGCCCTCGGCGTGTGGTGCGGCCAGGAGGACCCGTTCTGCCCTGCCGCCCGCCAGGTCGCGCGGCAGGTGCGGGCGCGAGTGGAACGGTTCCCCGACGGCGAGCACACGGACGGCTTCTGGCGGCGGGTGATGCCCGACGCGATGTCGCTCCTGGGGCACGCGCTCACCACCGCCTGAGAAGACGCGGCCGCTTCGGTCCGCTTACGGGTGTCGAGAACGGGCCACCGGCTCCGTCCTCGGTATACCGGTGGCCTCGAAGGGCCGCGCAACGCAGAGCCAGAGGCAGAGGGAGAACCGTCATGACGCTTCAGCGGATGGACAACGTCGGCATCGTGGTCGAAGACCTGGACGCCGCCGTCGCCTTCTTCACCGAACTGGGCATGGAGGTCGAAGGCAAGGCGCAGATCGAGGGCCTCTTCGCGGACCAGGCCGTCGGACTCGACGGGGTCCGCAGCGACATCGCGATGCTGCGGACCCCGGACGGCCACGGCAGGCTGGAGCTCGCGCAGTACCATGCCCCCGCGGCGATCGGCGACGGGTCGCACAACCCTCCGCCGAACACGCTGGGCCTGCACCGGGTCATGTTCGCCGTCGACGACATCGACGACACCATCGCCCGCCTGCGCCCCCATGGCGCCGAACTGATCGGCGAGGTGGCTCAGTACGAGGACGTCTACCGCCTCTGCTACCTCCGCGGCCCCTCGGGCATCGTCCTCGCCCTGGCCGAACAGATCGGCTAGAGCGGCCCTTCGCTCGGCTCGCGGGGGCGCTCCGCCGGTGGTCGTCAGCGGTACCAGGTGCGGATGACGGCCGCGGCCTCCCGGACGTCGGCGTTCCCCGCGCGGATGCGGGCGGCCAGGTCGACTGCCTGTTCGGGTTCGGCGGTGACGATGACGCCGGAGGCGCTGAGGTAGGAGGCGGCGACGACGGCGGCGAAGTGCTCGTTGGCGGACTCCAGGGCCGGGACGCGGATCAGCTGGTGCATCAGGGCGGCCGCGCGCTGGTTCACGGCCTCGTAGACAGGGACGCCCATGACCTCGTCGGCGTGCCGGGCCACGGCGGCGGCGAGGGTGCCGTAGTCGGTGATGTCGGGGTCGCCGGGCAGGAACTGGTGGGCGATGTCGAGCAGCCAGGCCCGGTCGATCCGCAGGATCACGCGGCGTCCGCCGTGGCGTCGCGGGCCGTGGCCGGGTACGGCCCGAACTCTGCCTCGAAGACCCGCCCCCGGGCGGGCGCGGCGTTCTCCGGTCGCGCGGTCAGCTGCGTCATGTGCGCGAGCGTAGCGATGTGTAGCGGGCGCTATCAAAGCGCGGTGGAATCCTGCCCGTGCGGTGGGCGGGCTGTGCCGGAATCCGCATCGGTGGCCAGGGCCCTGCAGCGCTGCTACCGGCGACCGGCGCCGCAGCCCTCGGGTGTCGGCCCGACCGGCGCGGTGCGCATCGAGCTGCTCGCGGGGGTCCATGGGCGGCCGGGTCGATACGGGAATGGACCCCGCGGGGCGGGTCCCTGCCAAGTGCAGCGGGGCCGGCTGCATGTCCGTGCCAGAGTCGCTTGGGTCGCTTCGGTAGCTGGCCTGACGGCCTCGGGGCAGACTCCGGCGCCCTCGCGGCTTCCTGTCCTGCGGGCAGCGACCGAGCGACCCAAGCGACTGAAGCGACCCAGGGCCGGAACTCCTGCGCGACGGCGCCCGCCGTCCGCTCCGTTCCTCGGTCGGCGACCGGAGCTACCGAAGCGACCCAGCGACCGAGCCGGCGTCTTGCAACCGGGCCCGACACGCGCGACACGCCGAGGGCCAGGCCCCGAGAGACTCAGTCGCTTTCAGTCGCTGAGCTTCAGTCGCTGGACAAAACACCAGGTCAGAGCCCATGCAGCCGTCCCATCAGCGACCCAAGCGACTCAAGGCCGGGTATATGAAGACATTCCCGTGTGCGTGTGCGCGTTATAGACCCGGGCTTCAGTCGCTTCAGTCGCTGTTTGCTGGGAAAATCGGCCTCGACCTGCGAAAACGCTGGTGGACCGAAATCAGCGACCGAAGCGACTCGGTCGCTGCCCCGGGATTCGGTCGCTCAGTTCCCCGGCAAGTCCTGGTAAGTGCCGGCAGTCCGGGACCGTATGTGCTCGCTCGGCTAGTCTGTGTGAGCTATCTTCTGGACTTCGGTCGCTTCAGTCGCTGATCTGGCACCCGCCAGTGCTCTGACCTGGCTTTTTGCCGTCAGCGACTGGACGAGCGACCCAAATCCGGGCAGCTACCGAGCTACCGAAGAAGCTGCAGCAGCTACCGAACCAAGGGGAAGGGACCAGCGTGACGGCGCCGAAGGCCGTGGGGAGCGACCGAACGGAGCGTCAGCCGGACGCACTGGCCGTCGCGCGCTGGTGTGCCGCCCAGGGGTGGCCCGTCCATCCGCTGGCTCCCGGGCGCAAGACCCCGCCGGCGAACTGCCAGCCCTGCCAGGACTCCCCGCACTCCCCCGCCGAGTGCCTCTGCCCCCGGGTCGGTCGCTGGTGCCACGGCTTCCACGCGGCCACCACCGACCAGGACGTGATCAATGCCTGGTGGCGGGTCAACCCGGGCTTCGGTACCGGCGTCGCCTGCGGTCCGGCGGGCCTGGTGGTCATCGACGTGGACAGCCACCCCGCCGACGTCCCCGCCCGGGACCGGATCCTGCCCGGGATCCCGATCCACGGCCGGGTCGACCTCGACGGCCTGGAGAACGGCTACCACACCCTCGCCCTGCTGGCTGCCCTGCGCAAGGCCCCCGACCCGTCCCAGGACATCGGCACCCTGCGGGTGCGCACACCCTCCGGCGGCCTGCACATCTGGTACCGCGACGAGGACCACCACCGCTTCACCTGCTCCACCGGCTCCTCCACCGGCCGGGCCCTCGCCTGGCAGGTCGACGTGCGCGCCCACGGCGGCTACATCGTCGCCCCCAGCACCGTCACCACCAGCGGCACCTACACGCCCCTGCCCGGTGCTCCGGCTCCCGCCCCGCTCCCCCAGTGGCTCGCTGAGGAACTCATCCGCACCGGCCACCTCAAGGACCGCCCCCGGCAGCCCGGCACCCCCCAGCCGGCCGTCCCCGACCGCGCCCGCCAGGCCGTGGTCGCAGCCGGAGGCGGGAAGCGGGGCGCCGAAAAGATCCTCGACACCGTCCTCCAGGACGTCACCGACTGTGCCACCACCCCCGAGGGAGCCGGCTTCACCGGCAAGCTCAACCGCGCCGCCTACACCGTCGGCGGCCTCGTCTCCGCCGGACACCTCACCCACGCCGCCGCCGAGCAACTGCTGACCGACGCCGCCCGCACCGCCCGTCCCTCCCAGGACCGGCAGAGCTCCGCCGTCATCCGCTCCGGCCTCGCCGCCGGGGCCCGGCAGCCCCTGCACATCGGGAAGGCGCGAGGATGAGCGACAGCCCCCGCAAGAGGACGGTCTTCGATCCCGTGGCCGCTGCCCAGCAGATCCTGGAGTACCCGCCCGTCCCCGGGCCCGCGCAGGCCCCCTGGCACGGCACCGCCGTCCAGGAGAGCCTCCTCGACGCACCCGTCGCCCCGGCCCACGCCCCGGCCCACGTCACGGCTTCGCAGGCGCCCGTCCAGCCCTTCCACGATGCGCAGGCACCGCAGACCGTCCAGGCCACGGCAGGCTCGCAGGCAGGTCCACAGGCAGGCCCCCAGCCAGGCCCCCAGCCAGGCCCGCAGGTGAGCCAGCACGGCCTCCTGCCGGACTCCCTCTCCGACCGGGGCAACGCCAAGCTCTTCGTCCACCTCTACGGACGCGACTACCGCCACGTCCCCGGCATCGGCTGGTACCGCTGGGCCACCCACCGCTGGCAGCTCGACGAGGACGACACCGTCCTGTGGGCCGCCGGCGAGATGGCCGAGAGCATCGCCACCCACGACGCCCGCGGCCTCTACACCAACACCGACCTGCGCCGGCACCGCCGCCGCGCCCTGTCCACCTCGGGCATGAACGCCATGCTCGCCCAGGCCAAGTCCGCCCCCGGCATGGTCCTCAACGCCGCCCTGCTGGACGCCGACGCCTACGCCCTGTGCACCCCCGGCGGCGTCGTCGACCTGCGCACCGGCGCCATCGTCCCGCCGGACCCCAAGGTCCACCACCACTCGCGTTCCACCACGCTCGCCCCCGCCCGGATGCCCACCCCGCGCTGGGACCGCTTCCTCACCGACACCTTCGGCGACGACAAGGAAGGCCGCCAGACCCGGGACTTCCTCCACCTGCTGCTCGGCTACTCGATCAGCGGCGACGTCGGCGCCCAGGTCATGCCGTTCCTCTACGGCCAGGGAAAGAACGGCAAGTCCGTCCTCCTGGACGTCATGATCCAGCTGCTCGGCGACTACGCGGACGCGGCCCCGCCCGGCTTCCTGATGGCCAAGACCTTCGACGGCCACCCCACCGACCTCGCCGAACTCCACGGCCGGCGCATCATCGTCTGCTCCGAACTCAAGCCCGGCGACCGCTTCGACGAGGCCCGGGTCAAGCTCCTCACCGGCGGCGATAAGATCAAGGCCCGCCGGATGCGCCAGGACTTCTTCTCCTTCGAGCCCACCCACAAGCTCTGGCTGCTCGGCAACCACCGCCCCGAGGTCGGCACCGGCGGCTTCGCCTTCTGGCGCCGCATGCGCCTCATCCCGTTCGAACGGGTCGTCCCCGAGGAACGCAAGATCGACAACCTGGCCCACGTCCTCGTCGCCGAGGAGGGCCCCGGTATCCTCGCCTGGCTCATCGACGGCGCCCGCCGCTACTTCGCCGGTGAGAAGGACCTGGCCGGCCCCCAGGCCGTCCAGACCGCCACCACGGCGTACGCGGAGACCGAGGACCACGTCGGCCGCTTCCTCAAGGAGGCCTGCGTCACCGGGGAGGGCATGCGCGCCGAACAGTCCCAGCTCTTCGGCGCCTACACCCGTTGGTGCGGCTTCGAAGGAGCCAATCCCGTATCCGGCCGCGCGTTCGCCGCACGAGTCCGCGAGACACTGGGTATGACCTCTCCCAAGGAGATGGTCCTGTCCAACAGCCGCAAGTACTACCCGGGCATCGGCCTGATCACCGACGACACAGAGGAGCAGAACGCGTGAGCGCGCTGATCGACCCGGCCGAGCTCGCCCACGAAACCGACCTCGTCTGGCTCGAGGACACCACCGACCTCGACTACGTGCGCCAGTCGCTCGACCGTCTCACCACCCGGCGCGGCCGCCCGGCCTACCACCGCGACGGCCGCATGGTCGGCTACGCGATCCTCGGCCCCGACGCCAAGTCCTCCCGCGCCTCCGGCACCTTCCGCCGCCGCGTCTTCTGGCTGCTGCCCCACGACCGCGACCAGGACCCGGAAGGCCTCTACACCACCGGCGCCCCCTCCGAGGCGGTGGACCCGCGCACCGTCGCCCCCGGCGTCAAGGGTTACAAGACCGAGCGCTCCGAGGGCGGGCCGGCCTCGCCGGCCATGCTCGAACTGGGGATAACGCTGCCGAAGGCCTGACGGCTGGAGGGGCGGATGGTGCGGGGTGCGACTCGGGTTCCCGGGTCGCACCCCGCACCGTCTTGTTGTCGGCTTGCGTACCTACTTCTTGCGTAGCTACTTCTGAAGAGCCGGCCGGCCCGACAGCAGGCTCTCCAGGAACTGGCCGCCGCCGCGCTCGGCGACCGGGGCGCTCCGGCTCTCCGGGGGCTCGGGGCGCGTCCGCAGGACCTGGGTCGGCTCTTCGGTCGGCTCTTCGGCCCGTTCCTCGGTCCGGCCGGAGACCATGACACCGAGGGCATCGGCGATACGGGTCATCGACTGGGGCTGCCCGGGCTGTTCCTCGCGGGTTGTGTTCAGCACCGGGGTATGGCTCTGCCGGGCGGAGCGGGCCGTTGCTCGGTTTTGGTCAGTGGTCACCGCTGCCGTCGTCGTACCCCTCGCCGCAGCCGCACCACGCAGGCGGTCGACCTCCGCCTCCAGCGTCGCCAGCCGCGCCCGCAGGTCGTCCAGCTCGCTCTTCTTCCCCATGCTCCAGGACCCTCCCCGGCCGTCCACGGCCCTCTGACGTGCTGTTCCAGCCTATCCGGGCCCCTCCCCCGCCCCCACGGCCGTCCGGCACCTCCGCGACCCGCGCGACGAACCGCCGCACCATCCGGCGAGAACTCCAGTGCCGGACTGTCAGTGGCCAGTTCACCTGATTCTGTCGAGGAGGCCCGGGGCTTCAGCCCCGGGAGGAATCGGCTCCTGGTCTCGGAGCCGCGAAGCGGCGGAGTTCTCCGGTGTGCTTTGACCTCCCGGTTTGGTTCTGTAGCCCTACGTGAACTAACCTCACGCTCTGTGAAGGTCGTGGTGCGGGTGAAGCTGGAGCCGTCGGCCTACCAGGCCGACGCGCTGGCGGCCACCCTGCGCGCCTGCAACCGGGCCGCGAACCACGTCTCGCGCGTGGCGTTCGACTCCGGTGAGCAGCGGCGCAACGGTCTTCAGCCACTGGTGTACCGGCAGGTCAAGGACGAGTACGGCCTGTCCGCGCAGCCTGCGGTGCGGGTGGTGAAGAAGGTCTGCGACGCCTACGCGACGTTGAAGGCGAACATCAAGGCCGGGAACCTCGGCAGGCCGGGCGGCAAGCGCCGGAGCAAGGCGGAGTCCAGGCCGGTCGTCTTCCGTGAGGACGCGGCGCAGGCGTT
This sequence comes from Kitasatospora sp. NPDC053057, assembly GCF_044546945.1. Taxonomy (NCBI): domain Bacteria; kingdom Bacillati; phylum Actinomycetota; class Actinomycetes; order Kitasatosporales; family Streptomycetaceae; genus Kitasatospora; species Kitasatospora sp. NPDC053057. The sequence goes on along the minus strand of NZ_JBITZP010000036.1, from coordinate 55,776 downwards.
CGATGATCGGTGCCTGTCGTGGCGGGCCGATCAGCGGACCGTGTCCATCTGGACCGTGGCCGGCCGGTTGAAGGGCATCCGGTTCGTCTGCTCCGAGAACGCGGCGAAGATGATCGCCGAGCATCGGCAGGGTGAATCCGACCTGGTGTTCTGTGACGGGTCCTGGTACCTGTTCGCCACCTGTGACATCCCGGCACCCGCGCCGTTCGAGCCGGCCGACTGCCTCGGGGTGGACCTCGGGATCGTCAACATCGCCACCACCTCGGACGGTGCGGTGCTGTCAGGGCGTCGCCTGGAGCGCTACCGCAAGCGCATGCGCGCGCTGACCGCGAAGCTCCAGGCGAAGAAGACCAAGTCCGCCAAACGCCGTCTGAAGGCGATCCGCCGCCGCGAGCAGCGGTTCGCCACCGACACCAACCACCAAATCTCCAAGACCATCGTCACCACCGCTGAACGCACCTCGCGCGGGATCGCCCTGGAAGACCTGACGGGCATCCGCGAGAGGGTCAAGGCCAGGCACGACCAGCGGTACCGCCTCCACTCCTGGGCGTTCGCCCAGCTCGGAGCGTTCGTCGCCTACAAGGCCGAACGCGCGGGCGTTCCCGTGGTCCACGTGGACCCGAGGAACACCTCCCGCCAGTGCTCCTCCTGCCGGCACACCCACAAGACCAACCGAGTGGACCAAGCGACGTTCGCGTGCCGCGCCTGCGGCACCACGATGCACGCGGATGATGGGGGCACCTCCCGGCCGAAGGCTGGGGGAGCCTCCCGCAACATCCGCCACCGCGCGGACGCTGCGTGGCAGCGGGGCACAGTCAACTGCCCCACCAGCGCCCCGTAGAGCGCTGGTCAGACGCGGTGACCGCTGACGGGGCGACTCGCCAGGCACACGGTCAACCACAAGCCCGGGAACTTCCGTCCCAGGTAGTTGACATTCCCCACCGGCGGCCACCTGACGGGGAGCCACCTGGCCGCGCCTCCGTCACCTTCCGCACCTTGTTCTCGTGGGCGGGGTCCTCGTCATCGCGTACGTGCAGCAGGCCGTACGAACCCGGCCCCGTCGGCCGACCTCGCGGAAGAGGTCGAGGATCTCCGGATCGCGGTGGTTCGGCTGGCCCCGGGCCGTCCTGCTGCCGCTTTCCCGCTACGGGGCAGTGGCCGGCAGCCCGCCGCGGTCGAGCAGTTCGTGGAGCCGTGCGATTGGCAGCGACGGGTTGGCCGCGGCCCCCTCGGCCAGCTGCGGGGCCTCCAGGAGGGACGAGACCAGCTCCAGCGGAAGCAGCGGATTGGCGGCCGCCGCCCGGCGGACACCGGGGTCGTGGTCGGACAGCAGCCGTACCGGCGGCTCGGCGAGGCCGCTGTCGGCGGCGGCCAGGGCGCGGACCTCCGCGTCGGCGTGGTCGAGGAGGTGCCCCAGTCCGGTGCGCGGAAGCCGGGGCAGCGTCAGCAGGTAGGGGCGGTGGCGCGGTACGGCGATGAAGGCGTCGAGGACGATCGCCGGCGGTGCCAGCGGATGGTTGAGGGCCAGCAGGTGCCGTACATCCGGGTCCGGGTCGGCGGCCAAGCACCGGACCGACTCCCCCGGCAGCCATGCGCACGTCGCGGCGACCCGGCGCATCAGGGGCTCCTCGGACACCGCGCACGCCTCGTACCAGCCCGCCTCCGGCTCCAGGAACATCTCGCCGACCGGACCGACGCACTCGGCCGTGTGCCCGACGACCCGGTCGAGGGCGGCGCGCTGCGGCCAGGTCCGCGGGAGCGGCTGCAGCCGGGCCCGGGTCCGTACGGTCTCGTCCGGGTCCTCGGCGAGTACCGCCAGCAGAGCCGCGTCCAGGTCGGCCCGGGCGGCCACCCGCTCCCGCACCGCCGGGTCGGGGTCGCGCGCCAGCCGGGCGACGACGTTGCCGGGCGTGTGGTGGTTGGAGGCGAGCGCCCACAGGTTGCGCCCCTGAGCGAGGCAGCGCTCGGCCACCGCCTGGGAGACGGCGTAGTTGACGAGCAGCAGGGACCGGTAGTGGCAGTCGCGCTCCGGCAGGTCCGCTTCCATCGCCGCCGGCTCCAGGATCCGGTTGCTCTCACGCGCGGCCTCCGACACCGCCGGATCCGGGTCGGTCAGGAGCGCCTCGCGCTGTGCGGGGTTGAGCCACAGCCACAGACTCGTGGCCTGGGCCCGCAGCTCCGGGTTCGGGTGCCGGACCATCCCGCGGCGGAACGACTGCGGGATCTGCCCGGAAGACGCCAGCTCCTGCTTGATCTCGTCGGCGGTCAGCCGCTGCTCCTGCCAGTCGTCGTTCCGCGCGGTCAGTAGCGTCTCCAGGACGTCGTCGGGGAGGGTGTCGGCCACCCCCAGGCGCGGGCGCGGTCCTGCGGCCAGGGTCGCGCGGACGAGGGAATCCGGGTCGCCGACGAGCCGCCCGCGCTGAGCGGGAGCGGCGTACCGGCTACGGGCGAAGGCCCGGCGAACCGCCCTCTCCGGGTGGGCGAGCACCGCCTCGACGACCTCTGCGGGAAGCCTCCTCCCCCTGCAGAGGACCGGCCAGGCGGCGCGCGCCTGCGGGGCCAGGAGACGCAGCAGGACCTCGGACGGAGCGGCGGGGTTGGCGGCGACGCCGCGCAGCCACAGGTCGGGGAGGGGCGAGGAGGACATCGGAACATCGTCGCAGTGATCAAGACGCGGCATCGGTGGGGGGGTGTTGGTCCCCCGGATTTTCCGCGGAAAATTCCGGAGCCCGCCGGCGGCCGGATCCGGGATGCCGGGCGCCCACCGAAATCCAGTGGTCCGCGGACCCCGGCCGAGGTTCGATGGCCCCGCCACCACGGACGGCAGTCGCCGGTGCGAGCTCCTCCAGACCGCCGACCACCCGGATCCCACCGGAGACCGACCCTGATGACGGACCAGCCCCACGACGCGACGACGGCAAAGCGGCACGTCTACCTCGACCCGGACGGGTGTGGCGGCGGCTGGATGTAAGTCATCGTGGCGGCCCCCACCGGCGTCGTCCACCAGAACCAGTGCGGCGGCCACGCCTGCGCGCGGTACGAGCAGGAGGGCTACCTCGTCCCGCTCTCCGGAACGGACCTGGACGAGGACATGAACGAGATCTTCGTCGGCGAGCTGAAGGGATGGGACAAGTGCGGCCTGGAGTGGCCGGCCGGGGTGCTCGACCGGCTACGGGCCGCCGTCGATTCCCTGGGGATGTACGGCTCCGGTCGTAGCGGTGATCTCTACCCGCCGCCGCTGGTCCTCGACGAGCCCTGGCTCTCGGAGGCCGCCGAGGCCTGGATCCCGGTCATCACGGCTGACGGTCCCGGCGTACTGGTCTGGGAGAACTCCGACCAGCCACCGGCCGGTCCGCTCCGGGCGACCGATTTTCCGCGGAAAATTCGAGGGGCCGCGGAGCTGCATCGGGCCGAGACGCGGTCGACATCGCTCGCTCCCAGAGGCGATTACGACACTTCGCACCCCGGTCCCCCGGTGCCGCAGATGGCGTCATCCCGTGGCGGAGCACCCGTACGACAACATCCGAATCGCGGCACCCGAGTCCGGCGCCTTGGTTCGAGGGTCAACTTGACCCGGCCCTAAAGGGACCGGGCTTGTGGGTAGGGCGCGGCTGGCTGTCGCGTGGCCTCCCACGTCTGAGAGCTGCCGTCAGGCTGGCTCTGGGACGCATGACTGACGCCCCGCTGTCCACGCAGCCTCGCCCTTGCGGGCGATGTTGCGGGCACCGTTGTGGTCCGCGTGCATCATGACTGCGCAGGCGCGGCACGCGAACTCGGATTGTTTCGGCCGGTTCTTCCGGTCTATGTGTCCGCACTCGCAGCATTGCCGGCTGGTGTACGCCGGGTCGACGTACACCAGCGGCACACCGGCTCGCTTGGCCTTGTACGCGATGTACCGGCCGAGCTGGTGGAAGCCCCACGAGTGCAGGGAGGTCCGCTGGTCCTTGCGGAGCCGTACCCGGTCGCGGATGCCGCTCAGGTCTTCCAGAGCGACACCGCGACCGGTGCGTTCAGCGGTGGTGACGATGGTCTTGGAGATTCGGTGGTTGACGTCCGCCGCGTACCGGGCTTCCTTACGGGCCCGCTTCTTGAGCAGCCGCTTCGCGGACTTGGTGCCCTTGGCCTGCAACTTGCGGCGAAGGTCGAGCTGGCGCTTGCGGTGCCGGTTCAGGCCGCGCCCGGCGTGCCGGGTGCCGTCGCTGGTGGTGGCGATGTTGACGATTCCGAGGTCTACGCCGAGGAACCCGGCAGCGTTCTCGTTGAGTGGCTTTTCGGGCACGTCGCAGGTGGCGATCAGGTAGAAGACACCGTCGCGCCGGATCAGGTCGCTCTCGCCCCGGCGGCAATCGCGAAGTGTCTTCAGCGCATCCGGGGAGCACGCGAACCGCACCCCCTTGAGTCGGCCGGCCGTCGTCCAGATGCTCACGGTCCGCGCGTCCAACTGCCAGCTCAGGCATCGGTCGTCATAGGGCTGGGCTGCCTGTGGCCGGAAGATTATCGGCTTGGACTCGGCCTTGACGCGGCGCTTGCTCCCCGGCTTGCCGAGGTTCCCGGCCCTGATGTTCACCGTCAACGCGGTGTAGGCGTCACGAACCTTCTTGATCACATGCTGCGCGGTCTGCGCCCCGAGCCCACGGGCCTTCAACTCGGCGTAGGTGTGCTTGCGCAGCTCGTACTCACGCGGGACACCGCGCTCGAACGCGATCCCGGACACCCAGCACGCCGCTTCGTTGACCGTTCGCAGGGTGCGCTCCAAAGCCGACGCCTGATCAGGCGTCGGCAGGAGCTTCACCTGCGTCACGGTCTTCATGCCCGCAAGCTACAAGGAGGCACTGACAACGCCCGCCCGAGCGGTGACATAGAGAACTCCGCCGCTTCACTGCTCCAGGCCGAGGATGCGATTCCTCCCGGCCCTGAAGCGCCGGGGTTCCTCGCAAGATCATGCTGAAGACCTCACCGCCGAGGCCAAACGGCGACAGCCGCTCGTGCACGGCCCGAGCGCTTCGCCCCAGCGGCCCGGAGGGAACGGGCAGGACCCGGATGGTGCAGTTGCCCGACGCCTCCACTCGCTCCTTCGACCAACGGAGACCGTCGGCATCCGTCACGAACCGCACGGCCTCGCCCTCGGCCACCCCGTTCTGCAGGAAGGGGATGTTCTCCACCCGGGCGGTATCGGCGCTCAGCCGCGTTGCCCACAGCCCCTCAGTGTCATAGGGAAGCCAGTCTTCACGCGGCACGAACCGGAACCACACCTTGATCCGATTGCTCTCGGCAGCCACGGGCCCGGAGGGAGTCATAGAGGTCACGGTCCAGAAGATCGCGCACTCGCCCTCACGCTTCAAGGGCTTGACCGTCCGTCATTCCGCCAGGGACGCTGTTTCCTGCGGTCGACCGATTTTCCGCGGAAAATTCCGCGGCTCGACGACCGGTAGACGGCTCGGGCCGCGTAGGCCGTCCCCTGCGCGCCATCGTGCCGTCGGACACCCGTCCGCGCGGTGGACCACCGGCGCGTCCGGATTTTCCGCGGAAAATCGAAGCTGGGGGAGCCGCGGCCGGCAGACGTGACGAGCCTGGCCACGTCGTGCCAGCCGACTGCCGCGTGCTCGGGGCCCTGTCAGCTCTCCTCTCTACGGCTCCCACGGGCGGCGGGGATGTCAGTGGCATCGGGGATGCTCGACGGTTGTTGCCATCAATCCCCAGGGGGCCTCAGATGTCGATCCGCATTGCCAGTCGCCGCCGCGCGATGACCTCACTGACCGCCGCCTTCCCCGGCGCGGAGATCATCGACGTCACCTCCAAGGCACCGGACCCGTGGGTGCGGTTCAGCCCGTTCTACCCGCACGGCGGTATCCCGGTCCCCTACAGCGACGGAGCGACCAGCCAGTCCGTGGAAGGGATCTGGCAAGCCCTCAAGGTCTTCCAGGACTCCGACGTCGACCCCGCGAAGCTCGGGGTCACCACGATGAAGGGCCTGAAGCGGACGGTCCGCCGGTACGGTCCCGTCCAGGGTCACCGAACCGGTCTGGACGGCAACCGGCTGCTGCCCTACGAAACGGCTCGGCGCCGGATCTACCTGCCGGCCTACCGTTGGATCCTTGAGCACCGAGTCGCCGACCTGGTCGAGCAGCTCAGGAACAAGGACGATGTCGTACTCCTGGACTACACCACCAACGGGGACGTCGCCGACCCCACCACCCCGCTGTCCCACGCCGCGCTCATCCAGCTGCACATAGAAGGGCGCTGGCCCGCTGAGGACGACCTTGAGGTTCCCGGGGTTTCCGCGGTCGAATGCCACGAGTGAACCGGGCCGACTGCTGTGCTTCGTCAGAGCGGACAGAGCCCCACCGATTTTCCGCGGAAAATTTCCCGACCTGGTTCGTGGATCGGATCCGCTGCCCGGGCACCAGGAGGTGGTGGCTTGGACCCGGCAGGACCCACACGACACTCCCTTGAGGCGGCGCCACGGATGAATACGCAGTCCCGATCCTCCCGAGCCGGGACTCCTAGTGCCGCATCAGACGACCTTTGCCCCGTAGTGACGTGACGCGCCGTTCGGATGCTGGTCCGGACGGCGCGGTGTCGCCAGGCTGTCTGGGTGGCAGAACGAGTACGTGGTCCGCGAGATCGATGACGACGAGGGGCAGCGCCTGTTGCGGACCATCCGCAGAGGCACGGGGTCGGTGGTGACCTGGCGGCGCGCCCAGATGGTGCTGCTGTCCGCGCAGGGTATGCCCGTGGCGAAGATTGCCGAGGTGACGTTCACGAGCGCGGACCGGGTCCGGGACGTGATCCACAACTTCAACACCGACGGCTTCGACTCCCTGTATCCGAAGTACAAGGGCGGCCGGCCCAAGACCTTCACCCTGCCCGAGCGGCGCGAGATCAAGAAGATCGCGAAGTCCAAGCCGGCCGAGCACGACCTGCCGTTTTCGACCTGGAGCCTGACCAAGCTGGCGGACTTCCTGGTCGCCGAGGGGGTGGTCGACGACATCAGCCACGAGGGCTTGCGCATCCTGCTCCGCGAGGAAGGCGTCTCCTTTCAACGCCTGAAGACCTGGAAGACCTCCAAAGACCCTGACTACGCAGCGAAGAAGGCCCGCGTCGAGCACCTCTACGCGATCGCCGACGCCGAGGTCATACCCGAGGAGGGCGAGCCCGAAGTCATCTTCTGCATGGACGAGTTCGGGCCGCTCAACCTGATGCCCCACCCGGGCCGGCAGTGGGCCGAACGCGGCGGCAAGCACAAGGACCCCGACCGCGAACCTCGCCGACGGCGCCGGGCCACCTACAACCGCTACGGCGGAGTACGGCACCTGTTCGCCGCCCTGGACCTGGCCAAGGACAAGCTCTACGGCCACATCAAGCCGGTCAAGAAGCGCACCCAGTTCCTGGAATTCTGCCGCTACCTGCGCAGCCTCTACCCGCCCCAGGTCCGTATCGCGATCGTCTGCGACAACTTCTCCCCGCACCTGACCACCAAGAAGTGCCAACGCGTCGGCACCTGGGCCGCGGCGAACAACGTCGAGATCACCTACACCCCCACCAACAGCTCCTGGCTCAACCGCATCGAGGCCCAGTTCACCGCGCTGCGCTACTTCACCCTCGACGGCACCGACCATGCCAGCCATAAGGAGCAGGGCAGCATGATCCGCCGCTACATCATCTGGCGAAACCGCCATGCCGACGACCAGCGCCTACGCGCTGTCGTCGACAGGGCTAACGCTGCCTGATCCGGCGCTAAACGCCGGTGGTGCCATCGATGCGTTCCCGGACCAGGTCGGCGTGGCCGTTGTGGCGGGCGTACTCCTCGATCATGTGGACGTAGATCCAGCGGAGGTTGACGTCCTGCTCCATGAAGCGGCCCGTATCGGTCAGAGCGCGGTCGGCGCAGTGCTCGCGGGCGCGGGCGATCTCCGCGTGCCAGGTGGCGAGGGCGTCGCTCAGGGTGGCGCCCTCAGCCACATCGAAACCACCGTCGGGGGCATCCGGGTCGGCCTGCGGGTCGTAGATGGGCGGGGCCTGTTCTCCGGCGAACACGCGGCGGAACCAATTCCGCTCCACCTCCGCCATGTGCTGGACCAGGCCGGTCAGCGTGAAGCCGGACGGCGGCACGGACGCCTCGGCGGCCTGCTCATCGTCCAGCCCCTCGCACTTCATGGCCAGTGTGGTGCGGTGAAAGTCGAGCCAGCTCTCAAGCGTCGTGCGCTCGTCGGCGTTCAGGGGCGGCATAGGGCGATCGAAGGCGCTCATCGGTCGATTATCCCCAGCGGCCGAAGCCGTCGACAGGCGGGGCCTCACTACAGGGCGAACGTTGCCTGATGCGGCACTAGCCACGTGCGCCCCGGCCCTTCGAGGAGTCGGCTGCCGACGGACGCGATGCAGCGGCACCATCTCTGCCCGGCAGGTGCGGGGAGACGCCGGACTCCGTGAAGGCGGCGTTGGTTGACGCCGCCGGGAGGACGGCCTCCCTACCTGCCTCGGGCACGGGAAACAGGTGCCCGTTCCCGCTGGCAGGTCCTACGGGGCCGAGTCGCCGTGGTTCGGATGCCGGGGGGCAGGTGCGGGTCACGGAGCTCCTCGGCCGGAAGCGGGACCTCCCGCTGCGCTACCCGCTCGTCGAACTGGTCACCCGCCCCGCTGCGGGCTCAACGGCTCCTGGGTGACCTGGTGGTGGAAGTCCTCGACGCGGACGACTGATGTCGCCGACCTCGGTGCGGAGCCTGAGTGTCGGGGCGCACCGAGCGGGTGAAGCCGGGGCGATGGGCCGCTGGCGCTGCCGGGAGAGAGCGCCACTGAACCCCCCCAGCCGGTGCCGTCGGGGGGAGAAGGCGTAGGGCGAGACGCTGATAGTTGCCCCGGGGAGGGCAGCCGCAGGCCGGAGTCCTACGGGCGTCCAGGACGGCGGGCCACGTCGGCAAATACAGCGTCTCCGGGATCGGCAGAGCAGCGGAGCCCGTGCGTCGTGGATCTGGATTTTCCGCGGAAAATTTCCCGCCCCCGAGTCGGGCAGATCTGACGCGGGGGAGAAGCTGAACCCCTCGCCGTCTCAATAGGTCTGCCTGTTCTCCCGGACCGGGGCCGGGAGGACGGACTTTCCTGCGTGGCTTTGAAGGTCTTGTCTGTTCCGCTTCCTGAACCCACCCCCTCGCCTGTGGCGAGTGCGGTGGGCGACGGCCGGAGCCGGTGTCACTGTGCGGACCTTTGGGAGTGGCATCTCCGCGAAGGAGCGTGATGTGGTTGCTGCGCTCACGCCACGCTTTGAGCTTTGAACACAAATGACGCCATTAAACCTGTGGCAAACCAGGCTGGCGTCGATGGCCTGCTCGCGAGAATCGGCGATGCGATGTCAGAAGCAGGCAGGCGGCGGCTTCGGGGGCTTGACCGTCCGTCATTCCGGCAGGGGCGCCGTTCCTGCGGCCGACCGATTTTCCGCGGAAAATCCGCGCGGATGTTGTCGGCACGACCATCGTGCGCAGCTCCGAGTCGGTCAGATTCGCGAGTCCGCTGCGGGGAATGGCTGCTGACGCCCTGGGCGGGGGCGGCGCGCCTACCGCCGCCGCCCCCCGTCCAGGGCCGGGTAGTGCAGCTCCAGCCCGAGCACGGCGGCCGGCGGCCGCTCGTGGTAGCGGACCCAGAACGGGGCCGCGCCGCGTTCGGCCTGGGGGCGGCAGTGGTGGCAGAGCAGGCCGCGGGTGAGGCCGGTGTGGGGGTCGTGGTCCTCGGTGTGGGCGGGGCGGCCGGGGGCGGGGAGGGAGCCGCAGATGGCGCAGCGGTGCTGGTGGTAGGCGAGGAGGCGTTCGGCGGGGCGTTGGTGGTGGTCGTAGGGCGGCAGTGGCCAGGACAGGTAGGCCGGGGTGGTGGCGTTCCAGCGCTGTTCCCACTGGGTCCACAGGCGTTGGCGGACGGCGCAGCGTTCGCAGTCCGCGGGGCAGCCGCCGTTGACGGGTGGGCAGTGCGGGGCGGTGTCGAGGGCGTGGCGCAGGTCGAGGCGGAGGCGTGAGAGGGGTGGGGCGTCCGGTGGGGCCCAGCCGTCGGGGCCGGGGGGTGGGAGGGGGTGGTCGAGGAGGACGGCGGGGGCCATGGCGAGGCGGTCGGGGGTGATGGTGTTCGGTTCGAAGATGAGTTCCGGCACGCGCGCGGCGATGGCTTTGACGATGCGTCCGGGCATGGTGTTGGAGTCCAGGCGGCGGCCGTTGCGGCTGGTGAGCAGGGGGCGGCGGCCGGTTTCGGGGTCGCGGCCGTCGACGCGGTGGGGGAGGTAGTCGGCGATGGCCTGCCAGACCTCGCGGGAGGGCTGGTGGGTGATGGTGCCGTCGCCCTTGGGGGCGGGGCAGGTGAGGGTGCGGATCCGGCGGTGCGGGTCCTCCTCGTTCAGGCTTTCCAGGTCGATGCCGACGGCCTGGCGGGGGCGCAGGCCGTCGAGGAGGAGGTGGACGAGCAGGCGGTCGCGGTGCGGGGCGGTGTCGTAGGGGCCGCGGCGGTGGCGTCCGGGCAGGATGTCGTCGGCCGCGTACTGCAGGGCGGCGGCCTGTTCGAGGGTGAGCGGGGCGGTGCGGGGCAGCGCGGTGGGGGCGGGGCGCAGGGCCGCGGCGTTGAACGGCGGTTCGGGGATGTGGCCGGCGCCGGCGGCGTAGGAGTAGTAGGCGGCGAGGGCGGCCAGGCGGCGGGCGGGGTTGTGCAGGGACACGCGCGGTGCCAGGGGACGGCGCGAGGGCCGGTCCGGGTTCGGGGGTCGCAGGGCGGGGGCGTACGCCCAGGTCGAGGCCGTCGACTCGTTGGCGTTCCAGGCGCCGATGCCGGTGGTCTCCTCGGTGAAGTACAGCCAGTCCCGGACGTCGGCCTCGTACCGGGTGGGCGTGGTGCCCTGCAGGGCGCGGCCGTGCTTGCCGAGGCCGGCGGCGAGCCACTGGGCGAGGACGTCGTACGGGTCGGGGCGGGTCACCAGGAAACTCTATGCGCGGGCGGGGGAGGCCCGCTGACTTGAGACCACGAAGCCCCAGGACGGCCCGATCGGCACCGGCCTCCGTGAGATGCGGGAGGGCCTCGGTGGGCCTGCTTTCCGGCTGTTTGCTGTGGATCAAGGTCAGAGCCTGGGCGACGCGCCCCCTCGGCGGAACGATCTGACCCCGGTGGAGTGCCGGTGCGGGAGGGCGTCTATGAAGCCGCCGGGCCCAGAACAGGGCGTGGCCGCTGTCGACCTCGGGCACGAACTCCTAGTCGGTCCGACCACGGTGATGGCGAGGCCGCGAAGGCTGCCTTGTGCGACCTGGTGGAGCAGCTTGAGGCCAAAGCCGTACCCCCGTCACGCGTGTCACACTCGGTTCCGGTCGCGGATCACCGCTCGTAGACCACCTCGGGGAAACGCGGTGACGGGCCGTCCAGGAGATGGTCGTCGTGGCCGCGCAGCCAGCGGTCGAAGAACGACGCGACGTACGAGCGGGTGGCCTGCACCGCGCGGTCCGGGCGGACGTCGCCGACGTCGGCGGTCAGCTTCGTCCCGCTGATCGCGCCCTGGCGGGCGAGCTGGGGCAGCAGGGACTGCGCGTCGGTGTAGGAGCCGTGGCGGGAGCCGGTGAGGGTCACGTCGGCGTGCCAGCCGGTGCTGTGCTGCCACAGGGCGTCCCAGCCGGGCTGCTGGTGGTAGCTGCCGGAGTCGGGGTCCTGGGTGCCCATGAGCAGGAAGGGCCGGGTCAGGCCGTCCTCGGCGACGCTGGTCGGGAAGACGCCGGTCCTCCCGTCCGGGCCGGGGAAGTGCAGCTGGCCGTCGAGGTTGACGCCGGCCTTGAGGCGTGGATCGTCGTGCATGGTCTGGAGGGCTGTGGAGCCGCCTCCGGAGTGGCCGACCATTCCGATCCGGTCGAGGTCGAGGGAGGCTGCGAGGCCGGCCGGCAGCTGCTTGTCGTGGCGTAGCCCGGCGAGCTGGTCCAGGACGAATCGGGTGTCGTCGACCCGGGTCTGCAGCATCTTGCGTAGGAGGGCGCCCATGTCGAGGCCGGGCTGGGCCATCAGCGCGGGGAGGACGGAGGTGGCGAGGTCCCCGTCGGGGAAGGCGACCTCGGAGGCGTCGTAGGTGTGGTCGACGGTGACGACGGCGTAGCCGCGCGAGGCGAGGTCCTCCACCAGGCCGGTGCCCCAGGTGCGCGGGTCGCCGAAGCCCGCCGAGTACAGCACGACGGGCCGTTTGCCGCCGGGGAGGGCGGGCGCGTCGGCGCGGGCGTGGGTGCGGATGCCTGCCCAGTCGGTGCGGCCGGGATCGAATTCGTGTTCGCTCTGGCCGACGCTCCCGGCGCTGCCGAAGTGATCGGCGGCAGCGGGGAGCATGTACGGCGTGCGGTCGTTGCCGGTGGCGGGCTGGGTGGTCGGGTACCAGAAGCTGATCATCAGCTTGCGGTGCTGCCCGGGCTTCCACGGGTCGTCCCGGTGGTCGTCCGTGAGCTGCAGGGACGTCGTGCCGACCGGGTACGGCCCGGTGGGCTGCGGCAGCCAGGCCCTGGCCTGCTGCCCGGTGCCCCGCTGCGGCGCCGCCACCGCGCCCGGCGCGCCGACCACGCCCAACGCCGCCGTCGCCGCCAGCAGCACCGCCGCCACGGTCCGACCTCGCCTGCTCATCGCCGTTCCTCCTCGTTCGGTTCCGTCTCGCCCTGAACAGGGGCGACGGTACGGGCGAGGAGGGGCGGAAACCGTCATACCAGGGTGTCAAGTCCTCTGTAGTACCCCGGTATGGCGGTGTCCGGCACCACAGGCCATCGGAGTGCCGGCCGGGGGCTGTGGGATCACCACCGCGGACACACCACACTCGCAGGCAAGCCATCCGCCAGCCGCGTCCCCAACCGCACGGGACAGAACACCTAGCCACCCATCCGCTTGATCCACTCGCTGCTGCCCGGCGGGTAGTCGTAGCCGGGGCGGTTGACGTTGGCGCTGGTGCGGAACGGGGTGCCCTTGTTGTCGATCGGTATGGTGCCGCGGCGGCTGCCGCTGGACCAGTCCAGCGTGAGGTCCCACCGGACGTCGTGCGCCTTGGTGTGCGCGGTGATGTAGAAGACCTCGGGGTCGGACTCGCTGACCTTGTACGGGAAGTCGCGCTGGCCGCCCTTGACGGTGATCACGGGACTGCCCCGGTCGAGGTCGATGTCGAAGGACTTGGTCTCGATCCCGCCGCCGCAGCCGACGCCCATCGAGTAGTCGTTCCAGGCGAGCGGCGCGCCCTTGGCCGTGACCCGCACGTGCAGCGCCTCCAGGACGACCGTGTCCGATCCGGTGCCCTGAACGGTGAGGGCGACCTCCTGCCCGCCGGCGGAGACCGCACCGTAGGCGGCGGCCCAGCGCGGGGCGTCGCGCTCGGGGGCGGGCGGCCCGACCTGGGCGGGGGCGCTGTTGACGAGGAAGTGCTGGCTGCACGGGTCGTTGTAGACGTACGGGCGGGTGCCGACGGTGAGCGGCGCGGGCCCGTCGGCGGACGGGGACGCGCTCGGGCTCGGGGCGGTCGCCGTAACGGCGACCGCCGGCGTCGCTGTGGCGGTCGCAACCGCGGTGGCGGAGGCGGACGGGGACGGTTCCGGTACGCCCGCCGTGCCCGCCGTGCCCGTCGCCCCCGTCGTCGCAGCCGTGGCAGCGCCCGGATCGTTCCCACCACCCCAGATCGTGGGACGCGTGACGACCACGACGGTGCCCAGCAGGGCGACGGCCGCGGCGCAGGCGATCAGCGCGCTACGGCGTCGCCGCGGCGGCGCGGGCTCCGCCACCACCGCGACGACCGGCGCCCCGCCCTCCTCCTCAGCAGGGGGTGCAACCGGGACAACCGGGATCGCCGGTGACTCCGCGGCCCGCTCGGCCCGCTCGGCCCGCCGCCCCCGGGCCGCATCCGCCAGGATCCAGCTCCGGTGCAGCTCCACGAGCTCCTCCGGAGTCGCCCGGCACATCCGTGCGAAGCGCTCCGCCGCCATGTACTCGTGCGGCAGCGCCGTGCCGTTGCAGTAGCGGTGCAGCGTCGACGTACTCGTGTGCAGCCGCTTGGCCAGCGTTCCGTAGCTCAGGCCCGAGCGGGTCTTGAGTTCGCGCAGCAGCCGCGCGAACTCCTCCGTCTCCGCGGCCCCCGTACCCTCCGACACCCGTCCCCTCCGAATCCCCGGTGTCCCGTTCCGGCGTTCCAGGCCCGTTCCACCCCCGCTGGTCAGAGCCCGGTTCGCCGTTCCACCCTACCCATCGTGCCGTCAGGTGTGGCGGCTGGGACGGATCGCTCCGCAGGCTTCGGTCATCCGATCGCCGCACCACCTGAGCGAACTGAGCGAATGCCGAAAGGGGCACGACCACATGTCCGTCCGCACCTCCCGCACCCGTCTGGCCGCCGCCGCCGCGAGCGTCGTGCTCGCCGCCTTCTCGATGACCGCGTGCACCGACGACGACCACGGGGACATCGCGACGTCAACCGGTCCGACGCTGAAGGCCGCCGCACCGGCCACGGCGCCCGCCACGGCGCCCACCTCGTCCGCCGGCGCCACCGGCGAGACCCCGGCTCCCGCGGCAACCACTGCGAAGCCCGCCCCGAACACCGCCCCGAACACCCCCGCCCCCAAGGCCCCCTCGGCCCCCGCACCCGCCAAGCCGAGCACCTGCGAGGGCTCCAACACCAAGACCACCGCCGCCCCGCTGAACCGCCCCGTGAACCACATGCTGCTCACGGTCACCAACACCGGCTCCGGCCCCTGCTACCTCTACGGGTACCCGGCCGTCCGGTTCGGCGAGGCCCAGTCCGTGCCCCCGGTCATCGCCGACTCGAAGCCGCAGGCCGTCGTCACGCTCAAGCCCGGCGAGTCCGGCTACGCCTCCGTCAACCTGTCCTCCACCGACGGCACCGACGGCTCGAACGGCTACACCGCCACGTCCCTGGCCGTCTACTTCCAAGGCCCCTCCGGCGACGAGAGTGTCGGTACGGGCGCCCACCCGTCGCTGCCCGCCAAGGGCGTCTACGTGGACGACTCCCTCAAGGTCACCTACTGGCAGCGGCTGATGGACGACGCCGTCTCCTGGTGACACCGCCACCACGTGAACAGCCGACCACCGCGAAAGCAGGCACACCACCATGCGCAGCACACCCCGCAGGATCGCCCGACTCCTGGCCGTCTACGCCGGCGCGGCCCTCCAGGTCCTCGTCCTCGGCAGCGCGGACGGCCCGGACCCCTCCCGCAAGCCGCCGTCCCCCGACACCGACGCCTGACGCCCCCTCACCACGCCAGGAAGCCTCCATGCCCCTACGGATAGCCATCACCGCCGAGCCGATACCTTCACACGTGTCCGCGCTCGACTACGTCATCGGCCCGGCCCTCGACCAGGGCCACGAGGTCACCCTCTTCGCCTCCCTCATGTTCCGCCTCGAAGCCCGCCGCCGAGGAGTGGAGTTCCATCGGGCGGGAACGGACTGGACCTGCGATCCCGCCGTCCAGCGGGCGGCGAGCGAGATCTGGAAGGAGTCCGGAAACGCATCCTTCAACCGCCATGTCTTCGGCCGGCTCTGGCCGGACCAGGCCGAAGCGAAGGCCCGTGACCTCATCACCGCGTGGACCGGGGCGCGGCCCGACCTGGTGATCGCCGAGTGCAGCGACCTCGGCGCGCACCTCGCGGCGAAGGCCCTGGACCTGTCCGTGTTCGCGGCGGACAACGGTCTCGGCCCGCTGCTCCTCGACCTCTGGGACACCGACATCGCGCCCGCCCTGACCCCCCTCTACGATCTACACGGGCAGGACACCCCCGAACTGCCCCCGCTGCTCGCCCCCGCCCCGGTCCACTGGTTCTACGACACGCCCCCGCCCACGGCGCACGCCGTCCGGCGCACCGTCGCGGCATTCCGGTCCACCCTCCCCGGACGGCTGGACCGCACCCCCTCCCCCCGCCCGCTCGTCTACGTGAGCCTCGGCACCCTGACCACCAGGATGTCCGGCCTCCGCGACGTCGTCGCCAGCGCGTACCGGGAGATCATCGCCGCCCTCTCCGCCATCGACTGCGACGCGATCGTGTCCGCGGGAGACCTCGCCGCGGACGTGGCCGGCCCGGACCCCCGCATCACGGTCGTCGAGCACGTCCCACAGCCCGCCCTCCTCCACGGCGCCGACCTGTTCGTCACGCACGGCGGCCGGGCCTCCCTGCTCGACGCGGTCCAGGGCGCAACGCCCGTCCTGGGCATGGGCGTCCGGAGTTTCCCGAGCTCGCGGCCCTGGCGAGGACGGCCACCCGGCTGCACCCCTACCTGGGGGCACCGACCGTCCACGACAGTTAGGTGGGCGGACCGGAGCAGCGGCTCGTGCGGCGTCAACGCGGAGCCCGGGCCGCGCCGCCGCGCAGGTGAAGTGCCGCCACGACGCGGCGGGGATCTGGTATCCCGGCCGAGACACCGACTCACCGGGAGCACAAGGCATGGGCCTCATCCAGATCGAACTGTTCGCGACCCTCGACCTCGTCGGGCAGGCGCCCGGCGGGCCCGACGAGGACCCGGAGGGGTTCCCGTTCGGCGGCTGGCAGGCGCCCCTGGTGAACGAGGTCACCGGGGCGCAGATCGTCGCCGCGTACGAGGGCACGGACGCCCTCCTGCTCGGCCGGCGGACGTACGACCTCTTCGCCTCCTACTGGCCGCACCAGAAGGAGGGCGAGATCGCCGAGCTCTTCAACCGCGTCCCGAAGTACGTGGCCTCCCGCGGCCGGGCGGACCTCCCGTGGGCCGGGTCCACGCAACTGGGCCCGGACCTGGCCGCGGCGGTGCGCGAGGTCCGGGAACGGCACCGGAACGTGAAGGTCGTCGGGAGCCTGAACCTGGTGCAGACCCTGCTGCGGGAGAAGCTCTTCGACCGTCTCGACCTCTGGGTGCACCCGATCACGCTCGGCGTCGGCAAGAAGGTGTTCGACGGCGGCGCGGTGCCCACCAACCTCACGCTCCTCCAGCCGCCGGCCGCCAGTCCGACCGGTACCGTGCACCTGCGCTACGGACTCGCCGAGGGCACGCCCCGCACCGGGGACATGGGTGCGCCCGACCGCGGCCTCGGAGAAGGCGACTGACGCCACCCGCCCCGCCGTCCGGCCACCGGCTGCTCCTTGTAGAAGGGGCTGCGAGGCGGTGGCTCGTCAGAGGGGGATGATGCGGGTGAGGCGTACGACGTGGCTGTGCGTGTCGATGACGTACTCGACCAGGCCGCGCCCACGGGGGATCGGGAGTCGGCGCCAGTCGCCGACGTTGTCGCGGGCGCTGCTCTCCGGCAGCCACGGGTCCTCGGCGATCGCGACCGTGAGCGCGACGACCGCGGAGAACAGTTCGACCGGCAGGCTGGGATCGGACAGGGCGTCCTGGACAGCCTCGGAGGGCAGAACCGGCCACAGGTCGTCCGGTTCCTCGCTACCCACGCGGCAGGTCCCCGCCTCGCTCGCGGCGCAGCCGTAGGACGTCGGCCATGGTGGTGGTGGACAGGGCGCCGTTGCGGGCGGCGGCGATGATGCGGTCCTGTTCGGGATCGGCGTCCATCTCCGCTTCGCACCACCAGCGGTTGAGGACCTCTTCCGCCCGGTCGATGGGGGCCTGGCCGAGTTCGCGGTAGAACTCCATCCGCCGGCCGCCCTGCAGCGCGGCGGCGATGCCGTCGGGGGTGCGGGGCACCCTGGGCTGCGGGGGGTGGTGGTACACGGGTTGGACACCCATCGGAATCCTCCTGCCTTGCCTCTCGCACCACACTATCCGGTGCCGGCCGGTCGCCCGAGCGCGCCCGACGATCAGTGGCTGTCGATGACGCGGGCAAGGCGGTCGGCTGAGTGACTTCGGTGTTCGTGCCAGCGGGCGGCGAGCGTGCTGAGGGGCCTCGAAGACCCCCGCCACATGCTGCTCAGCGCCGCCAGCGGTGGTACGCGTCCCACTCCTGGGTGATCCAGGTGCCGTCGCCGAGCGGCGTCACGTTGTCGACCTCGGGCATCGGGTACTCGATGCGGCCGTGCAGGGCGCCGGTGGCGGGGTCGGCGAGCCAGTGGCTGTGCTGCCTCCAGCGCTCCTCGCCGAACACGTACACCGCTGCCTCGTCGTACGGGTTGTAGAGCGCCACCAGCGCCGTGTCGTCGTCCACGAAGCCGCTCGGGCAGGAGATGTACGGGTCGTTGTGCACCGAGCAGTCGCCGGTGCCGGGGGCCGGGAAGTCGCTCAGGGCGAGCGAGGCGGTGACCTGGTAGGTGGGGAGGCTGTGCCAGCTGACGTCCCGTCCCCTGCGGTCGACGGTCATGCAGCGGGTGCGCCGTGAGTCCGTGCCCAGGTGGTCGCGTCCGCTCGCGGGTTGGCCGTCCCGGTCCTGCGGCGACTGCTGCCGGCCCAGGACGATGCCACCGCACTCCCAGCGCGCCTCGTAGCGCGTGTCCGGCCCCTGCCCGTCGGACACGGTCACGCCGATGATCTCGCCGTTCCCGTCCCGGAGCAGGCTGACGAACTGCCCGTAGCCGCCGCACGGGAGCATGCTCCGTGCCAGCTCCGTTCCCTCGGTGTCCAGGGTGAGGATCAGGGTGCGGTCGGGCAGGCCGGAGGGCAGCCGCAGCCAGATCCGGAGCTCCTCCTCGGTGCCGCCCGTCGGGGAGGCGTCGGCCGTCGAGAAGTCGAGGTAGCCCCAGCGCCCCACCTCCCACGCGCCGTACGGCTGCTTCCACAACGTCCTGCCGTCCGGGGCGACCGCGCGGTACTCGGTCGTGGTGCCGAAGACGGCGAACGAGAGGTCTGGGGCCACCCACTCCCTCGTCCACCGGTCTGGCGTCGGGGCCGGGAACTCGGCTGCCGGCTCCGCCTGTTCCCGCAGCTCGTAGATGCGCAGCGACTCGGCGCTGCGCACGTGCAGACGGGGTACGGGGCCGCTGGGGTCGAGGAGGGTCCGGGCGCCGCCGTCCCGGTCCGGGATCGGGTACGTGGCCACCAGCCTGGGTGTGATCGTCACACCGGCATCCTCCCGCAGCGGCCGCCGGCACCGGCTGGCGGGATCTTGGCGACCCAAGGCGTTGACGCCACTCGTCGGGCGAGCCCGGGGATCAGAGGATGGAGCCATCGCCGACGGGGGAACCCGGAACGGCCCACCGGACCCCGTCCTGACCAGCAAGAACAAGAGGAACCCCATGTCTGCCACCACGTCCGCCGAGATCACCAGCGCCGTTCTGAGCGTGCCCGCCGCAGCCCCGGCCGAGGCCGCCGCCCACTACGCCGCCCGTCTCGCCTTCGAGGCGGACGTCTCCGACGTCCACGCCGATCTGCTGTCCGGCGCACCCGGCATCGTGGTCGTCGACACCCGCGGCGAGGCCGCCTGGGACCAGGGCCGCATCCCCGGTGCCCTCCACATCCCCACCGCGCGGATCGCCGAACTCGCACCGCAGCTGATCGACCCGTCCCTGACCGTGGTCACCTACTGCTGGGGCCCCGGCTGCAACGGCGCGACCCGCGGGGCGCTGGCCTTCGCCCGCCTCGGCTACCAGGTCAAGGAGATGCTCGGCGGTTTCGAGTACTGGGCACGCGAGGGCTTCGCCTACGAAACCGCCACCGGCACCGACCAGCGCCCCGTCGACGACCTGACCGCCCCGCGCTCGGGCATCACCTGCGCATGCTGAACGACACCGCACGGCCGGGCGGCGTGATCCGCCCGGCCACCGCGGCCGACCTGCCGGCGATCGCCCGCCTGTGCGCCGCCCACGCCGCCTTCGAACGGGCCGAACCCGTGCCCGCCGACCTCGCCACCCGCCTGGAGCCCGTGCTGTTCTCGGCACACCCGCGGGCCTGGTGCCTCGTCGTCGACCGTGACGGCGAACTGATCGGCTACGCCACCTACTCCCGCGAGTTCTCCACCTGGCAGGCGGCCGACTACGTCCACCTGGACTGCCTGTTCGTCACCGAACCCCACCGGGGCGAGGGCTGGGGGCGCGCCCTGCTCACCGCCGTGCAGGACGCGGCGGCAGAGCTGGGCGCCGCACAACTCCAGTGGCAGACGCCCGACTGGAACACCGACGCCATCCGCTTCTACCACCGCGCGGGCGCCCAGGCCCGCCCCAAGGTCCGGTTCTCGCTGGCGCCGGCCTAACGCTTCCGCAGCGCCACGACCACGCCGATCAGGGACAGGAGCACGATCGCCGCGCCGACGTATCCCAGGACGTTGACGGCGGTGCCGCCGCCGAGCATCCACGAGCCGGCCCAGGAGCCGGCCGCGTTGCCCAGGTTGAAGGCCGACGCGTTGGCGGCCAGGACGAGCGTCGACCCGCCGCCGGCGGCGCCCAGCGCCCATGCCTGCAACGGGGGCACCAGGGCTCCGGAGGCCACGCCGATGAGCAGCACGGCGATGCCGGTCGGCCAGGCGTGCCGGGCGCCCGCGCCGATCACCAGGAGCATCACCGCCAGGACGGCCAGCATCCCGGCGATCGTGCCGCGCAGCGACCGGTCGGCCAGCCGACCGCCCAGCGCGTTGCCGAGGAACCCCCCGAAGCCGAAGACGAACAGCATGCCGGCCGCCAGGGACTCTCCGAAGCCGGTGAGGTCGCGCAGCAGCGGGGTGATGTAGCTGTAGAGCAGGAACCAGCCGGTCTGGGACACCGCCGTGACGCCCATCGCCCACAGCACCTGGGGCCGGCCGAGCACCTTGAGCTCGGTGGCCACCGACACCTTCTGCCCGCCACCCAGGCGATGGCGGAGGCCTGGCGGTTGGGCGGCGAGAGCCGCAGCGCCAGCATGATGCAGGCTGCCGCGAAGGTGCTGTGAGTGAGCGCCGCGACGGTGCGGGCGCCCAACAGCATCGTGAAGCTGGGCGCCAGGGCGCCGAGGACGTTGGCCACCGCGAAGACGCCGAGCAGCGTCAGGGCAAGCGGCCGGGGTGCGAAGCGGGCGGTGAGCACGGTGATGATCGGACCGCCGACGGCCACCGCCAGGGCGTAGGCCGTGAGCAGCCGGCCGGCCTCGGCGACGGTGACGTGCAGGTCGGACGAGACGTCGAGCAGCAGCCCGATCAGCGCGAACTCCGCCGAGCAGAGCGCGAAGACGGACAGCCCGAGGGCCATCAGCGGGATCACCGAGAAGCGTCCGGCGGGGCGGTCACCGTCCGGCACCTCTGCCACGGGTGTGGGTGCTTCGGGTGGTGCCGGTGTCGCGGACTGCGGGTTCGTAGGGGCGGACAAAACGGGGACCTCCTAGCGGTTCGGCCGAGCGCGTGGTCGGTGTGGACGACCAGGCACCGGGGCCAGAGCGGGCCGTGGTGCGCCGAGGGTCTGGCGACTCGATCTAGGTCGACTCCACCTTATGTCGTTTCGACATATCGAATCGTAGAAGCACCGCGCACGGAGGTTCAAGTGAATTCGGCGACCGGCCGACATGGCCGACACAGTCGACCCCGGCTGACGCCGTCTCAGGCGAGCGGCTCTCCGCCTCGCTCATGAAGCCTTGGCCGGCGGTCGGCGCGGCCCACCCGACGACTCGGCCCGCCTGGTCGATGGCGACCAGGCGGGCCGGGAGACAAACGGCGTCGAAGGCTTTCTACTCGGGGGCGGCCCTCTCGAAGGTCGCGTCGTCGCAGTCGATGCCGAGGTCGGCGAGCAGGCCGCGGATCAGGGCCTTGATCTGGTCGCGGATCGGACGGACGGCCTCCACGCCCTGGCCCGCCGGGTCCTCCAGCTTCCAGTCCAGGTACCGCTTGCCGGGGAAGTAGGGGCAGGCGTCGCCACAGCCCATGGTGATCACCACGTCGGAGGCCTGGACCGCCTCGACGGTCAGGACCTTGGGGCCGCGGCGGCTGCCGCGAGTTCGTCGAGCGTGCTCCGGAGCCACTCCAGTTCGGCACGCGAGGTGGCTCGGGCGATCAGCAGCACCCCCTTGCGGAAGGGATCGTCGACATCGTCCGCCGCGAGCGGGGTGTCGCCGTCGTAGAAGTAGCTGCTGGGTTCGCTGAGGAAGGCGAGGCGCCGGCGCAGCACGGTCGCCTGGGCGCCGGGGTCGGGCAGGTGGCGCAGGAAGGCGAGCAGCACGAACCAGCGGTTCTCGTCGGTGATGAACGGCTCGGCGGGCTCCCGCAGGTTCCGCTGCAGTTCGGCCCGGCCGGCCTCGGTGAGGCTGAGCACGTGCCGGGGGGCGGCCACCGTCCCGGGCTGCGCCTCGCGGGTCAGCAGCCCAGCCGTCTCCAGCCGCTTGATGGCCGGGTACAGCGTGCCGTGGCTGACCGCCCTGACGTGCCCTGACAACCGCGCGATCCGGACCCGCAGTTCATAGCCGTGCAGCGGCTCCTCGTACAGGAACCCGAGGATGGCAAGGTCCAGCAAGCTCGACATGGTCGGAGTATAGGCCGGAGCCGCCATATGCCGGTCCGACGCATCCCTGCCCCCGGCGGTGGGTGGTGTCGGCGGCCGCCTCGCTGCGTGAATCGCCGCCGCCCGCCACTGCTCACCCCACGCCGGCGATCCTTACGGCTGCGTCCTCGGTACGGTGGGGACCGATCCGGAGACGAACAGCGGCTCCGACGAGACGATGTTCGGGTGGCCGGAGCTAGTGATCATCACCACGGCCTGATAGTCGAAGTTGTGCGGGTCGGTCACCTGTGCCCAGGCGACTCCAGAGCACAGCACATCGACTGTCGCCTTGCCGTCGTGGGCGGGCTTCGAGGCACGGCCGACGACGGTCCCGTTCGTTGTCGTGAGGTACGCGCTGACGGGATGTACGTTCTGCGCGCGGTAGTCGACCTGGACAGAGTCCTTGCCCACGGGCACGCGGTAGACGGCCAGCGTGTTCGGGTCGGTCTGCCCGGCGATTCGTTGTCCGCAGGTGTCCGCCGCCGCCGGCGTCTCATGGCTGCACGCGGCGAGCAACGGCACGAGCGAGATGGCGAGCAGAGCGGCCTTGCGCTTCAGGGGGGTGCCTCCTCACGGTGGGCCCCTCTGGTGTCCCAGAGGGGCTTCATCGCGTTGGACGTGGGGGCTCAGGCGCAGGTTCCATGCGTTGAGGATGTCGGGGGCCTCCGTCCGGAAGAAAGAGCCTCCCCCATCGCGGACGCGATGCCGCGGGCCTGCCGGGTGCTGCTGCCGGAGATGCTGAACACCAGCGCCCCGGAGTCGGGGGTGTGAACTCACGGGTACGTCCGCACAATTGGGCGGAGCGACCCACGGGTTCCTCCACGATGCGGCGTGAGATTCCGCGAACCTGTCGGGTTTCTTCGTCAGCGGCACAGGCCGACGCGGCAGGCGGCGCTCGACGCGGGCGGCCGCGCGCTGCTCTCATGGTCCTCGGGACGGCAGGTCACGTACGCCCCGGGTGGCACTCATGACAGCGCACACCATCATCGGTCTGGTCGGCATCCTCATCGTGGCGGCCGTGCTCGTCGCCGTTGTCGCCATCTGGCGCACGGGCTCGCCCTTCCCCCCGCTTCCCGACCTCCCCCCGCCCAGGCCGGACTGCGCCACCTGCGGCCACAGCCCCGGCGAGCACTACTCCAGCGGCAGCTGCTCCGTGCGGGTCTCGGCCTCGGGGGACATCTACGACGGCGCGGGTGACTGGGTCGGCTACCGGAACGAGAAGTACTGCCGCTGCTCCACCTACCGCCGCTCGTAGCGTGCGGCGTCATCAGCGCGTCGCCGTCGCCGTCGCCGACGCCGGGCCCGCGTCGTCGCTCCAGGCCGGGGGCGGCCCGTTTCGAGGGACGGATTCGGGTCAGGCGTGGCGGGCGCCTGCCACGGGGCCCGAACCGGGTGCCAGGTGGCGGCGGACCGGATTCGTACTATCTCCGGCCGCCCGGTTCCGGCAATGCTTGGCATGGCGCGGACAACTGGTCTCGGCGCTCGCGTCAAAGCCCTCCAGAATCCGTTCGGAGAGAGGAACCAATGCGATCTTCTTTGGCAAGGGCATTCGTCACCGCGGCCGCCGCCGTCGGGATCGCCGCCAGCAGCCTCGCGGGCGCGAGCGCGAGCGTCGCGGCCCCCCAGCAGGCCGCGAAGCCCGCGACCAGCAGCCTGCGCGTCACCGTCCTGTCGGTGAACAACCTCGGCCTGAGTACGGACCGGGCCAAGAACTGGCAGAGCTGCCTGAACGCCTGGGGCTTCAACGCCGGTTCCGTCGACGGGCAGCTCGGCCCCAACAGCTGGGCGGCGGCGCAGCGGATGCTCAACGCCTGGGGCTACAACGCCGGTTCCGTCGACGGGGACCCCGGGCACAACACGATCACGGCCCTGCAGTTCCTGAACGCCCTCAACTACAACGCCGGAACCGCCGACGGGATCGCCGGACCGCAGACCAGGGCCGCGTTCTGGAACTACAACGCCACCGGCTGCTGAGCCGATCCGCAGTGCGGACGTAGGGGTCCGGCCGGGCGCGACCGCCCGGCCGGACCGGCACCGGGGGCGGAAACCTCCCACCGCACTTCAGCGGGAGGTGTGAACCCGCCGCGTTGCTCCGAACGGGTGGTGGCCGGGTTCGACGCCGGGGTGTGGTGGGCAGAGCCTTCGGCATGACGACTCCCACCCGGCGCCACCGCCGTAGCCGCCGTCCGGACGCCTTCACCGCCGCCGCTCCGGTCCGTGCCGCGCGGCCGTCGGCTCCGGCCCGGCCGGGCGGCAGCGGGTGCTGCCGGACCTGGTCCAGCGAGCACATCAACCCGGGCGGCACGGTGGTTCGAACCACCTGGCACGAGCCCGCCTGCAAGACCCGGGGCTGAGCTGCCGGCCGTACGGCGAAAGGCCCCGACCGTACGGGCGAGAGGCCCGGCCGTACGGGCGAGAGGCCCGGCTGTACGGGCGAGAGGCCCGGCCGTCCTAGCGGGCAACCGCATCATTCGGGTCACATCTTGAACAAAGTAGGATGACTCAACTCCCGCGCTACGCGCGAAGAGTTGCACAAATATGTCATTTGCCCGAATTATCTCCCGCTTCACACGCACGGAGCCACCCACATGGACAACCCGTCCACCGCCGTTACCGACGGTGCGATAGAGACCCGCGGTATCGAACCCGTCCCCGACCACGAGCGCCGGGGCAGAGTCCGCGAGCTCTTCCCGACCTGGGTCGCGGCGAACATCAGCGTCCTGCTGCTCACCATGGGTGCCGCCCTGGTGGTGTTCAACCAGCTGAACTTCTGGCAGGTCCTGATCGTCGCGGCGTGCGCCGCGCTCGTCTCGTTCGGCATGGTCGGCGTGTTGTCGGTCTCCGGCAAGTGGGGCGGGGCTCCGGGCGCGACCCTCTCGCGGGCCACCTTCGGGGTGCGCGGGAACCTCTTCCCCGGCGCGATCCTCTGGATCGCCCGCTTCGGCTGGGAGACGATCAACGCCGTCACCGGTGCCTACGCCGTGCTGACGGTGCTCGACCTGCTCTTCGGCATCAAGAGCAACACCGCGCTGATCGTGATCACGCTCTTCGCCTTCGTCGCCTGCACCTTCCTGGTCTCCGGCATGGGCCGCAAGGCGCTGAACGTCTGCAACACCTGGTCGACGTACCTCTTCGGCGTCTTCAGCGTCCTGGTGCTGGGCTACCTGATCGCGACCATGCACTGGAGCGAGGTCTTCTCCAAGCCCGCGGGCACCACCGCGATGATGATCGCCGGCATCGGCACCATCGCCGCCGGCGGCATCAGCTGGGTCCCCACCGGCCCGGACTTCGCCCGCTATCTGCCGCACGCCGCCTCCGGCCGGAAGATCGTCGGCGTGACGGTCTCCGGCGCCGGCCTGGTGATGGTGCCGATGGTGCTGATGGGCGCCGTCATGGCGGTTGCCTCGCCCGGCCTGGCGCAGGCCGCGGACCCGGTCTCCTTCCTCGGCGACCTGCTGCCGACCTGGCTGGCCGTGCCCTACCTGCTGACCGCGATCGTGGGCATGCTGCTGATCAACAGCCTCTCCATGTACTCGGCCGGCTTCACCGCGCAGACCATGGGCGTCAAGCTGCCGCGCGCCATGGCCGTCAGCATCAACGCCGTGATCTCGCTGGTCGGCGGCCTGATGCTGATGCTGGTCGCCAAGAGCTTCCTCGGCTCCTTCATCACCTTCCTGATCCTGCTCGCCGTCTCCTTCTCGGCCTGGATCGGCGTCTACGCGGTGGACATGTTCCGCCGCCGCTCGCGCGCGGTGCGCTATGACGCCGACGCGCTGATGGACACCAGCAAGGGCAGCCGGTACTGGTACGTGGGCGGCTTCTGCTGGCAGGCGATGGTCTCGTGGGTCCTCGCGCTGCTGATCGGGCTCGCCTTCACCAAGTGCGACTGGTTCGCCGGTCCGTTCTCCGGCACCCCCGTCGGCAAGTACGGGCTCGCCTGGGCGGCGACCATCGTGATCTCCGCCGTGATCATGGCCGTCCTCCCCGCGCCCCGGGAGAACACCCCCGCC
The DNA here is from genome assembly GCF_044546945.1 of Kitasatospora sp. NPDC053057. NCBI lineage: Bacteria > Bacillati > Actinomycetota > Actinomycetes > Kitasatosporales > Streptomycetaceae > Kitasatospora > Kitasatospora sp. NPDC053057. Next base: position 29,449 of record NZ_JBITZP010000036.1, on the reverse strand, counting down.
GCCGACGCCGCCACCGCCGAGCAGCCCGCCGGCCTCGACGCGGAGCGGACCGAACGGGTCACCGTCTGACCGCGTGACCCGACGTCCGTCGCCGGAAGCGGCCCGGGGGGGGGGCGCGGGGGCGGGGAGCCCCGGCCCGGCGGCCGCCCCGGAAGGGAGAGGAGCGCGGCCAACAACCGAAAAACCAAATAACCCCCGCACGCCG